>DATGJA010000364.1:0-13045 GCA_035295445.1 Polyangiaceae bacterium | reverse complement strand
CGACGAGGCTTCGGCCGACGACCCTCGCGCCACGGCGGCCGAGTTCTTGGCGCGCGGGCTACTCGTGGCGCGGGCAGGGGCCGGGTTTCCGGCCGCGGTCCACACGGAGAGGTTCGCGTGCCCGGCGCGCCTTTGCGTGACGGACGAGCCTCGGCTCGCGGGCGTCGGCGGCATCGGGATGCTTACGCTCGTGGTTCCGCCGTCGTCGCTCGCGCGCGCTCTCTCGACTCGGCGCGTGCTGGTGCGGTCGCCCGTGAGCGTTCAAGTCATTCTCGGGGGGAGGCTTCGGCCCTTCGTCTGCGCCCGCGACGTGTCCCTGGAGCTCCTCCGCCGCGGATTGGGCGACGTCGTTCGACGAATCGAGGAAGAGAGGGGCGCTCCGGTCGTTCTGGAGTTCACGGGACCGAGCGCGCGCCTGCTCTCCGTCGGCGAGCGCTGCGTCGTGGCGGCCCTCGCGCCGCAGGTGGGTGCGGCGGCCGCCCTCTTCGTCAGCGACGAGCGCACCGAAGTCTTCTTGCGCGACCAGCGCCGCTCCAAGGCGCACCGGGTGCTCGCGCCGGACGCGGGCGCGCCGTGCGAGGAAGTGTTCAACGTCGATCTCGGCGCGGTCGATCCGCTCGCCTCCGACGAGCAAGGTCAGGTGCGCCCGGTCCGTGATCTGGCCGGGCGACCCGTGACGCAAGCCATCCTCGGGGGCGACAGCGGCGCCTCGCTCAGGGATCTGCTCGCGGCAGCCGCCCTGCTCAAGAGCAAGCGAGTGCCGTCGCGGCTCGATTTCCTGCTGGCGACGCCGTCGAGGCAAATGCTCGAGGTGCTGGCCGCGACGGGGGCGCTGGCCGATCTCATCGCCACCGGTGCTCGCCCCATTGAGCCCGACGCGAGGGTCGTCGGCGGGGGCCTCTATGGACCCGTGAGGGGCGGCCTGTCGCTTCGCACGAGCGACCCCCAGCCGCGGACGGGCCGTCCCTCCGCGGTCGTCGTGTCCGCAGAGACCCTCGCCTACGCCGTGGCTACGGGGGAGGTAGGAGATCCACGAGCCTTCAAGCGACCGGTTCGAGTCACCGTCCCGCGCATGCTACCGACCGACGACGTGCTCGTCGCGCGCCGCCGCGATCGGGTGGATTCCGCAGGGGCGTCAAGGCCTCCCGGAAAGGCGTCGCAAGCAAGCACCCCTGGACTTCCGGGGTCGGTGTACTGGCGTGCGGCCGAAACGCTCGACCTCGTCGACGGTGCATCGATCGCGGCGATGCCGGCCGTGGGCGCGGTCATCAACAAAATCCGCGCGAACGGCGTCGCCGTTCTCTGTGCGACGCTCGACGAGGTGCGCGACCTCTCGGGGCACGCCCACGAGCTCGCGAAGTCCGTGCGCGCGGTGTTGGCGCCGTACATCCCAGGCGCTCTCGTCGGGCTCTTCAGTGCTGCAGGGATCGCTGCGATCCGCGTCGAGGCCGGTGCCGTCAGGGACCTCGCGGGCCAGCCGACCCTTCTGCTGCCGGCCCCCGCACACTGGCCGGAGCAGGGTGCGGCGTCGGTGTCGGTCGGGTCGGCACGGGTCGAGCTCACGTGGCTCGCGCGAGGCGTCGAGCGCTCCTGGGCGACGGGAGGTTCGACCGTGGGGTCCGGGGCCTCCGAGCCCGCGCGCGTCGCGGCCCGACCCGTCGCGGGTGCCGTTGCCGCCGAGCAGGGCGGCGCCCGAGATCTGGTCGACGGGCCGTCCTCGCGGGGGTTGGCGGTCTTGGCGCGGGCGGCGACCGCGCGGGGCGCGCCGGATCACTGAGATCTCCGGCCTCGTCGTTGACCTTCGTGACCGACACGCCCGACTGCCGTATCCTCGGAGCCCGTGTCGAAGGGCAAGCTCACACGCCAGGAGCTCGGTTGGCTCCTGACGCAAGAAGCGCAGGGGGCGGCGGAGCGACTCCGAAAAGGCGTGTCCGCGCTGACGCAGGCGCCTCCGCCGCCGGGCGTCGACGCGAGCGGTGTGGACGCGACGCTCTCGACGCTCGACGACGCGATGAAGGTCCTCTCCAGCCTGCACGCTCGGCCGGTCAGCGTTCGGGGTCGCCGCGGTCGGATCGATCTCGCGTCCCTCGTGTGGGAAGTTGCCCCCGAGGCGCGGGTGTCTATCGAGCCGGGCGGGGGGACGGAGGTCTTCGGCGACGAGGCGGAGCTGCGTCGGATGCTGCACGTGATGCTCGGCCACGGGACGGGCAGCGGGAACTCGGTCGCCATTCGGCGTGAGGGGGACGAGGTCGTCGTCGGCCTCGCGCTCGGTCCGGACAGCTCGACCACGGCGGACACCGAGCGAGCGTGGCTTTCGCGCATGGCGATCCGCTACGGCGGTCGATACGAGCTCGAGGGCAGCGCCGAGGTCCTCGCCCTTCCGGCCGACGGATCCGAGGCGCGCGAAGACGTCGCCAAGCTCCGCAAGGAGCTCGACGAGGTACGACGACAGGGCGAGGCGTACGCGCGGGAGCTCGCGGCCGTCTGGACGGCGGGCGACGAAGCTTCGGTCGCGTCGTCCAGCTATCCGCCCCCGTCGACCCCCGGCGCCGATCGATACGCCGCGGTCGCGCGCCTGGCGGGTGGGATCGCTGCGACGCTGCGGGCGCTGCTCTCGCCCGTCGGACGCGAGGTGGCGGCTCTGCGCTCCGCGCCGCGCCCCCGCAAGAGCTCCCCCGATCTCTCGACCGTGATGCAGCCGACGCACGGGGATCTCGACGAGCGGCTCGAGTCCGTGCATCGAAAGCTGCTCGCGGCCCAGGATTTCGTGGCCGAGCTGGCCGCCGTCGGGGAGGCCGATGCGCACGAGGCGCGCCGCGAGGCGGACCTCTTCGAGGTCGTGCGGGCCGAGGTGCGCGCCCTAGAGGCGCGGGCGTCGCGCGCCGGGGTCGGCCTCGTCGTTCGCACGGTTCCAGCCGACCCCTCGGCCCGGGCGATGGCACGCGTCGCGCCCCGCTCGGCGGCCCTGTTGGTTCGCGAGCTCGTCGCGCATGCGATCGCAGCGTCCAAGCGGGGTGGGGGGGTGCGCGTCGAGATGCTCGCGCCCGCCGACGGCCTCGGGGCGCGCTTGGTCGTCGACGACTCGGGGACCATTCTGCCGGCGGCCGCGCGATTGTCGCTCATCGGGCTGGAGGTCGAGCCTGGCACCTTCGGCCGTCCGAGCGGGATCGCGACGTTCGTCGCTGCAGAGATCGCCCTCTCTCAAGGAGCACTGCTGGAGATGGCCGATGCGCCCGTCGAAGACGGCGTCGGGGGCGGCGTGCGCGTCACGGTGACCTTCCCATGCTGAGCGCCGTGTGACAGGCTAGCCGAACGGCTCGCTCGGCTCATGCGCATCCTCATCGTCGAAGACTCCGATTCCATCCGTCACATGATCGAAACGCTCGTATCCGCGCGAGGACACGAGGTGGAGGCCGTCCCTACGGGAGCGAAGGGGATCGACGCCGCGCTGATGCGAATGCCGGATGCCATTCTGCTGGATCTGAACTTGCCGGGGTCCTTCGACGGCATCGAGGTATGCCGTCGACTGCGGGGATCGGAGACGACTCGAACCGTGCCGATCATCTTCATCAGCGCGCTGTCGGACGACTCGTCGAAGGCGCGCGCGCTCGAGGCCGGAGCGACGGCGTACTACACGAAACCGTTCAGCCCCACCGCCTTGCTGAAGGAGATCGAGTCCATTCCCGCGCGCGACGGGGGCCGCCCTCACGTCAAGTGAAGGTACTTCTTCGCGCGCTCGCCGCCGGCGAGGATGAGCGCGTGCGCTTCCCCCTCCGGGATTCGGAGCCGCTTCGAGAGTGCTTCGAGAAGGTCCTTCTCCTCCTGCGACTGGGCGCCGTCGCAGTACGTGAGCAGGACCGCGTGCTGAAGGAGGATCCTACGGTCGTCCGCGGAGAGCTCCTGCGGGTCGATGTCTTCCAGCGTCCGGCGCGTCTCGGCGTACTCGCGCACCATCTCCTTTTCGCTGTCGGTCGCGTGGTATGCGTCGAGGAGCGCCTCCAGCATCTCCCGTTCTTTTTCGGCGAAGACTCCATCGGCCCACGCCACCGGAACGAGCGCCTTGACGATCGCGACATCCTGCTCGTGCATGGAGGCAGGATAGCTACTTCGCGCTGACCTTGGCCAGGCGGGTCACCGTCTTGGACGCCCCCCCGGAAGGCTCTGTCGCGCCGAAGTCCGCGGCTGCGACGTGGAGCCGCTTGCGCAGGGTCGTCGGGCCCGCGACGAGCACGTCCAGATCCTGATCGCAGCGAAGCCGGTCGATTCGCGCCTCGGGGCCCATGCCGGTCAGGAGCCAGACCTCGGCGCCGCGCGGCGTCGCGATGACGCGCACGGTGCCGGGAGGGCCCGCGCCGCCGACCTCGCTCCCAGGCTCTCCTGCCGGCCAAGGGTCGTTGCCCCCGGCTCGGGCGCTCGACTTGTCCAGCTGAACGGCGACCTCGAGCCGCGGCTTTCCGTCGCTCCCCGTATCCCAGCTCGCACCCGCCGGGACGATCACGCGGCGCGGAGCGTATCCCTCTGCGGTCGCGACGAATTCAAGGCGCGTGCCCACGGGCATCTTCTCCACGTCGACGGGCGCCTGTCCCTCACGCAGGAGGATCTCGGCGCGGCTCGGGACGTCTGCGACGACCAGGGTCGCCGCGCACGCCTGTGCCGCGGACCGAGCGGCGACGCCATCGGTCGGGGCGGCCGCCGGCTCGGCGAGGGGAGCGGCGGGCGAGCGCATGCGCCACGCGCCGACGGCTCCACCCGTGACGATCAGGGCGCCGAGTCCGAGCAGCACGAGCGGCGTCCGACGGGTTTGCAGCCGCGGCGCGCTGGCGAAGGAGGCGCGCGATCGATGAAGTTGGGAGGGCTGCGTGGGGAGCTGGCGCTCGTCGAACCCGCGCGATGGAAACGGCGCCCGCGCAGGCTGCAACGGCGGCGGCGACATCGGGGCGGCTCGCTGCCGCTCCTCGGTCGCCCGCGCCATGCCGAGGAGAGACTCCACCTCGGCATCCAGCCCGCTTTCGACGCCGGGTGCTTCGACCCTCGGAGCGCGGCGGGCTTCGGGCGGCGGGGGGGTGGGTTCGAGCCCGGCCATCGCCTTGAGCTCCCTGGCGTGCTGCTGCTCGCCGGTGCTGGACACGGCGAATCGATCGATGAGCGAATCGACGTCCGCCTGCGAGGGCGACGGCGTGCGCGACGACGGCTCGAACTGACTCGTCGGCAGTTCGCTCCAATCGGCGGGGGTCGCGCGCTTCAACAGCGCGTCGGGGATCTCCCGGCGCGTCGTGGTCGGGTCCTCGTCACGCGAGAAGGGCTGGGGGTTCGGCTGGGAGGGCCCCGGGGGCTCGAGGCGCGGCGGCTGATTGGCGCCCGGCGACCGCCGAGCGGGCACCGGGGCGTCGGACGCCGACGGGAGCGCATTTCGGCCCACGCCGAGCAGGACGCGCCTCACCTCTCTCGCGAGGCGCGCGAGGGCTCGCCGACCGGCGGCGCGGTTCACGGGGATGAGGGCCGTCTCGAGCTCCTCTGCCAGAGCGGGGAGGCCCGAGCCGCTCGTCCGCTTGCTGGCCGCTGCGAGGGCCGGCGTGATCGAGCCGCTCGCCTCGAGGAGCCTCACGAGCATCCCCCGCACGGACGCTTCCGCATCGCCGGCCGCGCCCTCTCGCCGCGGCTTGACGAGGGCAACCGTCCCCTCTTCCCCGATGAAGACGCTCTTCGGGTCGACGTCGCCCCCCGAAGGGTCGGCGTGCTCGGCGATCTCGAGCACCAGGTAGCCGGCGAGCTCCGGCGCGAGCGGCACCCGCTTGGACGCGATGACGGCGAAGACCTCGTCGAGGGTGACCGATGAGTCGAGCGCGCTCCCGGCCCCGGTCATGCGACCCGCGCTCCCTCCTCGTCGAGCCGCACCGGAACGCCGGCCCGCGCGAGCATCCGCTTGGCTTCTCCGATCGAGCAGGTGCCGTCGTGGAAGATGCTGGCCGCGAGCACTGCGCTCGCGTGGCCCTCGATCACCCCCGCTCGCAGGTCGTCCGGCGATCCGACGCCGCCGCTGGCGACGACCGGAACGGGCACTGCGTCGGCCACCGCGCGGGTCAGCTCGAGATCGTAGCCCGAGAGCGTGCCGTCGCGATCCATGCTCGTGAGGAGGATCTCTCCTGCGCCGAGGGCGACGACGCGCGCGGCCCACTCGAGCACGTCGAGCCCGGTGCCGGTGCGCCCGCCGTGCACGAACACCTCCCAGCCCTGCCCCCCTACGCGCCGCTTGGCGTCGATCGCCACGACGATCGCCTGCGATCCCCAGCTGTCCGAGCACCTGCGGACGATATCCGGGCTCTTCACGGCCGTCGTGTTGATGCTGACCTTGTCGGCGCCCGCGGCGAGGAGGGCGCGCACGTCCTCTTCGGTACGCACGCCGCCACCCACCGTGAGCGGCACGAAGATCGCGTCCGCCGTGCGCGCCACGACGTCGAGCAAGGTCCCGCGTCCCTCGTGCGAAGCGGTGATGTCGAGGAAGGTGATCTCGTCCGCGCCCTCCGCGTCGTAGCGACGCGCGCACTCGACCGGGTCGCCCGCGTCGCGCAGACCGACGAAGCGTACTCCCTTGACGACACGGCCTTCCCGCACATCCAGACAAGGGATGACGCGTTTTGCGAGCATCGTAAGTGAGCCTTACCCGCGGGCGTGGCCTTCGTAAAGTTCGCCTTCGTAAAGGGGCCCCGCGGGGTTAGAGCGCCCGTCAGCGCTGCTGGGAGGCGTCGTACGCGTCGAGGAGCTTCTCGATCGACGCGAGGCTGTTCTCGATGGCGTCCTGCACGATCAAGTGCATGGTCGTGCTCGAGCCCTTCAGCGCCTCGTAGTACCGCTGGCGTTCTGTGGAGTGGATGATTGCCGGCGGATATCCGCTCCGCAAGAGCAAGAGGTTCATGACGAGGCGCGCGACCTTCCCGCTGTCGGTGGCGAACGGAAAGATCCGGAGCAAGTCGTAGTGCGCGCGGGCGGCCAGGCGCACGGGCGGTCGAGTGCGGCGCGTCTCGGGGTCGTTGACCCAGTCGACGACCTGCCGCAGCTTGTACGCGATCTTGTCGGGCGGCGCGTACTCGTGGAAGTAGAGGCGGTGCTGCGGGATGTCCTTGCGGTACTTGACGGTCTTGACGTCCCCCTCTTCGGGATGAAGCACGCAGTAGATCCGTTTGACGACGTCGACGGTGATCGGCTGCCGGCGCTTCATGGCGAGGTCGCGGACGAAATTCAACGCCTCGCGGTGACGGCGGATCTCCTCGACGACGGGTTGCATGCTCGAGTCGAACGAGGTCCCGGTGTCGCCTGCGCCCATCGCGGTGCGAAGCTCGGCCAGCGTGTAGACGGTGCCCTCGAGCGCGCTGTCGTGTGCGATCCAGCCGGTGTCGAGGTCGATCCGGTACTTGCTGACCAAGTCGATCGGCGCGGACTTGAGCCGCTCTTCGAGCGTCGAAGTGCGCTCCTCGATTGACAGCGCCTTGGGGGCCTCCGACGACGCGGCTTTCTTTTTCGCGGTTGTTCTGGACGGCATCGCGCCTGGGCTGGCCCTCAGGAAGCGGACGGAAGCACGAACGAGGGCGGACGAGGAGTTGCGGAGGATGGGGCGAAGAGTGTTGTACGTAGCCGAAAAGCCTCGGCTTTCCGGCTGCTCTCGCGGGCCGGAGCCCGCGTAGGCTAGTGAAGTCGGGACAAGCGCGTCAAGGGTTCCAGTGCAAAGGGAGGTCGTGGCTGCACGATGGCTCATGCGTCTTGCGACCCCCGCGCACGCGGCGTAAGGGGCCCCATCGAGAGCATGCTGGTGCAGCTTCGCGTTCGAAACCTCGTCCTCATCGAGCGCCTCGATATTGAATTTCCGTCGGGATTCAGCGTCGTTACGGGCGAGACGGGGGCCGGGAAATCGATGCTCGTCGGGGCCCTGTCGCTGGTGCTCGGCGGCCGCTCGCGGCCGGAGCTCGTGCGAGGCGGGGCCGACGAAGCGGAGGTGGAGGCCCTCTTCGAGATCGAACCCGGGTCGCGCGCGCTCGCTCGCCTCGAGGCGGCGGGCATCCCCAGCGAGAGAGAGCTCATCATCCGTCGCGTCGTGCCGGCCGCCTCGACGCAGGGCCGTGCGGACACCCGAAGCCGAGCGTATCTCAACGGCCGCCTCTGCACCGCGGCGCAACTCGCCGAGATCGCGGCCGATCTTTGCGATATCGCCTCGCAGCACGAGAGCGTGTCTTTGACCGACCCGGCGACGCACGTCGAGTACCTCGACGCGTTCGGCAAGCTCGAGGGGGACCGCGCCGCGGTCGCAGAGCAGGTCGAGGACCTCTCCGCGATCATACGCAAGGTCGATGCGGCCGCCGCCCAAGAGAGGGTGCGCGTCGAGCGGGAGGATTTCGTGCGATGGCAAGCGCGCGAGATCGACGAGGTGGACCCGCGCAGCGGCGAAGAGGTCGAGCTAGAACAAGAGCGTGCCCGTCTGCGCCACGCGGAGCGCCTCGAGGGCGCCGCGCGGCGCGCAGCGGAGCGGCTCTACGAGGGAGACAGCGCGATCTGCGATGAGCTTGCGAGGCTCGGGTCGGAGGTCGACCAGGCCGCCGCCATCGACGGGTCGCTCTCTCCGTACGCGAGGGCCATCGAGTCCGCCCGCGCGGAGCTCTCCGACGTCGCCCGGGCGCTGGCGCGGTACGCGGAGGGGGTCGAAGCCAACCCGGGGCGGCTTGCCGAGATCGAAGAGCGCGCGTTTCGCTTGCATAAGCTCTTGCGGAAGCACGGTCCGACGACCGCGGACCTGCTCTCGTACCGGGCGGCGCTGGCTCGGGAGATCGAGGGGTTCGAGGGCGCGTCCGAGACGCTCGCGTCCCTCGAAGAGAGCCGAGCCGCGTGCTTGAGTCGCGCCGCCGCGTCGGCGAGGGCCCTGTCACGCAAGCGCAAAGAGGCGGCCGACCGACTGGCGGACGCCATCGGCGCCGAGCTCGCGCAGCTCGGTATGGGGCGCGCGCGGGTCGTCGTTGAAGTCACGCCGACGGTCGCTGCCGGCGAGGCCATCTCGGTCGACGGGGCCCGGTTGACGCGCTCGGGTATGGATCGCGTCGAGTTTCTCATCGCCGCCAACCGCGGCGAAGATCCGCGGCCCCTCCGGCGGATTGCGAGCGGCGGCGAGCTGTCGCGCGCTCTCCTGGCGCTCAAGCGCGTCCTGGCCGATCGGGGGCCCGCCGGCACGTACGTCTTCGACGAAGTGGACTCGGGCGTGGGGGGCGCGGTCGCCGAGGTGATCGGGCGCGCGATCGCGGACATCGCGAGGCATAGGCAGGTCCTGTGCATCACCCACTTGCCCCAGATCGCGGCGCTCGGCGACGCGCACTTCGTCGTCGACAAGGCCGAGTCTCGCGGGCGTACTCTGACGAGCGTCCGTCGCCTGCGAGAGGCGGACCGCATCGACGAGGTCGCCCGCATGATCGGCGGCATCAAGGTCGGCGACGCCGCGCGCCGGGCCGCGGCCGAGATGCTCGGTGCGCGTCGGGAGTAGGGATGTCGGCAAGCGGATGAAGAACGCTCTGGTTCCAGATCCGGTCGGGGCTCAAGCGACGAAGAGCGCCGCCACGTTCTCGCTGTTGCGCAGCGTCCGATCGCGGATCGTGAGGACCTCGCACCCCTCGCGGGTGACGAGGATCGTGTGCTCGAACTGCGCGCTCAGGCTGCCGTCCGAAGTGCGGACGGTCCACTTGTCGACCGGGTCGACGTCGACCTCCCACCCGCCGGAGTTGACCATTGGCTCGATGGTGAAGGTCATGCCGGCACGAAGTCGGTCGCCCGTGCCACGCTTGCCGTAGTGCTTGACTTGAGGCGGCTCATGGAACTTGCGGCCGATGCCGTGGCCGACGAAGTCTCGGACGACGCTGCACCCTTCGCCCTCGACGTATTCCTGGATGGCGGCGCCGATGTCTCCGAGTCGACAGCCGTCCCGCACCTGCGCGATGCCGACGTCGAGCGCCCGCCGCGCGACCTCGACGACGTTGCGCGCTTGCGGGCTCGGCGTCCCGACGTAAAAAGTGGCACTCGTGTCTCCGAACATACCCTCGTAGACGTGGGTCACGTCGACATTGACGATGTCTCCGTTCTTGAGGACCGTCCCGTCCGGGATCCCGTGGCAGACGACGTCGTTGACGCTGGTGCAGACGCTCTTTGGAAACCCCTTGTAGTTCAGCGGCGCCGGCCGGGCACCCTGCCGCAGCGTGTCCTCGTGGACGATGTGGTCGATCTGGTCGGTGGTCATCCCAGGTCGGAGCTTCTCACCGACGAGCAGGAGCGTCTCCGCTGCCAGGCGACAGACCCGGCGCATCAGCTCGATTTCGCGGGGGCTCTTGATATCGACCGTCACGAACGCCGCCCATCTATAGGTAGCACGCCGCAGCGCGAGCGTCACCGCACCTCGCCGAGCGCGGCCGCCTCGCGCACCGCGGCAATCTCGCTCTTGTCGTCGCGCGCGAGATGAAAGTGCCAGCGCGTGCCCTCGCCAACAGCGCCCTCGGTCGACTGCACCGCGTACTCGCGGATGAAGGCCACGAACGTCATCCCGACGAGGCGCGCTTCCATGGCCCGCAAGATGCCGGCCGCGGGGTTCGTGGGGTCGACCTCTACCGTGAACTCCGACCCCGGTGGCCGCTGGCCTGTGAGGACGCCGAGCGATTGGAGCCCAAGGAGCCAGCTTCGCCCGGTGTTCTCGTCGCGAACGGTGACCGTCACGATTCGCGCGCGAAGGGTCGCGTCGCTCACCTGCGTCCGCTCGCGGAGAGCCATGTCGGAGCGGGCCGGCTTGAGCGTCGCCTCCCCGGCCTCGCCCAAGGCCGAGGGCTCGATGGCGTCGTCGAACAGCTCGGCGTCGTGCGATGCGTACGGCGGGGGTCCGTCTCCCCGGTTGCGAAGCCCCTTCGTCCCACCAGCGCAGGAAGTTACAATCAGGACGGCGAGCGCTGCGTGGACGCGGGAGCCCATGGGGATTGGCATGTGCTTTCTAGCGCGGAGCTGGCGCGAGCCTAGCCCCGCGTATGCTACCTTGTGCCTGGACCTCGCATTCGTCGAGCGTGACACAGAGGGCATCACCATGAAACGAGCGATCCTAGCCACGTCAGTACTTGGGGCCGGCATCATGCTCGCCGTCAGCGGCGTTGCAGCGCCGCCGAAGGCGAAAGGGGGCGACGCGCCGATCGTGCCGACGCTCGGGGCGCTGATGCAGCGCGAGCTGCACTGGGGAATGACCCATCAAGAGGTCACGGACGCGTACAACGCGGTCGACGGCCTTCTGGATCGCGACTACGCCCCGCAGATTGCCCACTTGCAACCGGGAATCCAGATGCAAGAGGTCGAGGCGGACAAGGAGAATCGCAAGGTCAACTTCACGCGAAGCTATACGCAGTTCGGCGACACCCCGACCGGCTACGACGTGGGGCCTCTGCATGGCGAGTACTCGTATCGGAACGAAGAGGCCGTGCAAAAGATCTTCAAGGACGGCAAGACCCGGTACTTCTTCTACATCAAGGACAAGCTCTGGAAGCTGTACGACGAGATCCCGCTCAAGGCCGACGGGCCCTTCGGCGCGAAATACCAGGATGCCGTGACGAAGCTCGGCAGCGTCCTCGGCTCCGCTGGGCGAGTGCGCTCCGCGGACGCTGCGCAAGGGCTCGATCGGACGACGGCCGACTGGCAGGATCCGCTGACTCACCTCCGGGTTCTCGATCGCTCGAACGAGCACCTCGTCGGGATCGTCCTCGAGGACAAGCGCACGCTGAACAACCTGGGCGTCCTTCGCGCCAACAAGGCGGTCGATCCGTTCGCGATCGATCCCGCCATCGCGGCCGTCACCAAGGGCGGGGTCAGCGATCCAAACGCCGCGAAGAAGGCCGGCGCGGCGGGGGCGGCGGACGCGGGTGCTGGGGCCGGCAAAGGCAAGCACTGAGATAGCGGCGTTTCGAAGCTACAGCCTGCGCGCGCCGTCGGGGATTCGGACTCCGGTGGTGAGGACGACGCGCGCCTTGGGCGCGGCGGCGCGGAGGGCGGGGAGGATGACCTTGGCGCTCGTCATCGACGCGCCGGGACACCCTGCGCACGCCCCCGCGAGATGGATGTAGACGTCGTCGCCGTCGTAGCGCACGAGGTAGACATCCCCCCCATCTGTGCGCACGAGCGGAGCGACCGCGTCTCGCAGGTTTCGCTCGATTTGTTCCTTGGTTTGGTCGTCCACGCGTCGCGTCGGGGCCCCGGCAGGCCATGTTACTCGAGTTGCCCACGGTCGCCCCCGGCAAAAGCGCCGACGCCACGGGCTAGGGGCGAGCTATCGGACAATTGGGGAGTGAGCGCAGTGCGATAGCGTGGGGTCTGGGAGGAGAAGCTCGAACCGAGTGCCGCACGTTACGTCAAGAGAAGAGACGTCGACGGGGCAAATGCGGCGTGGGACGAAGAACGGCGCCCCTTCGACGGGCTCTCAGGTATAGTAAACGTGGGGCGAGCGTGCGCCGAGGCTCCGGCCAGCCTGCCCCTACGAGGCACCTCTCTCCCGTGGCGCGCTACAGGCTCAGGTTCGTTCTTCAGGAATTCGACCTACCGCAGGGGACTACCATCATCGGTCGCAGTCTCGACTGCCACCTGACGATCGAAGACCCGCTGGTGTCGCGCAAGCATGCTCGAATTGTCGTTGGAGCCGACGGCGCGCACATCGAGGACGCGGGGAGTCGAAATGGCGTCAAGGTCAACGGCGCGACGATCAAAGAGCCGACGCTGCTGAGCAACGGTGACCGGTTGCGCATCGGTACGCAGGACTTCGTCTTCTGCTGCGTCGATCCCGTCGGCCGCGCGAATTCGCGAACGACCGGTCAGTTGAGGTTGTGCGCCAACTGCCACATGCCTTACCCCCGCGAGCTTCTTGCGTGCCCGAGCTGCGAGGCGACCGAACAGACGGACGAGGACACGCTGACCGGGAGCGGAGCGCACGAGGCGCCGCACGCCTGGACGGTGCAGCTCATCGTGGAGGCGCTCGAGCGTGCTCTGCGGCTCGGGCGGG
>DATGJA010000363.1:0-19962 GCA_035295445.1 Polyangiaceae bacterium | reverse complement strand
GGGGTGGAGCGCGTGGTCTTCACGTGTTTCAACCAGGATCAGGAGCTCGACGCCGTCGACTTCCGCAACCTGCGCGAGCGGCTGCGCGCGAACTCGATGCAAGAAAAGTTGAGCACGGTCTGGCTCGACGAGCTCCTGAAGGCGGCCCCCGACATCATCCGTGTCTAGTGGGGCTCGCCCCTCGAGCCTCGACGGGTCGCTCTTGCGCCGCCTGGCTCGCCTCGGGTCGGCCTACGGTCCCGAGTGGTTCGTTCGGGTGGCGCCCCCCGCGATCGGCGTCGCCGTGTGCCTCGTCGCCTCCGACCGACGTCGGGCAATAGCGCGCAACCTGAGACGCCTTCGACCGTCCCGAGGCGCGATCGGGGACGCCGCCGACGTGGGTCGCACGTTCGCGGCGTATGCCTCGTGCCTGGCGGAGATCCTACGAGCCGGCTCGCCGCGCGCGCGCCTCCCGGAGGCCGTCGTGTGGGGGGACCGGCACTTCGAGGACGCGCTGGAAGACAGGCGCGGCTTGATCATCGCCACCGCTCACACGGGCGGCTGGGAGATCGTAGGGCCGCTCCTCTCGCGGGACCGCGGCCTCAAGATCATGATCGCCGAAGCTCCGGAAGCCGACGCGACCGCAAGGACGATCCAGGACGGGGCCCGGCGCGCCCAGGGACTGCTGGTGACCCACGTGGGGGACGACCCGCTGGCCACGCTGACGCTCGCCCGACATTTGCGCGGCAACGGCGCGGTGGCTCTGCAGATCGACCGCCTGCCACCGGGCATGCGCACGCGCGCGGTCGTCGCCTTCGGCGAGCCGTCGCGCATCCCGGAGGGCCCCTTGCGTCTGGCCGCGTTGACGGGGGCGCCGATCGTTGCGGCCTTCGCCTCGCGCACCGGGCACCGTAGGTACGAGGTGGTCGCCGCCCCGCCGATTCGCGTCGCCCGGGGCGCAGCAGACAGAGAGATCGACATAGCCGCGCAACGACTCGCCGACTCGATGGAGGCGTTCGTGCGCGCCCATCCGACGCAATGGTTTCATTTCGTCTAGAACGCAGGCTCGAGCGAAGCGAGAGGTCGGACTAGGGACACCCATAGCCGTCCGTCTCTACTGGCGAAAAGCAGAGAGCCGTGCAACATGGGGGCGCTCTCCACCCAGGCCATGACGACCCGCTGGCACATCGGCGCCAAACAGCTGCGCGGCGGCATCGCGGCCTACGCGAAACGGTTCGACCTCCTCGAGGTTCGCGTCGGCTTGCCCGTGGCCCCCGGCTCCGAGGACGTCGCGCCGCCGACGCTCGCGACACTCCGGCGGTGGCGCAGGACCGTCCCGCCCCACTTCGACTTCGCCGTCGTCGCGGGACCCCACGCGTCGCGGGCGAAGCCGGGCCCCCAGGTCGACGCGGAGCTCGACGCGGCCCGGGTCGCGATCGACGCCCTGCAAGCGCGCTGCTTCGTGCTGCGCACCCCCCCCGATGTGACGCCCACGGCGCTCTGGCGCGAACGGATCGCCAGGATGGCCGCGCGCGTACCCCGGGACGTCACCCGCTTCATATGGGAGCCGAGCGGCGTCTGGGAAACCGAGATGGCGGCTGAGCAGGCGCGTCAGTGGGACGTCGTTTTGGCGGTCGATCCGGCGCGCGAGCCCGTGCCGGCCGGCAGCGTGGCCTACCTGCGCTTGCGCGCGCTCGGTGAGACCCGAGCCTTCAGCGAGGCCGCTCTCGAGCGCGTCGTGAAGGCCGTCGGTGCGCGCCGCGAGGTCTTCGCGATCATCGAGACCGACTCCGCCGCCGTGGAGGTCAAGCGGCTGCGGAGGCTTGCTCGCTCCGGCGGCCCGGGCAAGGTCGGTGGCGGCGCGAGGCTGGTGCGGCCCCGGGGCGCCATCATCGTCCGGGACGACGAGCAGGAATGACCGCCATCGACGCGGTCGCCTCGGAGGGGCCGACCGCGGAGGCGGCGCGGGACGCGCTCACGCGGGGCAACGCGGTCGACGCCGTCGTCGCGGCCGTCCTGGTCGCCGCCGTCGCGTCGCCGAGCGTGCTGTTGGGGCCCGTCCAGATGCTCGTGGGCGGCGCCGGCGCGGGCCTCCTCGCGATCGACGGCCGGGTTCGTCAGCCGGGAAGGGGCGTATCCCGCCCGCGGGGGTTCGTCCCCGACGAAGTGATTCCCGACGCCGCGCGCGTCGCCGTTCCGCTCTTGCCGAGCGCGCTCGCCTCCGCCCTCGGCTCCGCCGGGACGACGACCCTGCATCGCGCCGCCGGGGCGTCGCTCGCGTGGGCGAAATTACACGCCCCCGACCGCGTGCGGATCGCCGAGGCATTGACCCGACTCGGTCCTGCGGCGCTGGCCGAAGGAGCGGTCGCCGAGGAGCTCCTTGCCGTCGGCGGGCGGGCGTCGCGCGGGCTGCTCACCCCGAAGGACCTCGTCGCCTCGCGGCCGGCGATCCACCGGGTCGACACGGATCGGCTCGGAGCTTCCGGGATCGTCAGGCCACCCTGGGCGAGTCCGCACGCTCGAGCGAAGCGAGAGAACGGACTAGGGACACCTTCTGGAGCGCACGAGGAGCCCCCGCCTTCGCATTCCACGAGCGTGGTCGCCGCCGCGGACGCGCGCGGGCTCTTCGCCATAGCGTGCTACGAGGGCTCACTCGCGGGCGTCCCGGTCGCCTCCCTCGGGCTCGTCGCGCCGGCCTACGCCGTGCCGGTGCTGCGGGGCCGCAAGCGGGTGTCGCCAGGCGAGCCGTTGGCGACCCCTACCGCCGTGGCGATGAGAGCATCGCGCGGGGTGGTCGATCTGGTCCTGGGCATCGCGGGGAGCGGAGATCTCGAAGCCGCCCTGGACGCCGCGCTCTCGGAGATCGATCGTCCCGGGCTTCCGGACGCGCCGCCCGCGTCGTCCTCCTCGCGCGCCGTCGGGCTCGTACGCACGGGGGGGGGCTCGCTACGAGCCGTCGGACCCTCGCAGCGGACGCCGTTCACGGATGGCGTCGTTTGAGGGACTCGGCCACCTGCCGGTAAAGAGCCGCTTCGTCGGCGCGTCCCTCGCGATCGGCCCCGTCGGCCACGCGCTGAAGCGCCGCGAGCGCCCGTGGGGCCAGGACCGCGGCACGAGCGGGTGAGGCGTCGTCGAGGCGTGCGCTGAGGAGCGCGAGCAGCTCGTGCCCGCGACCAAGGGACTCGAGCTGCGCTGCGAGCTCGTCGGCCACCCCGTCGTCGCTCGGGTCGGCCTGAAGTCGTCGCGTGAGGTCTTCGATCCGGCGCTCGCTGTCCGCATCGGTCGCGTCGCTAGGCTCCACGTCGAGGCCGAGATCCAGGCGCGGGGGCGATCGCGCCTCTTCGCCCGCGTGAATCGGCGGCGACGGTTCCACGTCGTCGAGGCCTCCCGCGTCCTCGTCGCGCGCCGCGTCGACGAGGGAGGCTCCGACCCGCCGGAAGGCCGCAAGCGCTTCCGGATGGCGCGGACGCAAGCGGAGGGCCACGGCCAGGTGGCGCTGCGCAGAGAGCGGGTCTCGTCGCCGCGTCTCTTCCAGGTGAGCCGCCTCGACGAGCAAATCGATCACGGGGGAAGCGACGTCGTCGCTCGTGGACGGCGACATGGCCGCGACGAGCTCCCGCAATCGCGCGTACGCGAAGCCTGCCCCCGTGAAGTCGCCGAGGCCGGCGCGCCAGCGTCCCTCGAGGCCGCGGGCCACGGCCGCCTCGGGCGAATCGGCCCGAATCGTGGACACGTGGGCGATCGCCGGGGGCAGGTCCTGCAGGCGATCCGCGATGGCCCGGGCCAGCGCCAACGCGATGGCCTCGGGGGGGTCGCGCCGAGAGGTCGCCAGGGAGAGCGCGCGCTCGAGAACGGCCACCCCGCGCGCCGGGTGGGGTCCCTGCGCGAGCGCCTCGCCGAGGCCGGCCAGCGCCGCCGGCGCGTCCGGGACGAACTTGAGCGCCCGCTCGAACAAAGAGCCCGCCTGGCGCGTCATCCCCGCCGCGACCCACGCTTTGCCCGCGCGCATGCACACCTTGTGCTTGGCGTCCGGTCCGGAGGCGAGCGCCTCGAGGTGCTCGACGTCGGCGAGGGCGTCCTCGAGCCGCCCGAGCTGCAGGCGCGCGCGCGCCCTCGCCCAGCGGGCGGAACTCGCGCGTGGGGCCCGGGACAGCGCTCGATCGAGCCAACGAGCCGCGGCCTCGGCGTCGCGCGTCGCGGCAGCCGCGAGCTCGAAGGCACGGGCCGAGAGCGCGGACGCGGGCTCCGCCTCCGCCGCGCGTTCAAAGGTCGCCAGTGCGGCGTCGAGGTTTCCGACCTCGAGGAACAGAAGCCCGGCCGTCAGGCTCCCGTGGTCGATCCGCGCCTCGGCCAGCGTGGCCAGGGCGGCTTCCGCGCGGCCGCCGACGCGCGCGTCGATGTCGGCGATGCGTCGGGCGATCTCGCCGTGCCGCGGGGCGCGCTCGAACGCCCGCAGGTACGCGGCGCGCGCCGTGAGCAGGTCGCCGTCGAACAAAGCGTCGTCGGCGTCGGTCAAGATCCCGGCGACCTCCCGGGCGAGGACGGCCTCGGCGGTGGGCTCCGCGGGCAAGCCTTCCCGGATCGAACTGAGGATCCACGTGTCCCCCTGCGCGGCGACGGCGCACCAGGGGAGCGCCTCGGTCGACGGCACGCGCGCACCCGCGGCGGGGAAGAGCATCCGTGCGGCGGCTGTGGCGAGCCTCTTGAGGATGAAGACCGCGCCCGACCGGCGGGCAGCGTGCCCGAGCGCCTCCGCGACGCAGGCCATTGCGATGGCCGTCGGAGGCGCGGGAAGATCGATGCCCCGCGCGTTCGCGACCACCAGCACCAGGTCCTCGCCGTCGACGATGCCGTGGACGTCGAAGGCGACCGCGGGCGCCGACCGGGGCTCGGCCTCGGGTTCGACCACCGCCACGGCGCATGCCGTGGCACGGGCAGGGCCGGCGGCGACCCACAGGTCAGGCGTCTCGGCGCACACGATTCCGCGCAGACGCGGCGCGCACCAACGCTCCGCCGCGCGCGCGGAGAGCTCCATCTCAAAGCGAGTGACCGATCCGCGGCGGTGCCGAAACTTCTCGACCCCGCCGGAGACATCAATCGGAAACCGCAGAGCGGGCAGCCGGGTCGTCATCTCCGTGATCCGCAGACACCCCCAGGCCACGGGTCGAGCCATCTCGAGTCCGACCCCGTCGCGCCCGATGGCGAGGCGCAGCGCGACCTCCGTCTCCGCGACCGGCGCTTGGGGACGCCGAGGACGAACGTCCGCGCCGTCTGTGTGGGGGCGATGGGGAGGCGTTCGGAGGCGGGAAGGCATGGTGATGCGCTGACAGTGTCGAATTTCGACGCGCCGCGGACGGGGACGTTACCCACCCAATCGTACCAACGGCTCCAGTGTCCGGGCGACTTTGCCGAGAACGTCGATCGCGAGGGCCGGCCAGCTTGACCGCGAGTTGTACGCGTGTGAAAAACCTCCCGCTCGCCCGCTCGAGCCTGCGGGGGTGGAGGATGGCGAGGAAAACGTGGAGCGTGCGCGGGTGAGTGCTCGTCGATGATTTCGAAGGACACGATCTCGGTCGTACGTGACCGGACCGATATCGTCGCCGTCGTCTCGGAGAGCGTTCCGTCCCTCAAGAAGCGCGGGCGGCGGTTCGTCGGTCTTTGTCCCTTCCATAAAGAGAAGACGCCGAGCTTTCACGTGAACCCGGACACGGGCCTCTATCACTGCTTCGGCTGCAAGGAGAGCGGCGACGCATTCACCTTTCTCGAGCGCGTCGACGGCTACACCTTCAACGAGGCGGTCCGCGCCCTCGCCGAGCGGGCAGGGATCGCCATCGAAGAAGAGCGGCGGAGCGCGCCGAGCGACGCCGATCGCCTCAAGAAAGAACGCGAGTCCCTCTACGCGGTCATGCAGATGGCGGCCACGTGGTACGAGGAGCAGCTTGAGCAGCATCCGCGCCGGTCCTATGCCGAAGACGAGCTCGCACGACGGGCCCTCTCGCCCAAGGACAAGGCCGTTCGGGCCTTCCGCGTCGGGTACGCTCCTCCGGGATGGGACGGCCTCACCGCCTTTCTCAAGAAGCAGGGGGCGTCGCCCGCCGTGGCCGAGACCGTCGGCCTTGTCGTGCCGCGGGCGGGCGGGTCCGGGTACTACGATCGCTTCCGCCACCGCCTGATGTTCGCCGTCATGGACGCGCAGGGCCGCGTCGTCGCCTTCAGCGGACGGGCCTTGGCGCCGACGCCGGACGACGACCCCTCGCGCGATCCTCCGCCGAAGTACATCAACTCTCCCGAGAGCCCCATCTACATCAAAGGGTCGACGCTCTTCGGACTCTGGCAGGGCCGACACGCCATTCGCCAGCAGGAGCAAGCCGTGGTCGTCGAAGGAAACTTCGACGTCGTCAGCCTCCACGCGCAGGGCGTCGAGAACGTCGTCGCTCCGCTCGGTACCGCGTTCACCGTCGACCAGGCGCGGCTTCTTCGTCGCTACGCGGTCAAGGTCGCCCTCCTCTTCGACGGCGACGCGGCGGGGCGCAAGGCGGCCAAGGCCGCGGAGGAGCCCTGCGACGGCGCCGGGCTCGACGCGAAGGTCGCGCTCTTGCCCGACGGTGCGGATCCCGACGAGTTCGTTCGTGCCAAGGGCGCCGACGCCCTTCGCCACGTCATCACGAACGCGCGCGGCCTCTTCGAGTACCTCATCGACGTCGAGCTCGACGAGTCGTTCAACGCCGCCGACGCACGAGAGCGAGCCTCGCGCATGGACCGCGTCGCGGCCCTGCTCGCTCGCCAGAAGGATCCCGTCATCCGGGGGATGCTGAAGGCTTATGCCGACTACGCGGCGAGCCGTCTCGACCTGGTGCGATCGTCGCCCGATGCGTTCCGGGCGCTTTCGCGCAAGGTGGCCGCGGTCGCGAGGATCACGCGCACCGGACCCCGCCCGGCCGAGGCCCGTATCCGGCCCCGGCTTCCGGGGCACGACGAGCGCAAGGCAATCGTGGGCGCTCTGCTGGATTTCCCCGTGCTTCTCGATGATTGCGACATTGGGGAGGCTCTTGGCCTCCTCCAGGGCGAGTCGGCACGAATCGTGGCGGCGATCCGAGGTTGCCTGCGCGCGACACAACGCGCCGAAAAAGAGCTAGACAGCGTGGAATTCCTTGCGCAAATGCCACGAGCGATCCAAGCCTTCGCCACCGCGCGCCTGGCGGCCCCGGCGCACGAAACGATTGAGGACGCCCGCGCCACAGTGCTCGCGAATGTCAGGAAGCTTCGAGACAGCAACGTGGGGCGAGAGGCGCGCGAGACAGTGCGAGAGCAGCAGCGAGTCGTCGGCAACTGGGAGGCCGAACTTGAGCTTGTGAAGCACGCGGACGCGCTCGTCCGTGCGCGCCTAATTCGAAGGTGAGATATCGCAAGAGGAGAGAACGCAGCGACGGATTGCGCGTGAGGGGACACAGGGCCGCCGGGCCGGCCCGCCGCGGGAGTGGGGCAGAAGCACCGAGGTAGCGATGGCGACGAAGAACCGTGATCGGAAGGAAGTTCAGCAGCTCATCGAGATGGGGAAGTCCAAGGGCTTCCTGACCTACGACGAGGTCAACGACGCCTTGCCGGCCGACATGGTGGCGGCCGACCAGATGGATGACGTGCTCGGAGTACTCGGCGACGAGGACATCGAGATCGTCGACGCCGCGACCCAGGTCAAGATCGCGCCCAAGCGAATCGCCGAGGAGCAGGCCGAGCAGAAGGTCGCCCGCGAACGAGAGCACCAGTCTCAAGGTACGACAAAGAGCGAAGAAGAGCTCGACGGGTACTACTCGAAGAGCAACGACCCCGTCCGAATGTACCTGCGCAAGATGGGGAGCGTTTCGCTCCTCACGCGCGAGGGCGAGGTGGAGATCGCCAAGCGAATCGAGCAAGGCGAGCACATGGTGCTCTCGGCGATCTTGAACTCCCCGGTCGCGGTTCGCGAGATCATGGATCTCGGCGACAAGCTGCGAAAGCACAAGATTCGCGTCAAGGACATCATCCGCGACGCAGAGGACGACAGCGCCGAGTTCGACGAAGAGGAGGCGGATCGGCGAATCCTGCGACTCATCGACAAGGTCAAGCACCTCGACAAGGTCGCGCAGGACCTGAAGGAGACGCTCGTCAACTGCGCACAGTCGCGCCGCAAGGGCATCGAGGGGGAAATCGACGCGAACCGCCAGAAGATGGTGGAGACGCTCGAGGAGATGCGCCTCAACAAGAAGACGATCGATCGGGTCGTCGCGAAGCTCCGCGGGCTGATTCAGAAGATCGAGCGCGCCGAGAGCAGCATCCTCGAACTCGCCAAGCATGCCGGGGTCGAGGTCGACCAGCTCCGCAAAGAGGCGCGCCAGTCGCGCGGCGATGCAGGCTCGGAGCGCAAGTACAAGCGCAAGTACGGCCTGACTCCCGACGACGTCCTCGGCGCGCACTCGGCGGCGCAGAAGAACTTGAAGAAGGTCGAGGAGGAACTCCAGCTCGACGTCAAGGAGCTGCGGGAGACGTACGACGCGATCCGGGAAGGGGAGCGCATCGCTGACAAGGCGAAGGCCGAGCTCGTCGAGGCGAACCTTCGCCTCGTCGTGAGCATCGCGAAGAAATACACGAACCGCGGACTGCAGTTCCTCGACCTCATTCAGGAGGGCAACATCGGCCTGATGAAAGCCGTCGACAAGTTCGAGTACAAGCGCGGCTACAAGTTCTCGACGTACGCCACCTGGTGGATCCGGCAGGCCATCACGCGCGCCATCGCGGATCAGGCGCGCACGATTCGCATCCCGGTCCACATGATCGAGACGATCAACAAGCTCATTCGAACGAGCCGCTACCTCGTCCAGGAGTACGGCCGCGAGCCGACCCCGGAGGAAATCGCGGAGAAGATGGAGCTGCCGCTCGACAAGGTCCGCAAGGTCCTCAAGATCGCGAAGGAGCCCATCAGCCTCGAGACCCCGATTGGCGAGGAGGAAGACTCGCACTTGGGCGACTTCATCGAGGACAAGAGCGTCGTGTCGCCGGCCGAGGCGGTCATCAACATGAACCTGGCCGAGCAGACCCGCAAAGTCCTGAAGACGCTCACACCACGCGAGGAGAAGGTCCTGCGAATGCGCTTCGGGATCGGCGAGAAGAGCGACCACACGCTCGAAGAGGTGGGCCAGGACTTCGAGGTGACGCGCGAGCGCATCCGGCAGATCGAGGCGAAGGCGCTTCGCAAGCTCCGGCATCCCTCTCGGAGCAAGCAGCTCAAGAGCTTCATCGAAAGCTGAGGCGTGGCGCCGAGGGCGGGCCGCGCGCGGGTGCTTGCCCTGGCCGGCCTGGCTTGCGCCTTCGGGTTGTCTTGCAAGCAGGGTTGCGGGGCCGGCCGGGACGAGCCGACCAGCTTGGAAGGCCTTCGATCGGGGGGGAGCCTCCCCCTGCGCGCGGTCGACTGCCCCGACGGCCTCGCGCGGTGCGAGGAGGGAACGGTCGTCGTCTCACGGCTGGCCACGATCCCCCAGCCTTGCGCGGGCCCCTTCGAGCACTGCGCCTGCCCCTGGGACAAAGTCGGCGACTGCCCCCACGGCTGCGCGGCCGATACGGTAGAGCTCGTGATGGAGGCTGCGAGGGCGAAGACCCAGCTCTGCGCCCCGGGACCGGACACGGGAGCTTTCGCGCTGCCGGTGACGTCGGGACCGCCTCCGATCGCAACGTGCGAGGAGGGCGAGCGGTATCGGTGCAGCGAAGGCGTGATCGCGGACTGCGCGGCGGGCGCCGCGGTGAGTCGATGCATGATGGGTTGCGTCAGCGAGGGTGCGTCAGTCGATTCGGACGACGTACGGCGCGAGGCAGCATTCGCGATTCTGTGTTCGCGCTGACGCGGACGCCAACGCCCTGACACGCTTGCCCGGGGGTCGGCGGCAGGTGCGCAACTTTCGCGCACCGTGTGCGTAAGGAACGAAGGAAATGTGGCCCTTGGTTGGACGGCCAGTACGATTCGTCCGTGTCCCAGGGGTTCCTTCGTCGCCGAGTCCCGCCGGGAAAAATAGGCCTTCCAGCAGTTCCATGAGAGCCAAGTTCCGCCGCCATCTTCGCGCGTTGGGGGCGTCATCGAGACGCGGATCGAGCCTTGCTTGCGTGGGTTCGAGAGCAATGCTTTCGAGGGCTCTTCGTCGAAGAGATACGGCTTCCCCGCCACGACGCGTCACGTCGCGCCGGGCGGAGGCAATGCCGTGGAAGGAATCGTGTTTGTCAGGCGACGGGCACGAATGGGTATGAGCGATGCGGCGCAGTCGGGCGTCAGCCTTGGTCGGGTGGTTCCTAACGGTTGTCGGATTGGCGACGGTGAGCGCCCATTCGGAGGCCGCGGGGCGCTCGTTGGGCACCCTGGAGTCGGAGACGCCGTTCTCGCTGCGTCTTGACCCGGGCCTTCAACTCGTGCCCCCGCTGGGCTGGGACTCGGAGCCCGAAACCGTCGCCCTCTTGAGCCGCGCGGACCGCGAGCCGGACGTCGCGCTCTTCGGCTCCTTCGTTCGCCCGGGCGAGGCTATCGCGGGCCTGCCGACCGATGGCGCTTGCCCCCCCGACATGGTCGAGGTCGAAGGCGACTACTGCCCGTGGGTCGAGCAGCGATGTCTGAAGTGGCTCGACCCCACCACGCAGCTGCAGTGCGCCGAGTTCGCGAAGGGTCCGAACGACCCCGGATGCTCGATGAAGACGCAGCACCAGCGGTTCTGCGTAGATCGCTACGAGTGGCCCAACCGCATCGGGGCCCTCCCGACGTATATGGCAAGCTGGACCGAGGCCAGGGCGTCCTGCGATGCCATCGGCAAGCGCCTCTGCTCGGACGAGGAGTGGACGCTCGCGTGCGAAGGACCTTCGCGCCAGCCGTATCCGTACGGAGACGGCTACGTGCGCGACGATCGCGCCTGCAACGTGGACAAGCCGTACATCAACCCCGAACCCCAGAAGATGTTCGATCCGAGAACGCAGGCCGAGGAGCTCGCGCGTCTGGACCAAAGGGAGCCGAGCGGGTCGCGTAGCGCGTGCGTCAGCCCCTACGGGGTCCACGACATGGTCGGCAACGTGGACGAGTGGGTCCTGAATGTATCGCAGGGCGGCAAGCCGTTCATGAGCGGCCTCAAAGGCGGCTACTGGGGCCCGGTGCGAACGCGATGCCGGCCGATGACCACGGCCCACGACGAATCGTTCAAGTACTACCAGATCGGGTTCCGCTGCTGCGGCGACGCCCGAACGGTCGACCCGGCCGAGACGCACGTCGCCACGATGTAGACGGCTCAGCGTTGGGTGCGTCGTCCGAACTCTCGCTTCGACTCAGTCCCCCACGTCGGGCCCGGCGTCGACCGGGTCCTGCGGAACGGGATGCGCCGGGGCTGGCCTGTGAGCGGGGGGGTCGCCGTACTCGCGGCGCATCTTCGCCGCGAGGGAGTCGAGCAGGACCTGCTCGTGGTAGTGCGGCATCTGCGGCAGCTGCACGAGAACGCTGACGGAAGCGCCGTCGTCCTTGGTCCGTACGAGCTCGAGCGAGCCCGGGGAGGCCTTGGCGCTCTCGGGCGACTTGTAGTCGAAGAGCAGGTAGCCGTTCGCCTCGTCCTTCTCGTTGACCTTCCATCCGTTGTCGACCCGGATGAGACGCAGCGCGGCGTTCCAGGTCCGATCGTAGCCATAGGGTGATTCGTACGAGGCTTTGGCCGACACGGCCGACGCGACGCTCGCCACGGCGGCCCCCACAAGCGCGGCGCACATCGTCGCGACGACCACGGGTCGACGCCCCCACCCGAGGTCGCGACCGCCCGGCGACGTCATGCTCGCGGCATACCGAGGCGCCGCGCGACGGGCCAAGTTAACGGCGGTCGACGGGCTTCGTCCGCAGGCTCGAGCGAAGCGAGAGTTCGGACGACACACCCGAGGGAGTCCGCAGGCTCGAGCGAAGCGAGAGTTCGGACGACACCGCCTACGCGTCCTACGCGTCGGCCGGCTCGCCCACGATGGCGTCCGCGCGCTCGATCGCGCGCAGGCCCCGCGCTCCGACGCGACCGCTGACCCCGAGCGCGATCGCGCCTGCGGCGAGGGTGAAGACGACCTGCGATGTGTACATGAGGAAGATGAAGGCGGCCCCTGGCCCGACGACGACGGCCGTGGGGTAGTACATGGTCATGGCAGCGTAGATGCCGGCCTGGAACGCGCCCAAGGCACCCGGCGGGCCGGGAATGAAGATCGCGCACCCGAGCATGCCCATCAGGGCGCATGCCTCGCCGAACGTCGGTCCCGTTCCGTCCGCGTGGACGACGCCGCAACCCCACGCGAGGAAACACATGCTCACCGCGTTGACCAGCCAGTAGGCGCTCGTCTCGGCCAAAAAGCCAAGCGCGTCGCGCCCCCGGCCAAGGACATGCAGACCGTCGGCGAACTTTTCGCAGAGGGTCGCGAGCCGTTCTGCGAGCCGCGTGGAGACCTTACCAAAGACCTTCAAGGTCATCTTGTGGGCCCACGCGCGGGCGAAATAGAAGACCGCGATCGTCACCGACGCTGCCAGAAAGAGCGCCAGCATCCCGTATCCGGCCATCCGCACGCTGGCGACCGAAACGGGCAGGCCCACGACCGTCTCCGGCAGCGGATGCACCGTCGGAACGAGAAACAGCGCGAGGGCGAGGACGATGCTGAGGTAGAGGCCGTCGATGACCCGCTCGGCCACGACGGAGCTCGTGGCAGCCGTCATGGTCACGGGCTTCTCGCCCGGACGACGGTCCGACTCGGGCGTGCGGATCATGTACGGGCGAACGACCTCCCCGATGCGAAAGGGCAGGATCACGATCGCCGCAAACCCCACGCACGAGACGATGAAGAGGCGCTTCTTCGGAACGTCGGCTATCGACCGAAGGAGAAAGCGCCAGCGCACCGAGCGAAACCATGAGTAGACGAACAGCGCGACGACGTAGACTGGCACCGTCCACCACCGCACGTGCTGGAAGTCGCCCCCCTCGGGCACGATCTTGAGGCCGCCCTTGCGGAGCGTGTACCAGATGCCTCCCGTGATGAGGAGAGAGGCAATCAGCTTGCCCCGGTGGCGTCTCAAGAAAGCCAAAGCAAACCCCGATGGTCGTCCTATAGCATGCGGCGATTCGCCTACAGACTCCAGTAGCGGATGCCTCGCCGGGAGCCGATCGATGCGACCTCCAGCGCGCTCTTGACGTCGACCAGCACGCCGCCCTCGCGGATCATACCCGCCAGCCGCTCCGGACCCAGCCCGAGGTACCACGCGTGCGAAACCGCGAGCACCAGGGCGTCGAGGTTCACCATCTCAGCGAAGGTCGTGAGGCGGACGCCGTACTCGCGCATCGCCTCCGCGGCGTTCGCGAGGGGGTCGTGCACCATCGCGTCCACGCCGAACTGACGGAGTTCCCGCAGGATGTCCGGCACCTTGCTGTTGCGAATGTCGTTGCAGTCCTCCTTGAACGTGAGCCCGAGGACCCCCACGCGAGCGCCCTTCACGGTGACGTCGGCGTCGATGAGGAATTTCACCACGCGCTGAGCGACGTAGGGACCCATGTTGTTGTTGATGCGGCGGCCGGCGAGGATCACCTCCGGCTGGTACCCGAGCTGCTGCGCTTTCATCGTCAGGTAATATGGGTCAACCCCGATGCAGTGGCCGCCGACGAGGCCAGGCCGAAACTTGAGGAAGTTCCACTTCGTCGAAGCGGCCGAGAGGACGTCCGCCGTACGGATGCCCATCCGATCGAAGATGATGGCGAGCTCGTTCATGAGGGCGATGTTCAGATCGCGCTGCGTATTCTCGATGACCTTGGCCGCCTCGGCCACCTTGATGCTCGGCGCGCGATGGACGCCGGCGTCGACGATGGCGCCGTACGCCGCCGCGACGCGCTCGAGGGTCGCCGCGTCCTCGCCGCTCACCACCTTGGTGATCTTCTCGAGCGTGTGCTCCTTGTCGCCCGGGTTGATCCGCTCCGGCGAGTAACCGAGCTTGAAGTCCGACCGGGCCAGGCCGCTCATCTTCTCGAGAAGGGGACCGCAGATTTCCTCGGTGACGCCCGGATATACGGTCGACTCGTAGACGACGACGGCTCCCGGCGACAGCGCGCGGCCCACCGTTTCGGTCGCGCGCTCGACGGGGCGAAGATCGGGCACGTTGTTCTTGTCGACCGGCGTCGGCACCGCCACGACGAAGAACGAGCTGCCCGCGAGGTCCTTCGGATCGCTCGTGACCCTGAGAGGGGTCGACCGCAGGACCTCGGCCGACACCTCCTGGTTCCGGTCGTGGCCGCGCCGCAGCTCGTCGACCTTCTCGCGATGCACGTCGAAGCCCACCGTGTCCGGGAACTTCCGGGCGAAGGCGAGCGCCACAGGCAATCCGACGTATCCCAGACCGATGACGGCGATTCGTTCCGTGCTCATGATTCACCTCGCCGCTCGCCGTCGGCGCGCCCGAGAATCTCGCGCGGCCCGTCCGCCAGCAGGCGGCGCGCCTCGTCGGGCCCGACGAGCTCCTCCAAGCGACCGATCGCCCGCACGACGTCGTCGACGTCCCTGGGCTTGTGCGCGTCCGAGCAGGCCGCTTCGTACGCGTCCTCGTCGAGGAGCTTCTCGGCCGCGCGCTGCGGGGCGCGCCCGTACTTGCCCGTGAGGGCGCACACGTCGAGCAAGAGGTGCGCCCCGGCGTCGAGGAGCGGGTCGAGGCAGGCGTCGTCGCGCCAGACCGGCTCGTAACGCTCGGGGTGGGCGACGACCGGAGTGATGCCCGCGCGCTTGAGGTCGAAGAACCGGTGCTGGACACGGAGCGGGAAGGCGGTGGGGCCGAACTCGACCAACGCGGCCCCGCCCCCGGGGTAGGGGACCCCCTCGCCGCGCAGGAGGCGGCCAAAGACCACGTCGTCGAAGAAGTGCTCGCTGCCCAGGTGGACCCTCAACGGCGCTCCTACCGCTGTAAGGTTCGGTTGCATGGCCGAAAAGGCGCGTTCGATGGCAGGCCGGTCGTTGTCGAACATTCCGGGACGCATGTGGGGCGTTGCGACCACTTCGTCGAACCCAGCCTGGTAGAGGCTACGGAGCATGGCGAGCCCCTCGGCGACCGACCGGGCGCCGTCGTCGATCGCCGCGATCCAGTGACAATGCAGGTCGACGTACCCTCGCACCCCCGAATGGGTAGCACGCCCGCCAAGCCCTAAGGGGGGTGTCCTTAGTCCGAACTCTCGCTTCGCTCGAGCCTGCGGACTTGTCACCGTTTCAGTCCGCTCTCTCGCTTTGCTCGAGCGTGCGGACTTAGGCCCAGCGGATGAGCGAAGTCTCGTACGGGTGGCTCATTGCCTCGTTGTACGGCACGATCCGGGCCGCGAAGGCGTGATCGCCGCTCTCGGACGCCGTGATCTCGCCGGCGTACAGCCAGTCGCCGTCGTTCGCGCGGTTCACCGCGCGCATCCGCACGATGCGACCCTTGGTCACGTCGTGTCCGCCGTCGGTGGGGCCGTGATAGAGTTCCACGGCCACGTCGTCGGGCGTCAGCGGTCCGAGGTGCACGGTCGTGGATACCTTCATCGACTCGCCGACCGCCACTTCGTCGCGCGACTCGAGGCGGATCTCCCTGACCGCAACCCCCGGCCATGCGTCGCGCACGCGGTCCTTCCAGATCGTGAGGGCCTTGGCGCTGGCCAGGTTGTCGCTGACGAGCATGCGAGAGAGCTTGATCGCCGGCAGATAGAATCGCCGGACGTACTCCCGCACCATCCGCGCCGTGTTGTAGCGAGGAGCGAGCTTGCCGATGGTGCTCTTCATGCGCTTGATCCAGCCGCGGGGGAGCCTACCCACGCCGTCCCGTGCAAAGAAGAGGGGGACCACCTCGCGTTCCAGGACGTCGTAGAGCAGCTCGGCCTCGCGCGCATCGCCGCTGGCGTCCGGGTATTCCTCGCCGCGACCGATCGCCCAGCCCACCTCCCATCCGTGCTCGGCCCAGGCCTCGGCGAACCAGCCGTCGAGCACGCTGACGTTCAGCGCGCCGTTCATCGCGGCCTTCATTCCGCTCGTGCCGCTCGCCTCGAGCGGGCGACGGGGTGTATTGAGCCAGACGTCGACGCCGCTGACCAGCGTGCGCGCGATGCGCATGTCGTAGTCTTCGATGAAGACCACGCGCCCGCGGAGACCGGCGTCGCGGCTCGCGTGGATGATCGTCCGGATGAGCTCCTTGCCGCCGCGGTCCTGCGGGTGCGCCTTCCCCGCGAAGACGAGTTGCACTGGCCGCTGCGGGTCGGCGAGCAGGCGCTTGACGCGGTCGAGGTCCGAGAAGAGGAGCGCCGCACGCTTGTATGTCGCGAACCTGCGCGCAAAGCCGATCGTGAGCGCTTGGGGGTCGAGGACCTCGTCCGCCAGGGCCAGCTCTTCGCGTCCGGCGCCGCGCCGCTCGGCGCCCACGCGCAGCCACCGGCGGGCGTTCTGCACGAGGCGATGCCGTCGGTGCTCGTGCACCTGCCAGAGTTCGGCGTCGGGAATCTCGCTCGCCCGAGCCCAGAGCTCCGGATCGTCGAAGTCGTCCGCCCAGCGGGGTCCGAGGTATCGCGTGTAGAGGGAGCCGACCTCCGTCGCGACCCACGACGGCGTATGAACGCCGTTCGTGATCGACTCGATCGGGATCTCGTGCGTGGGCAGGTCCGGCCACAGGCCCTGCCACATTCGCCGCGACACTTCGCCGTGCAACGCGCTCACGCCGTTGTAGTGGTCCGACGCGCGGATGGCGAGCACGGGCATCGAGAAGGCCGCCGACGCGTCCCGCGGGTCGATTCGGCCGATGGCGAGGAGGTCGTCCTCCGAGAGCCCGAGAGGCGCGCGGTAGGGCTCGAGGTACCGCCGCACGAGCGTGGGGTCGAACGCGTCGTTGCCGGCGGGCACCGGCGTGTGGGTCGTGAAGACGTTGCCTGCGCTGTTGGCCTCGCTCGCCACCTGGAACGAGACGCCGTGCTGTCGCATCGTGCGCGCGATCCGCTCGAGCGCGAGGAACGCCGAGTGCCCCTCGTTCATATGGCACACGGTCGTCGAGAGCCCCATGCCCTCGAGCGCGTAGAGTCCGCCGATGCCGAGCATGATCTCCTGTCGGACGCGGAACTCTTGGTCTCCGCCGTAGAGGGGGCCGGTGATCGACCGGTCCCCGGGGGCGTTCTCCTGGAGGTTGGCGTCGAGGAGAATGAGCGGCACGCGGCCGACCTGCACCCTCCAGAGCTGCGCGTGAACGAGCCCGGTGGGGTACTGCACGTGGATGACGAGCCGCTGGCCGGCCTTGTCGACGACGGGGGAGACGGGCATGCGCCGCCAGTCGTTGATCGGGTAGCGCTCGCCCTGCCAGCCGTCCGCGTTCAACGACTGCCGGAAGTACCCCTCGGCATAGGCGAGGCCGACGCCCACGAGCGGCAGGCCCAGGTCGCTCGCGGTCTTGAGATGATCCCCCGCGAGGACGCCCAGGCCGCCCGAGTAGATCGGCAGGCACTCGTGAATTCCGTACTCCATCGAGAAGTAAGCGATGCGCGCTCCCGCCGCTTCAGGGAACGACCGCGAGAACCAGCCGTCGCGGTTCATGTATCGCTGGTAGGTCTGCCAGGCCGCCTCGAGATGGCCCGTGAACGCGTCGTCGCCCGCGAGCTCGTCGAGGCGCCGCTGGTCGACGCGCCCGAGCAGCTCGATGGGGTTGCCGTGCACGGCCGCCCATAGGTCCGGATCGATCCGCACGAACAGCTCGTGCCCGACCGCCGACCACGACCACCATAGATTGTAGGCCAGCTCGCGCAGGCGCTCGATGGCCGGGGGGAGCCGCGGGACGACGGTGAAGTGTCTGAGCGTCGGCATGGTGCCCTCGGTACCCCGCGCGCGCGGCGCGTTCAATCGTCATCCATGCGTGTCGAGCACGATCCGGTTCTCGAGCTTGCCGATCCCGTCGATCTCGAGCACGACGATGTCCCCCGGCCGCAGCCACAAGTCGTCGGTCGCCTTGGCCCCGTTCAGCTCGAGGAGGCACCCGGTGGCGCAGGTCCCACTGGCGACGACGTCGCCGGGAAACAGGGTGGCTCCGTAGCTTGCGCGCTCGATGAGTTGCGCGAATGTCCACGTCATGTCGCGCAGGTTTCCCTTGGAGAGAGGGGCGCCGTTGACGCTCGCGCGCATCTCGAGGTCGAACGCGAGACCGGCCGGTGTCTTGGTCGCGCGCGGCAGGAGCTCGTCGATCGTCACGAGACACGGGCCGAGCGACGTCGCAAAATCCTTGCCCTTAGCGGGCCCGAGGCTGAGCTTCATCTCCTTGAGCTGCAGTCCGCGCGCGGACCAGTCGTTCATCACCGTGATCCCGAAGACGGCGTCGTCGGCGTCCGGCGCCGTCGCGTTCCTGCATTCTCGCCCGATGACCACCGCCGCCTCGAGCTCGTAGTCCAGGCGGTCGAGATGCAGGCTCTGCACCCCCACGTCACCCGGGCCAACGACGGCGCCGTGGTTGGTGAAGTAGAACACGGGAAACTCGTCGAACTCGGGGACCATCCCCAGTCCACGGTTGCGCCGGGCCGCCGCCGCGTGTCCACGAAACGCGTACCCGTCCCGCATCGACGGCGGGCGCGGGATGGGGGCGCGGAGCGTCACCTCGGCGAGCGGGTGGGTCGTCAGGCGGCCGTCGAAGGCGCGCGGAAGCGCCTTGCGCTGCCAGGCGCGCACGATCGCGTCCGCCGCAGGTCGGGCCACCGAGGCGCGCTCGATGAAGCCGAGCACGCCGTCCCCGTACCGAGCGACGACGTCCTGGGGGCCGCTCGCGCGCGCGTCCAAGTGCTCGAACCAGGCAAACGCGTGGGCGAGGTCGATGACCGTGTCGCCGACGATCACCCCGGCGCGATCCTGCGCATCCGTCCGGAACGTGACGAGCTTCATGAAACGCGCTTTTATCACACCGTCCATGTCGGCATTCCGCATCCCTTCGGGGGCGCTCGCGATCATCAAGGAGATCGCGCGCGTGCTTCTCCGGCGACCGGTCGTGGGCGTTGTCTCGGCTGCGCGCACGGCCGACGGGCGCTGGCTGCTCGTGCGCCGCGCGGACGTGGGAGAGTGGGCGCTGCCGGGAGGCACCCTCGAGTGGGGCGAGACGTTGCGGGCGACGGTGGTGCGGGAGCTGCGAGAGGAGGCGGGCGTCGAGCGGTGCCGTGTGGGGCGCCTCGTCGGGGTCTTCTCCCGCCCCGATCGCGATCCCCGGTTTCACGCCGTGACGGTGGTCGTCGAGTGCGCCATCGACGCGCCGCCGGGGCGCCCGGCCAACCCGCTCGAGATCCGCGAGGCGCGTCTCTTCTCGACCGACGAGCTCCCGCCGCTGGCCATGGGTATGCAAGACATGATGGCCGCGGCCCTGCGCTCGCAGGACGCCGTGGTGGAGTAGTCGCGCCCCCCGCGCGCTCCGGAGATCGAATGAACGGCGGCGCTTCACGGGCCCTCGTTGGACGGGGCTGGGCCGCCCTCGTGGCGGGCGTCCTTGGCTGCCGTGGCCACGCCGGATCGCCCGCGGGTCCGGCGCCCTCCTACGAGTACGCCGTCGCCCCTCCCGCGGCGGGCTCGTGGGTCGTTCGTGTGCAGGCCACGCTCGACCGCGCGCCGACCTCGCTCCTCGTCGCCCCGGAGGACGCGGCCGACGCGGTCCGCGACGTGAGCGTCGTCGAGGGCTCGGTCGCACGGTCGGAGCGAGGGTGGATCGCCCCCGCGTGCACCTCGCGCTGCACCCTCCGCTACTCGGTGGACCTCGCGGCGCTGGCGGCCGGCTGCCGCCGGGTCGACTGCGCGCGCCGCATCGGCGACGCGGTGCTCGGCGTCGCGTCGTCGTGGATCCTCCATCCCGAACCGGCCGGTGACGCCACCGTCCGCGTCGAGCTCCGCGGGGGGGATCCCTCGCGGTTCGCGACGGGTCTGCGACGCAGCTCGAACGGCGGCTTCGTCCTCCGGTCCCGGGAGCTG
>DATGJA010000362.1:0-4070 GCA_035295445.1 Polyangiaceae bacterium | reverse complement strand
CGTAGAGGCCGACGTCGCACGCTCGAGCGAGGGCCATGCGAAGGAGCTCGCCCACTTCGAGGAGGCCCTTCGTGAACGCGCCCGCGCCATTCGCGACCTCGAGTCCGAGGTCGCCCGTCGCGATCAGATCGTGCGCGAGCTTGTAGGCGCCCTCGACGAGGCTTCCGTGGTCGACCGAGCGCAAGGCCTGCCGCAGCCCCCCCCGCCATCGGGCCAGGACGCGGCGCTCGTCGCCGAGAATGGGCGCTTGCGCGCGCAGCTGGATGCGCTCGCGCTCGATCTCGCCCGGCGGGAGGGGGAGGCGGAAGCGTCGGCCTGGACGGTCGCGGAGCTCGAGAGCAAGCTCGCCGCCGTATCGGACCCCCGTGCCCCCGCGCCCTCTCCGTCGCCCGACGTGGTCCAGCGCCTCGGCGCCGCGCTCGACGAGGTGGACGCCCTCCGGCAAGCCTTGGCCCAGGAGCACGAGGCCCGCCTGAAGGCGGAGCCCCAAGAGGAGCTTGCGCGCGCGCGCGCGGAGATCGCGCGGCAAGCCGCCCTCCTCGAGCGGTTGGGTCACGAGCTCGAGGCCCGGGACGTCTCCGGCGAGGCGTCCGGCGGGCACGCACGCCCAGAGGAAATCGAGCGTTGACACGTCAAGATCGAAGCTTAAGTTCCGCCAGCAGCCTCCTGGGCGGCGGGTGCCGAGCCGGCCACCTCCGTCACGACGCGACAGTAGCCCGATGAGCTCCAAGCGCGACTACTACGAGGTCCTTGGCGTCTCGCGAGAAATCGGTGGCGACGACCTCCGCAAGGCGTACCGCCGGGAGGCGTTGAAGCATCACCCCGATCGCAACCCGGGCGATACGGCAGCCGAATCCAAGTTCAAAGAGGTCAACGAGGCGTATCAAATCCTTTCCGACGAAGACAAGCGTCGGATCTACGACCAGTTCGGCCACGCAGGGCTCGAAAGCGCCATGGGCGGCGGGGCCGGGTTCGGGGGCATCACCGACGTCTTTGCCCACATGCAGGACATCTTCGAGGAGATGTTCTCGGGCGGCGCTGGATTTCCAGGAGGAGGACGATCGCGCCGGGGCAGCGACATGCGCGTACAGACGCGACTCACGCTGCGCGAAGCCGCCTTCGGGTGCAAGCGTGAGGTGAGCGTCCGAGCGCCGTTCCCCTGCGACGAATGCGGCGGCAGCGGCGCGAAGGCTGGCACCAAGCCGGAGGCGTGCTCGCAATGCCGAGGCTCCGGCCAGGTGTCGAACGCGCGCGGCTTCGTGATGTTCACGACGACGTGCCCCCGCTGCCGGGGTGCGGGGCGGGTGGTCAAGACGCCTTGTCCGACATGCGCGGGACACGGCGCGGTGGAGCGCACGCGCAAGGTCACCGTCACGTTCCCCGCGGGGATCGACGCGGGTCAGCGCTTGCGGGTCCCCGGCCAGGGTATGCCCGGGCCGGGGGGCGCGGCGGCGGGGGATCTCTACGTCGAGATCGACGTCGAAGCCGACGCGCGCTTCGAGCGGGACGGGGGTGACCTCATCGCGCGTGTCCGCATTCCGTTCACCGACGCCGCGCTCGGCGCCGAGATTCGCGTCCCCGCCCTGGACGCGCAGGACGAGAGCGCGACGGTGCCGTTGGCCATCCCGGCGGGGACGCAGTCCGGTGCCGTGTTCCAGATGAAGGGGCACGGCCTTCCGCGTCTCGACGGGCGCGGCCGCGGCTCGCTCGTCGTCGCCGTGCAGGTCGACGTGCCAAGCGCACTCACGCAGCGGGCGCGCGAGCTGCTCGAGCAGCTGCGTTGCGAGCTCCGCGGCGACGAATCCGTCGAGCGGGAGGGAAAGCGGGCCGCGGCCGGGAAGTAGTCGATGCCGGTGGACGTCGAAGCGCTCAAGTCCCGGCTGGCCCATGTCTCGACGCTCGCGACCAGCGGCCGCGTCCTCGGTGTGATCGGGCTCGGACTGCGCTTCACGATGCCGGGCGTCCGCATCGGCGACGTGGTCCGAGTTCGGCGTCGGGGTGAGCCGCTCGAGTGCGAGGTCGTCGCCTTCGCCGGCGCGGAGGCGATCGCGATGCCCCTCGGCGCCCTGACGGGGGTGGGCCCCGACGACGTCGTCGAGTCGACCGGCGGACCGTTGCGCGTACGCGCTGGCGAGGCGCTCCTCGGCCGCATCGTGGACGGCCTCGGGCGCCCGCTCGACGGCGCGGGCGTCATTCAGGGGCAGCTCGTCGCCGTAGACGCAGAGCCTCCCGGCGCCCTCGAGCGTCGCGCAGTCGTACGGCCGCTGGCGACCGGCGTACGCGTCATCGACGGGCTGTTCACGCTCGGCGAAGGGCAGCGGGTGGGTCTCTTCGCTGGCTCGGGAGTGGGCAAGAGCACGCTCTTGGGCTCCGTGGCGCGCGGCACCAGCGCGGACGTGGTCGTCGTCGCGCTCGTCGGTGAGCGGGGCCGCGAGGTGGGCGAGTTCCTCGAGCGATCGCTCGGCGCAGCGGGTCGCGCCAAGTGCGTCGTGGTCGTCGCCACGAGCGACGTCGCCGCGCTCGAGCGCCTTCGCGCAGCGCAGGTGGCGACCGCCTACGCGGAGTACTTCCGCGACCGTGGAGCGCGGGTGCTGCTCCTGGTCGACTCGGTCACTCGGTTCGCGCGTGCCCAGCGCGAGGTCGGCCTCGCGGCGGGCGAGCCGTCGGTGCGGCGCGGCTATCCTCCGAGCGTCTTCGCCGTCCTGCCGCGGCTGCTCGAGCGCTCCGGCCAATCCGCACGCGGGAGCATCACCGCGATCTACACGGTGCTCGTCGAGGGCGGCGACATGGACGAACCGATCGCCGACGAGGTACGCGGCATACTCGACGGACACATCGTGCTCGATCGGGCCGTGGCCGCGCGGGGACGCTACCCGGCGGTCGACGTGGGCGCATCCATTTCGCGCGTGATGCCGGCAATCGCGGCGGGCGAGCACAGGGACGCGGCGATGCGCCTCGTCTCCCTCGTCTGGGCCTACGAAGCGAAGCGGGATCTCATCGCGCTCGGCGCATACGCGAAGGGCAGTGACGGCGACGTCGACGAGGCGATCGCGCGCATGCCCCGCATCGAGGGCTTCCTGCGCCAGGACCCGAGCGAGCGGAGTCCCTTCGAGGCGACCCTGCGAGCGCTGAGCGCGGCGGTTCTCTGACCCTGTGCTAGGTCCTCTCGTCGCTCCCTCGTAGGGACACGCAAGCCATGACGGTCCTTCAGGTCGCCGACCTCCGCTTCGGCTACGCAGGTGATACTCTCTTCGAGGGTGTGACCTTCTCGCTCGCCCTCGGCGATCGGGTCGCCCTCGTCGCGCCCAACGGCTCCGGCAAGACGACGCTCCTGCGCGCCATCGCCGGCGAGGTCGATCCGGACGCCGGGTCCGTCGTGTTGCGCCGGGAGGCGACGCTCGCGTTCTATCGTCAGTCCCACGAGATCGGGGCCGAGGGCGACGTGCTGACGGCCTTTCTCTCCGGGTTCGGCGAAGTCATGCAGCTTCGCGAAGAGCTGCATCGCGCGCAAGAAGGCGCGGCTGGCGGCACTCCCGCGGCCCTCGAGCACCTCGCGGCGGTCACGGACCGCTATCACCTGGCGGGCGGCGACGAGCTCGAACACAAGGTCGCGGCGCTCGCGAGCCACCTCGGTTTTTCGGACGCGGACCTCGCGCGTCCGGTGGCGTCCCTTTCGGGTGGCGAGCGCGGTCGTCTGCGCCTCGGCGTCGTTCTGGCTCAGCGTCCGGAGGTTCTCCTGCTGGACGAGCCGACCAACCACCTCGACCTCGACACGATCCGCTGGCTCGAACAGTGGCTAGAGGACTACCGCGGCGCCGTGCTCATCGTCAGTCACGACCGCGCATTTCTCGACAACGCCTGCCGGACGACCATGGAGCTCGGTAGGCGGAGCCTTCGCGTCTACCCGGCGCGCTACTCGGAGTACGTGGCGCTGCGCGAGGATGACCTCTCGCGAGAGCGGGCCCTTGCCGAGCGGCAACAGGAGATGATCGGCCGGACCGAGGATTTCATCCGCCGAAACATCGCGGGGCAAAAGACCAAGCAGGCGCAGAGTCGCCGCAAGATGCTCG
>DATGJA010000361.1:0-3177 GCA_035295445.1 Polyangiaceae bacterium | reverse complement strand
AGGCCTGCGTTGCAGCCACGCAATGCCTGCGGTTATCGCAGGGGATGAAGGGGGTGCATCCACGGAACGACCCCTGCCGTCCCAGAGACCCGTGCGGTGCACCCACACAATGACTGCGGTCGTCCCAGGGAACGGGTGCGGTGCATCCTTGCAAGCACCCGTCTGATGCCGACGTGGGGCGCGGTGCATCCACAGGATCCCCGCGGTCATCCCTCGAGAGGCCACGGCCCCTCACTCGAACGATCCCGGCCGTGGCGAACAAAAGCGAAAGAAGCGAGCATCGCCGGCGGCAAAAACGGCGGGACCGGCACTCTATGGGCAGAAGGAACGAACGGCCGTACCCCCTGCACGGACGCCGTTCTCGACGGGGCTCGCGGCATGACGCAAGCTCGCGGGCGTGGACGTTCGGTCAGCGCGTAGCCGGCTGCTCTGGCGCGGGCAGCGGAGGGGGCACGGTGACATCGCCGATCTCGGCGGCGAGTTGTGCGGCCGGGATGCGCGCGCGTGTGGCGTGCCAGTACTTGGGAGCGAGCTCCAGGTAGCGGTCGCGCGGCCAGTAGGGCAGCACGTGGATGATCTCGGCCAGATAGGTCTCGGGATCGAGCCGGTGCAGTTCGCAGGAAGCAATCAGCGACAGGAGGTTGGCGGCGGCGCTGGCGTGGTCGTCGGAGCCAAAAAACAACCATGCGCGACGCCCGACGGCGATCCCCCTCAAAGCGCGCTCGCAGTGATTGTTGGTCATGGGAAGCCGTCCGTCGTCGAGGAAACGCCGCAGGGCCATCTCTTGTCGGACGGCGTAGCCGAAGGCGGTCGCCACCAACCCGCGCGTGTGCTTGACGCGCGCGTACTGCACGGCGGCCCAGGCGAAGAAGTCGTCGACGAGAGGTCGCGATACGAGCCGCCGTCGCGCGTGTCGCTGCGCGGGCGGCAGGTGCGCCCACTCTTGTTCCAACTCGAAGAGCTTGCGCATACGCAAGAGCGCTTCGCGTGCCACCGGGTCTTTGGCAACGACCGCCGCTTCCCACGCACGTCGGCGACAATGGCTCCAGCAGCCAACTTCCAAGGGGAGCTTGTCGTCATCCGAGGCGCGGGCCTCGCCGCGGAAGATCGCGTCGTAGATGGCGTGGGCGTCGGCCTGGATGTAACCGGAGAACCCCCGGAACATCTCGCACACCGCGGCGCCGGTATGCCTAGGCTGGAACTCGAAGAAGGCGTGGTCCTGATCGGCGAGCACCACGAAGAAGTGGCCCTTGCGACATGCCTGGCGTTGCCTGCCGGCGAGCGGCTCGGGCTGGATGCATACGCCAGTGGCGTCGGTCGACAGGCAGAAGGCCGTGTCCTTAGCCTGCTTGGCCATCGCGTCGACGATGCATCCGAGCGTAGCGCCCGTGTCCTCGGCGTACCGGCACATCGTGCCGTCGTCGATCGCGAATCCCTCGGCCACGGACATGCGCGCCTGGCGGTGAAAGGGTAACCCCCAGCGGTACTTCTGCACCAAGATGTGGGCGATCATCGAAGGAGCGAGCAAGCCGCGCGGGAATAGCTCCTTGGGCATCTTGGCGGTGACGAGCACCGACTGCACAGCCTCTGCATCCGGCTCCGCGACGTGCTCGGTCTTGTAGATCGCTCGGGCGACGACCAGCCGCACGTGCCCCCCTCGCCGGTACTTGAGCTTAAAGCTCTCCTCGAACCGAATGGGCTCCTTACCCTCGAACGCCGGGTCGCGGATCTCCACTCGCTCCTGGGGCAAGTCTTGGTCGGCCAGGTTGCGGCGACCGGTCGGCTTGGGGCGCGTCTTCTTGGGCTCAGGGGGCGGGGGCGGGACCGCAGGGTTGCTCTGCGCGTCGGTCGCCGGTGGCGACGCGGCGGCGTCGTCGACCTGCTTGGCGAGCGCGTCGAGCTTCGCCTGGGTCGCCGCGAACTCCATCTCCAACTGCGAGGCGTCGATACGCTCGGCCTTCGCGGCGAAGATGCGACGACGAAGCAGCTCCAACTGCTCTTTGAGCTGCTCGTAGGCTCGCCGCAGCTTGTCGCGCTCGGCGGTCACCTGCGCGAGCGTCGTCTGTGTGATCGCGAGTGCGGCTTCGAGCTGCGCGACATGAGCCACGAGCTGTTGCGGGTCGGGGGTCGCGCTCTGGAGCACGACGAAGCTTGTAATCACGCGAGAGATCCGTGTCGATCCCCCTCGTGCTCCAACCGCTCACGTCCGAGGCGACACGTCCACGTCGATACCGTCGAGCAGCGCTTCGAGCGTTGCGTCATACGACCGAAGAAGCCAGCTGCCAGTCGCGTGTCGTCGGAGCCTCGTGCACGAAGCACGCTTGCCGTCACGCCGAGATTCCGTGTCAACCCCCGCTCCCGTTTTCAGTGCACGCGCGATGCTCGCCCGCGTACCGGCGGCCCCGACTCCACCTCCACACCGTCGAGCAGGGTCTCCAGCGTCGCATCGTCGATCTCCACGTGATGCGCGCCCTCGACGGCTTCGGGGAGCCGAAACGTTCCTTGGTCCAGGCGCTTGTAGAACTGGCACATGCCGCTGCCGTCGAAAAAGAGAATCTTCAACGCGTCACGCCGCCGGCCGAAGAACACAAAGAGTGCGCCGCTGCGCGCGTCATAGCCAACTTGCTCCCTTGCGAGTCCCGACAATCGATCGAACGAGAACCGCATATCGATCGGCTCAAGCGCGACGAACACTTGTACGCCCCGGGGGATCATCGGTTATCTCCGAGCGCCCAGACGACTTGTCGAAGCAACGACGGGTCGAAGCCCGCCCGTACCATCACGCGAGCGGCGCCAACTGCGACCACGATCGTGTCGTCGGTGCGAGCGGTGCTCGCGACCACCCGCACCATCCGAACACGGGGGTCATCCTTCTTGTGCGAGGCCTCGCCACTGCTCTTCCGCAGGCAACTGGCCCAGTACAGCAACGTCGACTCTTTGAAGTCGCGCCCTTCGACGAACTCTCTCGCCGTCCGTCCGCTCGCCTTCCATTCCCGAACCCGCTCCGACCACTTCGTCTCTGTCTCGGTCATGCGCGCAGCATGAGGCGCGGCTCATCGCGGCGGAAGAACGGGGCTCGTGCAGGGCGTACGAACGGCCGGGCGATGCGGGCGCGAGCTAGGATGGGTAACTGGCAGAAAAGCCGCCGGGGCACGTCGAGCGTGCAGGACCGTCACA
>DATGJA010000360.1:0-2512 GCA_035295445.1 Polyangiaceae bacterium | reverse complement strand
CGCTTCCCGCCGTAATCGCCCAGACATCGTTCGGGCCACTCCCCCAGATGTCGACGGGAAAATCCGGGAAGCTGAGGGACTGCGGGCTCGACCAGACCTGCCCATCCCAGTGCGATACGAAGCCGTCGTCTCCGGTGCCGTTGACTCCCTTGGCGTGCAGGGTCATCCAGATGTCGTTGGTCGCACTCCCCCACATGGCGGTCGGGGTCATGAACGTATAGTCGGGTGAAGCCGCGGGAAGTGCACTCGTCGTCCAGTTGGATCCGTCCCAATGCCGTATGGTGACGGCCGCTGTCGCCGAATCCCCGCCCGCAAAGTAGACATCATCGGGGCTGCTCGCCCAAATGACGCTCAGCCCCTCGCGCCACCCGCTTGGCGCGCTATTCGCGCAGCGGGTTCCGTTCCAAGTTGACACTCCGCCCGCGCCGCCGGCAAACCATAAATCATCCGATGAAGTGCCGGACACGGCGACGGCCTCGGTCGTGCACCCGTAAAGGACAGTCCCTCCCCACGCGCCACCGTCCCAATGATAGCCCCCGGGCGTCCAGACGTCGTTCGGGCCCGTCCCCCACCAGGTGTTCTCCGCTTGGGAGGCATACCGTTCCGCAGACCCGCGCGCTGTGCTGCTGACGTCCGTCCAGAAGCTCCCGTTCCAGTAGAGCGTATGAGACGTTCCGATGAGCGCCCAGATGTCGCTGGGACCGCTGCCCCAGAGGAGGGAGACGGATCCGTAGGGGCCGTTGACTGGCACGCTGCTCGTCCAGGCTGCGCCGTCCCAGGACCAGACGGTTCCAGTCAAGGTCGTGTCCATCCCGCCGACCCATATTTTGTCGGGCGCTGCGGCCCAGATCGAATCGAACCGTGCCGTCGTGCTCGAGAACAACGTCGACAGACTCGACCCGTTCCAGGAGACGACCGCGCCCGCAAGCGGGGATCCCGAGCCGGAGCCTCCCGCCATCCAGACCTGGTTGCCGTTCAGGCCCCAGATGCCGCGTAGGTCCACGTTGGCCGGGCTCGTCATCGCGGACCACGCAGTCCCGTTCCAGTGAAGGACCGTGGCAGCGTCTCCCACCGCCCAAACGTCGCTAGAGCTCGTGCCCCACATGGCGCGAAGCGCCTTTGAGGTGCCGCTTGGCGAGAGAGTCCACTGACTTCCGTCGAAGTGCTCGATGGTTCCAAGATCGCCGGCCGCCCAGATGTCCGTGGGCGATGCTTCCCAGACCGCGTACAGCGAATTCGTGGTGGGAAGCGGATTCACGAGACACCACGAGTCTGGGGAGCAGCCAAGGGCTCCCCCGTCAGGCTGGGGGCCCACGCTTGCGTCGCCGTCGGCCACCCTCGCATCTGTGGTGGAAGGTGCATCCGTGGGCCCGGCGTCGGCGTTATTGGCGACAGGAAGCGTCACGTCCGCCGTGAGGTCGGTCGCTACGTCTGCCGGTGCGCCGTCAAGCGAGTGAGCGTCGCTCGATGCGTCCGGCGCGGGGTGGCTCGATGAACCCGATGTGCACGCTGCGCCGATTGGCGCGCCCATCCCCAATGCAAGGGCCAAGAGGACCGGCGCGGGACTCCCTCGGCTCGGAAGGCCACGTGTGGTCAACGTCGGCATCGTACCGATAGGTGCGCTAGGCCGGCGATGTGTTCAACGAAGGTTTGCCACCGTTTCGGCTCTGCCTCGCTCGCCTTCGACGATCCAGCCAAGAACAGGGCGATCCCAGTGGCCCCTCCGGGGTTTGAACCAGATGCGGAAAACGCGCCAGAGCCGACAAAACAAGCCGAATCGTCGCACCCCATGTCAGAGGGGCAGAGCGAAACACCGCGAGCTTCGCCGGGTCTCGAGGGGGATTCGCAGGGTCTCGAGCACGCGCAGCCGAAACCTGACGCCATCGAGACAGCCCTCGCCGACGCGTTGACCAAGGCCGTCACGGCGGGCCGCTTCGACGTCGTCGCACAGCTCGTAAGGGAGCTTGAGGCGCGCCGGCAGGCTCGCGCGGGCAACGTTGTCCCCTTCTACGCAAAGAGGGCGTCGCGCCGCTCGTAGCGCTCGCGTCCGCGCTGCCGGCTCCCGGTCGCCTGGGGCCAGCGGCGTGGGCCGGAACGCCCGCGAGAAAGAGCACCGGCATCCGCTTCGCCTGCCGCGACCGCGATCTCGACCGCCGCCGCCGCTTCGCACGCTTCGCCGCGCGCGATCGTGAAGGCCCGCGCCTTGTCCGCGCGCGTCACCCGCCCCGCTCCCTCGGCACAATTGAGCGCCGCGCTCTTGGCCGCCCGCATCGCCTGATTGCGCAAGTGCGCATCCCGTATCCGCGCATTGCGCACCGCCTCGAGCAACCGCATCGCCACGCCGAACGCGTAGAGCTTATGATGAGGAAGTCGTCGTTCTTCGTTCATGGGTGGAGGTCCTTTCGCCCCGTCGAAGGACCTCCACCCATGAACCCCGAACGGCGCCCATCGACCGCCGAGCCCCCCGCGTTTGTGCAAGCGAGTGACGTCGCAAAGCGACGGCACGAGGTTG
>DATGJA010000359.1:0-18173 GCA_035295445.1 Polyangiaceae bacterium | reverse complement strand
GAAGCCTCGCCCGCTCGCTACGCAAGAGGGCGTCAATTTGCTCCGGCGTCCCCGCCACCGCCGCCTCGAGGCACCGCTCCCAGAGGCCGTCGTCGCTCGGATCGGCCCCGACGAGCGACTCCGCCCACAGCGCGACGACTTCCTCGAGCGCGCCGTTGTCCCCGAGATAGATCGCGCGGGTGACCTTCGCACCGTTCAGGAGAAACTCCGCCGCCCGGGCGAGGGCGGCCAAATCGTCACCAGCCGGGCCAAGCAGGCCAAGTCGCACGTTGCCACTCTAGCAGCGCCCCCGCTGAGAACGACGAGCAAAGGGCCGTAGGACTCACCCCGTATGGTCCGGCTCGACCCGGACCCGGGCGGCGCCTAGCTTGTTCTCCTGGATGCAGACGCCGTCCCCCAAGCTCATGGCCGCCGCTCGCGCGGGGGAGGTTCTCCGCGAGCACCTGGACGGGCGCGCGCCGCTCACGGTGGCCGACGCTGCGGCCAAGTCGGGTCTGGCGCTTCGCGACGCCGAGAGCGGCCTCACGTGGCTCTCCAAGGAATACCGGGGCCAGCTTCGCGTCACGGCGGACGGAGACCTCGTCCACATCTTCCCGACCGGGTTCTCGAAGCCCTGGGAGACACGAGACGCAATCGCGCGTGCGGCCGGGGCGGTGGGTCACGCGGCGATGGGCGTCGTGCGCTTCGTTGTGCGAGCGTGGGTGACGATCGTCCTCGTCGGGTACGCCGCCGTGTTCGTGGCGCTCATTCTGGGCCTCGCGTTCGCGCGGCAGGGCAACGACGACCGCCGCGGCAACGACCTACCCGGGGGCGCGATCGCGTACGCTTTTTTTCGAGTCCTCGGCGACGCGCTCTTCTGGACCTTCCATCCCTGGTCCCCCTTCGCGGTCGCCCCGATGTGGGAAGGCCCGGCGTACCGTCCGGCGCGCCGTGCGCGTTCCGATGGAGTGCCCCTCTACGAGCGCGTGAACCGATTCTTCTTCGGCCCCACGCCGGCTCCCGAAGATCCGCGCGCCGAAGAGCAGCGCGTGCTCGCGGCCATCCGCGCGGGCAAGGGGCGGATCGGTCTCGCCGACGTGATGCGCGTGACGGGCTTGCCGCGCGAGCGTGCCGATCCGCTGATGGCGAAGCTCATGCTGGACTACGACGGGGACGTCGCGGTGAGCGAGGAAGGCGGAATCGTCTACCGGTTCCCGGCCATCCGGAGGACGGCCGAAGCGGTCTCCGATACGCGTCCTCCGCCCCCCGCGTGGACGCGAGCGAAGCCGCTGCCACCCCTGACGGGCAACTCGCCGGGGGCCAATCTGGGCATCGGCGCGCTCAACGCCTTCAACCTCTTCGTCAGCCTCTGGGCGCTCACCAACGACATGACGATCGAGCGGGTGGTCCACCTGTTCGATCGCATCCCGCACCCCATCGCGGACACGGGCATTCCGATCGCGCTCGGAATTGTGCCGTTCGTCTTCTCCTTGGTGCTCTTCGTCGTTCCGGCCGCTCGCGCGCTCGCCCGCCCGGCCAGGGAGCGGCGCGCGGCGGAGGAGCGGGGCCGCCTCGCCGTTCTTCGCGAGGTCGTGGACCGGGTCGCCGCCAAGCAGCCCGTCACCGACCAGGCGGTGAAAGAGGCGTGGCGTCAGGGGGCGGGACGCGTTCCCGATCCCAAGAGGGTCGACCGCGAGCTCGTCGCGCTCGGCGGAGATGTGGCCATCGACGACGCGGGGCGAACGCGCTGGCGGTTCGTGGACCTCGAGACCGAGGCCGCCGCCGTAGCGGCCGAACGGGAAGCTGCGTCCGATGAAGAAGCCCGACTGGGCAAGGTTGTGTTCGCCACAGACGACCGCACTCATTGAAGAAATCGGCGTCGCGACACACCGAACCCCCCCCTTCGCGAGCGGCCGTTGCGCCCGCCCCGTTCGGGAATCGGATGACGAATGGCGTGTTGTTAAGGGTGCCATGACTCTGCGAAAGCTCCTCCCTGTTCCGTCCCTTTTGCTCGCGCTCGCCAGCGGCTGCCAGCATTCGGCCGCGGCCTCTCCCCCGGCGGAGGGTCCTCCGGCCACCCCCGCGCCGTTCGCGAGTCCGCCCGTTCTGCCGGGAACGCCAGACGTCGCCACCCTCGTCGCGCGCGTCAGGCCCTCGGTCGTCAACATCACGACGGTCCACGAGGTCAAGATGGCGCATCACGAGTTCGGCGTCCCGGACCTCGAGGACATCTTCCCCTTCTTCCGTCAGGGCCCGCAGGGCCCCATGCGTCGCCACGGCGGAGACGAAGGGGGCGATCAGGTCATGAAACAACAGGCGCTCGGCTCCGGGTTCATCGTCGACGCGCAGGGCCACGTCGTCACGAACGCCCACGTCGTCGACGACGCGGACGTGGTCAAGGTCAAGCTGGCCGACGATCGCGAGTTCCAAGCCAAAGTGGTCGGCAAGGACGATCGCCTCGACGTGGCGGTCTTGCAGCTTCAGGGCGCGCCGCGCGACTTGCCCGTCGCGTCCCTCGGGTCGAGCGACGCCTTGCGCGTGGGCGAATACGTCGTCGCGATCGGAAATCCCTTCGGGCTGGGCAACACCGTGACGATGGGCATCGTGAGCGCCAAGGGTCGGACGATCGGCGCGGGGCCCTACGACGACTTCATCCAGACCGACGCGAGCATCAACCCGGGCAACAGCGGCGGGCCGCTGTTCGACCTGCGCGGGCAAGTGGTTGGGATCGATACCGCCATCAACCCGCAGGGCAAGGGAATCGGGTTCGCGATCCCCATCGATGCGGCGAAGGACGTCTTGCCGCAGCTCATCGCGTCCGGCCACGTGTCGCGCGGGCGGCTGGGCGTCGTCATCCAAGGCATGGATCAAGATCTCGCGAAGGCGTTCGGGATGGATCGGCCGCGCGGCGCGCTGGTCGAGCAGGTCGAGCCGGGCGGGCCCGCCGAAAAGGCCGGCATCGTCGCGGGCGACGTCATCGTTTCGCTCGACGGCAGGGAAGTTCCCCGTTCGGAAGAACTCCCGCGCATGGTCGCCCGTCATTCGCCGAACGTCCGCGTGAGGGTCGGGATCGTTCGCGCCGGCCAGCACAAGGAGGTCGACGTCACCCTCGCCGCGCTCAAGGACGAGGGCCAGACGCGCGTCGGATCGGACGAGACCCCGGGGCCGTCGGGTGAAAAGTCGTCGGCGCTCGGCATCGGCGTCGGTGACGACGACGGGCGGGTCGTCGTCCAGCGCGTGGCGCCCGAGGGCCCGTCCGACGGCAAGCTGCTACCCGGGGACGTCATCGAGCAGGTGAACCAGCAACCGGTCACTGGAGCGGCGGACCTCGCCGCGAAAGTACACGCCGCGTCCGCGGATCGCCCGGTCCTGCTTCGCGTGAAGCGCGGCGATCAAAGTCGATACGTGGCGATCGAGCGTCGCAAGTAGCCTCGGGCGGATCGACGCCGAATCACTTCGGGCGCGGCCTGTCGCGTCGCGGCGCCGCCTCGGCGAGCGAGAGGAGCACCGCGCGGACCAGGGAGTTCGCGGTCCCCGACAGCTCGGTCAGTCGGTGCGCCCGCCCCTGCTCCACCGCGAGGAGCACGAGCTCGTTGATGCCGCCGATGACGGCTGCCGCCATCGGCGCCGAGAGTCCCCGCATCCCCGGGTGATCGGTTCGGCCGCGGTCGACCAACTGCCGAAAGAGGTCCGCGAAGCGCGTCTGCACCTCGCGCCGAACCTCGAGCGCCCGCGGGCCCGCCGCGTAGATATCCATCATCATCGTCCGCGTGAGCGCGGGGTTCGCCTCGAGCATCGAGAGGTAAGTCTCGGTGGCCGCTCGCACGCGCGCCTCCCAATCAAGTTTGGGTCCGAGCACCCCGAGGATCGCCCGAATCGCGATCTCGCCCGCGGCGCGGTAGCACGCGACGAAACACGCTTCCTTGTCGTCGAAGTGCTCGTAGAACGTGCGCTTCGAGACCCTCGCGTGCCGGGCGACGTCGGCGATCGTGGTCGCCCCATAGCCCTTTTGCGCCAGGGCGGTGGCCATTCCATGGAGCAGGCGCACGCGGTGATCGTCGCCGCTGTCCACCTCCGCGAAGCGCTCGAGGTCGAGCAGGGGTCTCATCCCGGTACCCACACGTACCACAGCACATGAAAGTCTTCGCCTGTCGCAGGGTTGGCCGTTCTCGTCGGGTGTGCCGGCCGCTCTCTCCCTCTGGGTCGAGCGCGCGGGCGATGGCACAAACGTCACTCGACTCGGATATCGTCCGGGGCGCGCATGACGGTCGCAGCCACCCCCCGGGAGGACTCGCTGCCGGCGATGCGTGCGCGCACGCTCTTCGTGCTCTGGACGACGTACGGGTCTTTCTACTTTTGCCGCGCCAACGTCGGGCAGGCCGTCAAGTCGATGCGAGCCGACCTCGGGTACACCGCCCTGCAGATGGGCTTCGTGCTCGGCGCGGCCAAGCTGGGCTACGCCGCAGGCCAATTCGTCAACGGACAGCTGACCGAACGTTTCGGCGCCCGGAGGATCCTCGGGATAGGGATGGTCGGGTCGAGCGCCGCCACCGCCCTCTTCGCGCTTGCTCCTGAACTCGCCGCGTCCTCCGTGGGGGGGTGGCTGGGCGCTCCCGTGAGGGCGGTCGCGCGCGCGTTCGGGGCCGACTTGAGCACCGGCGGTCCGCTCGCGCTCATGGTCCTCCTCGCGTTCCTGAACGGATGGTTCCAAGCGGGTGGATGGCCTCCGTGCGTCAAGGTCGCCGCCAACTGGTTCCCGGTCGAGCACCGCGGCCGAACGATGGGCATCCTCGGCACGAGCTACACGGTGGGCTCCGCCCTCGCGATGCTGGCAGTCGGGGCTCTGCTTCGCGCGAACGGGAACGCGTGGCGCATCGCGTTCGTGCTTCCGGCGGTGATCCTCACGCTTTCGGCCATACACACCTCGACGCTGCGGGAGCGGCCGCCTGGCCCCGCGACCCACGACCCGCAGCGCGCGCAAGCGGCCCCCGCCGCGCGCCTTTCGATCGGCGAAGCGCTCGCCGCGACGTTCGGCAATCCGCGGATCTGGATCCTCGCGCTGGGGCTCTTCGGGCTCGACGCGGTCCGCTACGGTTTTCTCGATTGGGCGCCGAGTCAACTTGCCGATATGCAAGGGAGCGACGTCTTCGCTGCATCGCTCAAGACCGCGGTCTTTCCGCTCGCAGGCGCGCTGGGGACGCTGTCCTCCAACTGGCTGACGGACCGCTTCTTCGACTCACGTCGAGCGCCCGTGTGTGCGCTGATGCTCGGCTGCCTGGGAGGCCTCACCTTGGGTTACCGCGCGGTGCTTGGCCTCGGAGCGGCGCCGACCGTCATTTGTCTGGCGCTGGCGGGGTTCTGCCTCTATGGCGCCCAGATCCTCCTCGTGGGTACGGCAGCGCAAGACTTCGCGCGCCGCGGGGCCACCGCGGCTGCGGCCGGGTTCGTGGACTTCACCGGCCATGTGGGTGCGTTCAGCGGCGATGTCATCACCGGTTGGATCGTCCGGCGCTACGGATGGGTGGGCGCCATCTCGTGGTGGTCGGCCGCGGCGTTCGCCTCCGCCGGGCTGGTGGCGACGCTCTGGCGCGCGAGGGCGGGCGACTCGGAACGCTCGCGGTCGTGACGCGCGCGTCACGACGGTTGCGTCGTGGCGCAGGCCGCTTCCGCGTTGCACAATCATTGCAGGTACACGCGGTTGATGTTGCGCCGCTACGTCATTCTCGCCACGGGCATCGCCCTGCAGTTCGGGCTGGTCGGCTGCGCCGCGCATAGCGCAAAGCAAGCCAAGCAGGCCTCGCAAACGCAGGACGTCGAATTCACCACAGAAGAGCAGAAGATCCTGGCCTGTCTCGATCTGCAGGATCACATCGTCGACCTCTACGCGAGCGAGTACGTGAGCCGCGAGGGGGTCGCGATGAGCGCTGCGGAGCGGACCGCGTTTCGCGACGGATGGGCAGAGGAGCTTGCCAAACGCGGCACGTTCGAACGCTTCGAGCAATCGTGTTTCTACGGCCTTACCCGGCGGCGCTACCAATGCGGGATGCAGTCGCAAACGACCGGCGGCCTTGTCGCGTGCATGCGCCTCTCGATGCGCTGAGAACCCGACGCGGAAGTCGAGGGCCGGGCGGTTGGGAGAGGATCTCCCCGCAGAACCTGGCCGATGAACTGGCGTTTGAAGGTCTCAAAAACCCAAATTGACAGGGCACGCACGGTGCCGCTATCGTCCCCGCGTTTTCGCGTCTGAAGCCCGGAGGGGGGCGCGATGTCCAAGACGACACGAATCGGGATGAAGCCGCAGAACCGTCGAGGCAGCCCTGAGGCCATCGAGAAGCGTCGCGTGGCGAGGCTCTTCAACGACATCCTCGGCGGTCGCGGCGCCCATGCCGGCAAGCGGGACGGTCGTACGGAGAAGCGGCGCCAGCGGCTGATGCGCGAGCTCGAGTCGGGGCAAGCTCGAGGTTCGCGCGATCTGAAGCCGCTCGACGTGCTCGTTCGCGTGCACGAGCTCATCGAGCTAGGCGAGCCGCTGCGTTCGATCCGCAAGGTCGCGAAGGTCCGAAAGGCCTCGGTGCCCCCGGAGGAGGTCGTCGCGGTGGTCGGCCGTCTTCACCGCGCTTACGGGTTTCATCGGGAGTGCTATCGCTTCGTGGGCGTGGGGGATGACGTGCTTCGCGAGGCGGGCGTGCTGGGCGCCGAGCCTCCCAAGCGCGCCCGCGCGAAGCGTCGGGCGGCCTAGTGCGCCGAGTCTCCGCTGGCTCGGTGTGTGTCGCGCTGGTGCTCACCCTGCGGGCGGTGTCGTTCGCCCAGGTCCCCGACGGAGGTGTCGAGGCCGTGCGACGCGCGCTCGTCGTTGCGCGCGTGGGGCCGAAGCGGACCGTGACGGTGGGCGACCTCGAGGACCGAATCGCCGAGATGGCGCCGATCCAGCGCGCGGCGTACGGGCGCACGCCGGAGGCCGTGCGGCGCCGCGTTCTCGACGAGGTGGTCGTTCCGGCGACCTTGCTCGCGCTGGAGGCCGACGCGGATCATGTCGCCGAGTCGCAGCCGACTTCGTACGCGCTCGACCGGGTCCTGTCGACCGCCGTGATGCGCGCGATCCGCGCCCGCATCGGCGCGGCCGCAGCCATCCCGTTCGACGAGGTTCGGGCCTACTACGACGCCAACCGAACGCGATACGACGCGCCCGAGCGCTATCAGGTCTGGCGCATCCTCTGCGCCAAAAAGGACGAGGCGCAGTCCGTCCTCGATGAGGCGAAGCGAGACCCCACCCCGGCTGCATTCACGAGGCTCGCGCGCGACCACAGCCAGGACAAGGCGACCTACCTTCGCGCGGGGAACCTCGGCTTCTTGACCGCCGACGGTGCGTCGAACGAGCCAGGTCTGCGGGTGGATCCCGCCCTCGTGCGGGCGGCACAAGGAGTCCGCGACGGCGAGCTCGTGCCCGCGCCGGTCGCCGAGGGAGACGGCTTCGCGGTCGTGTGGCGGCGGGGGACGATCGCCGCCGTCAAACGTTCGGTCGACGAGGTCGCGGCGCAGATCCGCGACGCCCTGTGGAAGGCGAAGCTCAAGACGGAGACGGACCGGGAGATCGCATCCCTTCGCGCTTCGCGGCTGCGCGACCTGAACGAAGGGCTGCTCGACGGCGCCGATCTGTCTACCGATCCCTCGGCGGGTCCTTGAGGTGGTCCAGCGCCGACGCGGCGGCGGCTCGCTCCGCCAAACGCTTGCTGCGTCCCTCTCCCCGGCCGACGGGCCGCGCCCCGACCAGTACCTCCACGTCGAACACCTGGTCGTGAGGGGCGCCTCGTACCTGGACGACACGGTAGGTCGGGGCCGGCATTCGACGCGCCTGCACGAGCTCCTGGAGCGCGCTCTTCGGATCGGGCACCGAGAGTGAGTCGGCCTGCTCGAAGCGGCCTGCAGCCACCTGCTGGACCAGCAAGCGGGCTCCGTCGAGCCCTCGTGCGTCGTACACGGCCGCGACCACCGCCTCGACAGCGTCCGCCAAGACGTTCGTCTGCTCGCGCTCCGTGCCGAGCGTCGCGCCGCGCCCCAGCGCGATGCACGAACCCAGGTTGACCGAACGCGCCCACGAGGCGAGCGCTTCAGCGTTGACCAGCGCGCTGCGCATGCGCGTCAGCTTCCCCTCGTCGGCGTCCGGATGGGCGGCGGCGAGCTGCTCGCTCACGCAAAGCCCGAGAACGGCGTCGCCCAGGAACTCGAGGCGCTGATTGTCGGCGGCCCCCATCTCGTTCGCGAAGCTCGGGTGGGTGAGCGCCTCGTCGAGGCGGGGCATCGGCCCAGGGCCCACGACGTCTTCGAGCCGGCCTCGGAAGGCCTCGCGCGCTGCGGCGAGTTCTTCCGCGTCGATCATCCGCCCAGGGCGTCCGTCGCCAGCGCTGCGTCGAGATCGAGCTGCGAGACCCCACCGGCGTCGTGGGTCGACCAGACGACGCGCGCGCGGCCCCAGCCGAGTTCGACGTCCGGGTGATGGTCCGACTTTTCGGCGTAGCACGCGACGCGGACGACGAACGCGAGGGCGGACGCGAAGTCCGGGAACGCGTAGCGCCGTGCGATGGCCCCTTCCCCCGCGCGCTCCCAACCCGGGTGCGCGGTGAGCCAGGCGTCGATGGCGGCGGACGAGATCTTGCCGGGGGGTGCCATACCGTGAATCTACGCCGCGCTGGATCGGTGATCACCAGGAACTCACGGCCGTCGGCCGCTGTCCTACCTCGCATGGCCGTGCTCGTTCCCGCCGCAGGGCCCGGCTATCCTCGGCCTGTGGCGCTCCTCGCGTGCCCGTTTTGCCACGAGATGTTCGAGCGCGGCGAGCATCGCTCGTGCCCGGTTTGCGGCGTCGAGCTCGTCCCCTTCCAAAAGCTGCCCTCCTCCGACGACGCCGCCGGCGAGGACGGCGTGCCACGGCAGCCCGAGCACGAGCCTTTGCCACCCACCCACTTGGGCCGTGGTCGCGGCGTTCTCGTCGTGTTGTCCATCGCCGGGCTTGCCGCTTTCTTCATGCCCTGGGTAAAGGTGACGATGCCGGACATCACCACCTATTCCGGGTTCTCGCTCGCGCGGCGACTGGGTTGGGCGTGGGGCGCCGGGATCGCCTGGTTCGTTCTTCTGCCGACCGTAGTTACACGACGGACCATCGTTCAAATGCGGGGCGCTCGGGTCGCCGCCGCCTTCTTGGCGGCCTTTCCCGGGCTCACCGTCGGAATCCTGCTCGCGCGTCCCCCTCACGGCAGCCACGGGGTCCCGCTCCGATTCACGTTCGGCGCGGGCTTGTACGCAACGCTGGCGATCTCGGTGGCTGCCGTTCTCGTCTCCCTCGTGTTTGGAGGCCGCGTCGACGACATTCGAGTCCGCCGGGGGACCTCCCGAGGGCAGGCCGTGCACTGATCGCGAGCCCGTGTCAAACTTCGCGCCGACACGGGCGAGGTGCCGTATGCGGAATGCGCGAAAGCGGGCGGAGTTTGCCGACCGCGACGAGCTGGTCGACTCCGAAGTGCCCGCCGCAGTCGTATGCGCGCACTGCGGCGACGCCGACTGCCCAGGTTGCCTGCACGAGCAAACCCGGTCGGGGGTCGTGGCCGTCGTCGCGTGGGAGCGGCCCGGCGCATCCGCGTGGTCGAGGCTCTGGGCCACCGCGCGCGCGTCCACGTTCGACGCGGAGCGCTTCTTCGAGTCGCTGCCCGATGGGCCCGTCGCGCCGGCGCTTCGGTTCGCGGTCGTATGCGAGCTGATGGCCTCGACGGCGGTGGCGCTGACCGCCCTGGTTCCTCTCTGCGTGGTCGCGCCGGGGTGGGTCAAGCACTTGCTGCTCGACGCGGGCGGCGCCGTGGCGCGTCTCGCCGCCGCCGGCATTCCGGCGGTCGCTGGGCTCCTCGTCGTCGCGCACGCGGCACACGGCTGGGCGCTTGATTTGGGGGCGCGTCGCTCGGGCGCCCCCGCGGCCACGACCCGTGCCTTGCGTTTCGGTCTCTATGCGGCGGGCTGGGACCTCGTCGTGGGTCCGCTCGGGGCGCTGGTCGTAGGCGTCAAGCAGGGCCTTCGCGCGGCATGGACAATCGTGGGCCTCGGCATCGGCCTGCCCACCCGGAGCGCGCGCGCCTTCGTTCGCGGTTGTTATCGTCTCGACGGGAAAGGGGCCGAGGGGGCGCTGCGCGCGTCCTACGTAGCCGCCATCCTCGCGACGGCCGTCGGGGCGGCCGGGGCCATCGCGGCCGCCGCGTACTTGCTCCTGCTCTGACTCTTGCGCGCAATCGGGTCAGTCGCTGGAGGCGTCGGGGGTCGTCGCCACGGTTGCGTCCATGGTCCCCGTCGACGACCCATCCATCATGGTGGGTGGCATGCCCGCACCGCCGTCCCGCATCGGGAACATGAACCCGGTGCCGCCCTCGGGGGGCGAGTTGCAGTACTTGTAGCCGTACGTCCCGGTGGTGCACTGCTGCCCCGTCGGGCACTCGGTCGCGTCCGCGCAGAGCTGGTAGTGGACCATGTCGCCGACGGCGCACTGGCTCGTGCAAGTCGCCGTGTACGTCATCATCGGTCCGCCGAGGCCGCCGCCACCGCCACCGCCACCGATAAAGCCCCCCGCGCCGCCTCCGGCTCCCGCCTCGGGCGTGGCAATCGCAAAGCAGCACATTCCGCCGCCGCCGGTGCACTGCGTCCCGCTGGTGCAATCGAGCGAGGACGCGTTCATGCACGCGCCCGTCGGGACGCACCGCGGCATGAGGCCGGACATGCAGCACTCCTGCCCTACGGCGCACGCGCCGGTGAAGCCGCACGCGATGCCGCCTTCGATCATCATGGGGGCCGCGCCCGTCGTGGCGCCGGCGCCCATCATCCCCGACGCGCCGCTGCCGGTCGAGCTGCCGCCTCCGGTTCCGGTGCTGCTGCCGAAGCCGCTGCTCCCGCCCTCTTGGAAACCGTTGCTGCTGTCGCCGTTACCACAACCCGCCAAGAACGTCAGGGCGCCCATCGACAGGAAGAAAAATGACTTCGCGCTCTTCATGGGAAGCTCCTTGCCCGCGCAACCTAGCTCGGTGGGAGACGCGCTCAAACGTCTCTCCGGAGTCCCATCGACCATCGGATAACACTGTGTTTGTCTAGGATATTCATCGGCGGAAACATAGGCGATCGGATCGCAATTTTGCGACGTGACGCGCTGCACGGCGAGCGCTTCAGCGGAAACGAAATACGAAATCCCTGGGTGCGTCCCGATGGCAGTCGGGACAGCTCGCGACCAAAGCGGCAGCGGCAGCGTCGCCGTTCGGCGCGAACGCAGCGAACGCCCAGGCCGATTCGTGTTTGACCATGACGAGTAACCCCGCAGGACGGTCGCCGCTCGGTCCGTGGCCTACGGCCTCCTCGACGAATGCAGACCCATCCGGAAAATCGCCATCCCCTCCCCAGGCGCCCGAGGCCGCGTCGTTGGACCAGAGGAGCGCGTCGAATTGATCGGCGTGGCCGTGCGACACGAAGCGCTCGCCGACCCGCCTCATCTGCGAACGGAACCCGGCCCACGTAGCGTTGGGGACCGGGAAGGCGTCCGGATGGGCCCCCACCGGAGACGTGGGCGCCGTTGCCGCCTCGACCCTCGGCGACGAAACGCCCACGGGCGCCATGGTCCTCGCCCCGCACGCTGCGACGGCGAGGACGGCGGACGAGCTCAGAAGAACACGCCGGCCTCGAGCGATATCGTCCATTGCCGGCTGCCCGAAATGCCAAGGTCGTTGTTCTCGGCGCTCGGCTCGGTGAGGTCCATGGCGAACTGTCCCGCGAGGTAGAGGATCTCGTAGCGGTAGTTGACGCCCGCCAACGCACGCCACCGGTGGATGCGTGCCTTGTTGAAGGTGCGATCGTTGTTGAAGTCCGAGTTATTCGGCTCGTTGTTCACGAGCTTGTTCTGGCAGACCGGCGTTCCGTCGTAGGGAGCCTTTGCGTACGGGTTGCCGGGGACGTTCGCGCCGAGCCATCCGCACTGCTTCAGCGGGTCGACCGTGGGCGTCAGATCCACGGTGGACGAGTCCGCGAAGATGATCACCCGCTGGCCGCCGATGTAAGGCGTGAGCACCGCGCTGTCGCCGAGGGTGATGGGCTTGGACAGCTGCGCGTCGATCCCGACCGTCGTGAGAAAGAACTTCGGCGAGCCGCCCAGCGTTCGCACGCCGCTCCCGATGGCGACGTCCGGGAGGTACCCGAGGATGCCGGTTCGATAGCCCTCGAGAAGCGCCCAGCGCACGTCCCCCCCGCCGACCCAGAGCGAAGAGTTGGCCATCGTCCCGAGGGCGCCGGCGATTTCGAAGCCGTAGGCGAGGCCCTTTCGCGCCTTGAGCAGATACACCTGCAGGAGCGAATCCGGGGCGGTGTTCGTGGTCGAAAACCGGTGGGTGTTCGGGTCGACGTTGCCCTGCGTCCCGTCGTGCCAGTACTGCACGCCGCCCGCCGTCGCGTTCGCGTTGATGTGGGTGTAGCTCGCTTCGAGGCTGAGCGAGAAGCCACCCAGGCCCGTCGTTCGGGCGGCGTGGAACGCCGTAGGCGCGATGGCCATCCCGAGCTCGCTCATCAAGTTCGCCCAGGCGACGTTGTTGGGCTGGCAGGCGAACTGGTTGGGTGAGGAGTTGGCGGGGAAGGGGGACCCGGGCTGTACGACCAGGTTCGGGTTGGCCGCGACCTCCTGGCAGCCGATCGGCCCGTTGGGGCCGGCGATCGGCAGGCCGGGCGGCTGCATGTAGAGGCGCTCCGGCGTCGGGTCCATTCCGCCCGCGCGGGCGGAGCTTGCCGCGCCCCCGGCAGCGACGAACGACGCGACGGCGAATGCGACCTTGGGGTAACGGCGCAAAAGAGGGCTCCCGTCCGCGACAGCTTCAACTCGCGAGGCTACGGTTTGCGCGCGCCGAGCGTCAACCCCATCCTCTATGCCGCCGCCCTCGCCCCAGCCAAAACCGAGCCCTCGCCTTCGAGCCGCCGTCCCGGCGCAGCCCCTTCACGTGGTCCTCGTGGAGCCTGAAATCCCCCCCAATACGGGGAACGTCGCGCGCCTCTGCGCCGCGACTGCGTCCCCGCTCCACCTCGTCGGCCCCCTGGGTTTCCGAATCGACGAGCATAGCGTCCGGCGGGCGGGGGTCGACTACTGGCATCTTGTCGACGTCCGGCGTCACCTTGATTTCGAGCACTTCTGGCACTTGTGGTCCAAGGGCAGCCCCGGGAAAGGCGTCCACTTTTTCAGTGCCCTCGCCACGCGCAGCTACCTCGACGCGGAGTACCGACCGGGCGACGCGCTCGTCTTCGGCAAGGAGAGCGTGGGCCTGCCGCGCGAGCTCCTCGAGCGCTTCGCGGACCGGGTCGTCGGGATCCCGACCCTCGGCCCGGTGCGCTCGCTCAATCTCGCGAACGCCGTGGGCATCGCGCTTTACGAGGCCCTCCGCCGCGTCGGGTGCCTTGCGCCGACGTTCACGGCCTGACGACGAAGACCATCAGGCCGCGCGTCATTCGAAGGCCGGGATGCCGGTGACCTCTTGGCCCAAGATCAGCGTGTGGATGTCGTGCGTCCCCTCGTAGGTGAACACGGTCTCCAGGTTGCACATGTGACGCATCACCGGGTACTCGAGGGTGATCCCGTTGCCGCCGAGGATGTCCCGGCAAGAGCGCGCGATCTCGAGCGCGGCGCGGACGTTGTGCCGCTTGACCATGCTCACGTGCTGCGGCCTCAATTTCTTGTCGGCCTTGAGGCGCGCCCCCTCCATCGCCAAAAGCTGCATGTTGGTGATCTGTGTGAGCATCTCGGCCAGCTTGGCTTGTACGAGCTGATGCGCGGCGATCGGCTTGCCCCCGAACTGGACCCGATGCTTGGCGTAGTCGACGGCGCTGTCGAAGCAGGCCATGGCCGCGCCGATCGCGCCCCATGCGATCCCGAACCGCGCCGCGGTGAGCGCGGACAGCGGTCCCTTCATGCCCCGAGCGCCGGGAAGCATTGCGTCCTTTCTCACGCGCACGTCCTCGAGTATGAGCTCGCTCGTCACGCTGGCGCGCAGGCTGGCCTTCTTGTGGATGAGGCGTGCCTCGAACCCGCGGGCGTCGGTCGGCACCAAGAACCCGCGAACTTCCCCCTCGGGCCCGCCGATCTTCGCCCAGACGAGCGCGACGTGCGCGAGGTTTCCGTTGGTGATCCACCGCTTGGTGCCGCTCAGCACGTACGCGTCGCCGTCGTCGATCGCGACGGTACGCATGCCGGCCGGGTTCGACCCGAAGTCCGGCTCGGTCAGACCGAAGCAGCCGATGATTTCCCCCTTGGCCATCTTCGGCAGGTACTTCTGCTTCTGATCCTCCGAGCCGAAAGACCATATCGGGTACATGACGAGCGACCCTTGGACGCTCGCGAACGAGCGGATCCCCGAGTCACCCCGCTCGAGCTCTTGCATCGCGAGGCCGTAGCCGGCCTCTGTCAGGCCGGCGCACCCATATCCGTGTAGATTGCATCCGAGTAGACCCAGGTCGGCTATCTCGCGAACGATCTCGGTGGGGAAGGTGCCGCGCTCCCAGTGGTCGGCGATGCTGGGGAGCACGCGTGCGTCCACGAATCCACGCACGGAGTCACGGATGGCACGCTCCTCCGGCGAGAGATGGCGCGCGAGGTCGAAGAAGTCCGGCATGAGGTCACGGGTTACCACAAACCCCCGGGGCTCGCCTCGACAGGTCTCGACGGGTCAGCGCCTGACCCGCACAGTCGGAACCGCGGCAGTGAAATCGGCGCGAAGCGTCATTCGATCGGCGGCCCGCACCGTGAGCGGCTCGGCCTTCGATTCGCCGGTTGCGGCAAAAGAGAAGACGACGGTGTGAAGTCCGGGCTCGACCGCGACGTGCGTGGGGCAGGGCCCCCTCGGGACCCCGTCCACCGAGACAGTGGTGCCGTCGCCGAGGAGGGTGAGGTGCGCCTCCGAATCGGGGTCCAAGGCGGCGGGCGGCGGGACGACGACCGGAGCCGCCGCGCGCGCGCTGGCGAGCGCAGGAGTCGCCGCGACCGTGGGCAAGGGGAGGGGAGCGGTAGCCGGCGTCGTCGCCATCGGAGACGGCGGCGCTCCGCTGGCGGCTCCTCGGCCCCACGAGAAGCCAGCGGCGGCGAGGACGCCGCCCGCCACCGCGAGGCCCCACCACAGTCGGGACGCCGGCGGCCGCATTTTGCCCGGCGGGTTCGTCTCGATGGGCTGCGTTAAGACCTCCTCGGCGATCGGCTCACGGGGAGGGGCCGCGGACGCGAGGCGCCGCGTCGAGGGTCCGGCGCTTTCGCGCTTTCTCGCTTCCTCCACGACGCGCACCTCGTCGCGCGAGGCGAATGTAGCCGTCCCGACCTGCATGCCGGTGGGCCGCGAAGGCGGTCGCTGCAGGATCTGGCGCGCTTCGGCGACCGGGCGCTCCGGACGGGCGCGGACCGCGCGAACGCGATCGCCCAGAGAGTGCGCGACGTCGCCAAGATCGATCCCCGCGAGAAAGCGCCGGAGCACGCGTCCAAGGTCGTCGGCCTGCTGGGGGCGCCGCTTCGGGTCGAGCGCCATCGCGGCTTGGAACGCCTCGTCGAGCGGGAGCAGCCGAATGTCGGCGTCGCTCGGCTTGGGGTGCGGCGCCCGAAGGGCCGCGTCGATTTCGTCGTTCGTTCGCCGCCGAAAGGGCGGCCGCCCGCTCCACAGCTCCATCAAAAGAACGGCCACAGCGAAGACGTCGGTGGCCGGCGAAAGCTCGGCACCCGCCATCTGCTCGGGGGGCATGTGCCCTGGCGACCCGAAGACGCCGTCGCCGCGCTCCGTCGTGGCGACCGGCGCCGCGATGCCGAAGTCGATCACGCGCACGTGTCCTTCCTCGTCCACCATGACGTTGCGCGGAGTCACGTCCCGGTGCACGACGTTCATCCGCCGGTGGGCGTAGTCGAGCGCACGACAGACCTCGACGCCGACGTAGGCAGCCTCCTCGGGGGAAAGGCGACCCTCGGCCGAGCTCCCGCCTGGCGCTGGCCCGAGGGCGCGCAATAACTCCGCTAGGCTCAAGCCTTCGACGAACTCCATCGCGAGGAAATAGGTCCCGAGTTCGACCCCGAGCTCGTAGACCGGGACGATGTTGGGGTGCGCCAGCGCGACGGTCGTCTTGGCCTCCTCGACGAAGCGGCGCACGAACTCGTCGTCGCATGCCAGCTCGTCGCGCACCTGCTTGACCACGAGCTTCTTTTCGAACCCGCCGGCGCCGCGCAGGGTCGCGAGCACGACGCGGGCCATCCCGCCCCGCGCTAGCTCGCGCTCGATCACGTACTTGCCGAAGACTTGAGGGTACATTCGTCTGGCAGGTGGGCCGAGGGTTGCCTTCATTTCATCGTAGCAAACACGCCTCTTGGCTGGTGCTCGCGGCGGCGGGTGCCTGCGCCAGGGCCCCGCGCGTCACCGTCCGCTCCGTGACGTTGCACGCGCCGGGCGCGTGCGCCTCGGGGCTGCCTGCCCTCGGGCCAACGGCCTACGGCCTCTACTACCCTCTCGGCGACTTCGACCCCCGCGCGGCGCCCGGTGGACATCGGGTGACCCAGGTCGGCGAAGATCTGCCGGAGCTCGATTCGTCCACGCGCGCGCTCCTGGTCGACGCGACCGATTCGGACCGCGAATGGACGGGGATAGCGGCCGTGCCGTCCGCGGGCGACTTCGACCTGCTACTCCTGCCGACGCTGACGTCGTGCTCGTTTCCGGAGCTGGTCGGGTCCCGGGGGCGGGGGTCGCAGCTCGCCACCGTGGCCTCCGGACGCGTTCTCGTCGTCGGAGGGGCGTCCGGCCCCACCGCCCTGCCGACGCTGGCGCTCCACCTGGATACGGGTGCCGTCGACGGAGTGACGCCCGATCTCTTGACGCCACGCACCGGCGCCACCGTGACCGCGTTCGGAGCGGGCGCTCTCGTAGCAGGCGGGGTGGACGCGCTCTCCGGCGGGGATCCGCTCGCCTCTGCCGAGGTGTACTCGTCGGACGAAGGAGGATTCGACCAGCAGCACCCGGTCCTGCTCAGCGGCCCCCGCACCAACCATGGCGCCGTCGTTCTCGCCAGCGGGCAGACGCTCCTCGTGGGTGGGCTCGGTGGCAGCGGTCGGGTACTCGCGTCGATGGAGATCGTGGACTCTTCGACGCGCACCGTGCGAGCCGAGGGGGTGGCGTCCCTCGCGGTGCCCCGCCAGTTTCCCACTGTGCTGCGCTTGGCGTCGGGCGAAATCTTGGTAGCGGGCGGCGTCGATGCGAGCGGTAACGCGGTGGCGACCCTGGAGTGGTTCTCGCCCGATGCGAGTCGGGCGACGAAGCGCCCGGCCGATTTGGTTACCGGTGCGGCTCGGGCGTACACGGCACTGTCGGGCGGCGGCGCCCTCGCGGTCGTCGCACCCGCTTCCACGGCGCCGGTTGGCTTCCAGAACGTCTGGGTCATCGACGCCGAGGGAGGCCTCGAGCCGGCCATGCCCCTCGCCGGATCGGTCACGGCCCCGGTCCTCTTCGGGGCGGCTGGCGGCGCTCCGGTGCTTTGGACTGGAGGCGCCGACGGGCGCTGGTTGAGGTGGCAGCCTTGGGCGGGCGCGTTTGCTGCGCTCGGCGAGCTGGACGATGTGCGGGCCAACGTTGGCGAGGCGACCACGTCGGGGGACGCCGGCCTCGGGCTCTGGATCGACGACACCGCTCAGCGTCTCGTCGGGCTGCGGTTCGATTCGCGCGGAGAGTATTCGGCGCTTGCCGCAGGCCTGTTATCGAACGACACGAGCGACACCGCGCCGGATCGCTTGGCTCCAGCCGGTGCGTTCGATCCGGCTCGGGGGCTGACCCTGGCATCGGGGATGAGCGCGTTCGTGACGGACCGGACGTACACCGACGTCGTCGTGGACGTGGACGCGCCGACGGGAGAACCGCCGATCGTCGTGCTGCGCGACGAGCTGGGAAACGAGGTCGATGTGGGCGGCGCGACCTGTCCTGGGGCCCTCGTGGGCACGAACGCGTCGATCGAGGTGCACCGACAAGGCGCCACCGTGCGCTGGTCGACGGTGCCGCGAGGGCCGTCGGGGACGTGTCCGACGGCGCTGACGATCTCGGCGCGTGTGTCGATCGGAGTCCGGGGCGCGCCCGGCGGGACGGGGAGCGTCGCGAGAAACCTGCGGGTTGCGCGCGCCGATGGGCCGTGAC
>DATGJA010000358.1:0-5006 GCA_035295445.1 Polyangiaceae bacterium | reverse complement strand
GCGCGTGCTCGAGCAAGCGTTCGACGACGGCGTCGCGCGGACCCGACAGACGACGCGCGAAGGGGCCGCGGCGTTCGTCCGGTCGAAGTTCTGGCGGCCCGCGTACATGCCCTTCGTCAAGGGCTGAGCCGCGGAGGCGGGCCCGACGTCGACGTGCTAACCGGCGTGGGCCAGGATGGAGCGTTTGATCGCACGCCTCGAGCGTAAGCTCGGGGGCCTCGCCGTCCAGAACCTGATGCTCATCGTCGTGGCGGGGACGGCGATCGTGTGGGTCTTGTCCTCCTCGCGGCCCGAGTCGGTGGAACGGCTGGTCCTCGACGTGGACGCCGTGCGTCACGGCGAGGTCTGGCGCCTGGTGACCTTCCTCTTCATCCCGCCGACGAGGTCGTCCTGGCTCATCCTCATCGACCTCTATTTCACGTGGTGGATCGGGTCGACCCTCGAGCAGCACTGGGGGCCGTTCAAGTTCAACGTCTACTATCTGGTCGGCGCCGTCGCGACGATCGTCGGGGCGATCGTCGGCGGCCCCGCCACCAACGTGTGGCTCAACGTATCGCTCATCCTCGCGCTCGCGACGCTCTTCCCCGACGTCGTGGTGCAGCTCATGCTCGTCGTCCCGATCAAGGTGAAATGGCTCGGGATCGGGACCGCTGCGTGGATGGGCTACATGGCATTCACCGGGGACTTGTCGGAAAAGACGGCGATCGCCGCTTCGGTCGTGAACTACGCGCTCTTCTTCGGCGGGCACTGGGCGTCGTTCCTCCGCGGAAAGCGTCTGCAGGCCGAGCAGCGCGCCCGGCGGGAGGCCCTTCGGCCAAGCTCGCCCGACCTCGGCAAACGCACGTGCGCCATCTGCGGGGCCCGCGAGGACTCTGGCGCGGACATCCGCGTTTGCTCGTGCGAGAAGTGCGGCGGCAAGCAGCGCGCCTTGTGTCTAGAGCACGCGCGCAATCACTGAATCTCGGTCGACGGGGCGACGCCCGGATTTCCCCTCTTGCTGTCATCCCGAGCGGGAGCGAGGGACCCCACGTGCGCCGGCGGATCAGCCGTGAAGGTGCAGTTCCCTCTGCGGGAGCGGGATCTCGATGCCCTCCCGCCGGAACACGCGATCGATCGAGAAGCGGAGGGCGCTCCCGACGCGAAGATCGTCGCGCGGGTGCGCGATCCAGCAGAGGAGCGCGAAGGAGAGGGCCGAGTCCGCGAAGTCCTCGAGCCGTACCTCGGGGGGCGGGTCGCTGAGGACCTGGGGGTTTTCGCCGGCGACCTCGAGCAGGGCTCGGACGACCTTCGCGCTGTCCGTGCCGTAGGCGACCCCGACGCCGACCCGGATCCGAAGGTTGTGCGTCGGGCGCGAGTGGTTGACCACCTTGTCGCCGATGAGCGCGCTGTTCGGGACGATGATCGTCACCTCGTCGCGCGTGATGATGTGCGTGGCGCGAAGGCCGATGTCTTCCACCGTCCCGAGCGCATCGCCGACCTTGACGAAGTCACCGTGGCGTACGGGTTGCTCGATGAGCAAGATGACGCCGCTGATGAAGTTCTGCGCGATGTTCTGGAGGCCGAAGCCGATGCCGACGGCGACGACGGCGGACGCCGCCAAGAGGGCGTCGAGGCGGAACCCCATCGTGTTCACGGCCGCGACGAGGCCGATGGCCGTCACCGTGTAGCGGACGATCTTCGAGACCGCGAACTCCACCCCCTGGCCCGCCTCGCGCGCGCGAAGCAGACGACGCGTCCAGAAGGCGGCCACGTTGGCGATGAGGATCGTCACGAGGACGATGCCTCCGCCGACGAAGAGGGATCCGGCGGTGACCGTCGACCCCGCGAGCGAAAGGATGCGTCGATCGAACAGGTCTTTGAAGTCCATGGCGACTCACGTCTCCAGGACGACCTTGCCGAACGTCTCGTTCTGCTGCACGAGACGGTGCGCTTCCGCCGCCAGTGCGAGCGGCAGGACCCGATCGACCACCGGCCGCAGGACGCCGGCCGCCAGCAGGGGCACGAGGTGCCGCTGCAAGGCGCGCGCGGCGAGGATCTTCTCCTCGAGGGGTCTCGCGCGCAGCGTCGTCCCGCGCAGCTCGATGCGCTTGCGCATGAGGAGCGACAGGTCGATCTCCGTCCGCGTGCCCGCCATGGTGCCCACGACGACGATTCGCCCTCCCGGCGCGAGGGAGGCGAGGCTCTGCTCCACGTAAGGTCCGCCGACGAGCTCCACCACGACGTCGACGCCGCGGCCGTCGGTGCGGGCCTTCACCTCGTCGGCGAACTGCCCGCCCTCGACGAGGATCCCCTCTCCCAGCCCGAGCTCCCGGAGGCGGCCGACCTTCTCGGGGGTTCGGGCCGTACCGAGGGGGCGCGCGCCGATCGCGTGCGCGATCTGCATCGCCGCGGTCCCCACGCCGCTCCCGGCCGCATGGACGAGGACCGTCTCGCCCGCGCATAGGCGCCCCTGCGTCACCATGGCGTCCCACGCCGTGACGAACGCCTCGGGGACGGCCGCCGCGTCTGTGAACCCCATCCCGGCGGGGATCTTCGCGAGGGCGCGGGAGTGAAGGACCACCTGCTCGGCGTACCCGCCGCCGCCGACGAGGGCGAACACGCGGTCCCCTCGCGCCACGTCGAGCACGCCGTCCCCCACGGCGTCGACCTCGCCGGCGATCTCGAGGCCGGGGATGTCCGGCGGCGAGCCCGGGGGCGCGGGGTACATGCCGAGCCGCTGAAGCAGATCCGCGCGGTTGACCGCGGTGGCCCGGATGCGCACGCGCACCTCGCCCCCGGAGGGCTCCGGGGACGGCACGTTGCGGAGTTCGAGGACCTCTGGCCCGCCCGGTTCTCGAATGACGATGGCTCTCATGAGTGCACGCCCGAGCTTACGAGACGGGCTATACGGTGTCTGCCGCAAATGCCCGCCGTGCAAGTGGTTCGTCCGGTCGTTCGAAGCTACGTGCCGCCGCACTTGGAGCGCGCGGCCGAATGGGTGCGCGCGGGGGGGCACGCGCTCGTCTGGATCGGGCCGCGCAAGGCGAGGCTCGTGTTCTCCCGGCCGCGCGCGGGGGACGAGCACGACCTCGGCTGGTGGTCGGTCCTCGACCTCGGGCGCACCGACTACAAGGCCGCGCGGCGAGGGCCCTTCTCGGGGATGGCGTACATTCGGGTCCCGCACGATTGCTATACGATCGTGCGCGAGCGGGTCGTGCGCGATTCGGTGCACCCGGGACCGACCCGCGAGATGGAGCTCGATTGCCTCGCGTGCGGCGCCTGCTGCAAGGACAACCGCGTCGAGCTCGAGACATCCGACGTTCGCCGCTTCGAGGAGGCCGGCCGCGGCGAGCTCGGGCGACCGCCGTACGCGAAGCGGGACGACGGGACGGTCATCCTCGTGCTGCGTCCGGACAAGCGGTGCAAGCACCTCGGCACCGACAACCGGTGCGCCATCTATCCTATCCGGCCGAGCGCGTGCAGCACCTTCCCCGCCGGGAGCGAGTGTTGTCTCTCGTCGCGCGAAGAGGAGCTCGGGATCGTCGACGGTGCCTCGGACTGAGTCGACCTAATCCCCCGCGGCGTCGCGAGCCTGGCATGCGCAGACGCATTGCCCGCCGATGCAGGCCATCACGTTGAGGGGCCAGGGGCAGACGTTGCACAGGTCCGGATTGCCCGGACCCCGTACGGGGCACTCGAGGATGGTCTGGCAACCCGCGTCAGGGGCTGGCGGTCCATCCGCCGGCGCGTCGGTCTCGCCATCCGGTCCGTCGGACGCCGCGTCGCCCGGCCCGGCTTCCGCCGCCACGCCGGCGTCACCCGTTCCCGTGTCCGGCACGCCCGCGTCCTCCGGTGCAGAGTCGACCGCGCCCGCGTCCGAGGAGCCCCCGGCCGTTCCCGAGCTGGCGGCGCCGGAGGCCGAGCCCGTGCCGCTGCCCCCTCCGGGGAAACCGCCCGCCCCGGCGTCCGCTCCGACGACCGGCGCCGAGGTCCCGGAGCTCGATCCCGAGCTCCCGTTGCCCCCCCCGGCGTTCATTTGTCCGGGACCGCCCGTCGCGCTGCCTGTGCCGAACGCCCCGGACCCAGACGAGCCGCTCGAGGCGCCGGTGCTCGGCTGCGTCCCGTTGGGGGGTAACGGCTGCGGGTTGAGGGTGCGCTGCTGCGGGTCGACGCTGCACCCCGCCCAGCCGACGACGAGAAGAACCGCGCTGAAGGCGAAGCCTTTTCTAAGCAGGCCCACGAACTGCCGGAAAACCCTTCTCATGGCGCAACGCGCCACGTGACCCCTACAGGAACACTCCCTCTGGAGCATGCCCTGTGGGTGCCGGTCGGGCACGGAAAAAAAGCCGGGACCCGCAGGGCCGCCGGAACCGCGGTAGGGGGCGGTCTTGGTAGGAGATGCGGCGGCGGCGCTCCAGGGGGCGCCCGGGACCACGGTGAGAGGCTCGCGGCCCTGCGCGCCGAGAGCCACGCGGCGCTCCGCTTCTCGGCTGCGCACGTTCATCGGTGCGTTCGCGTCGTTCGTGAAGGGCGCTTTCGGAGGCGCGCCGGACGCGCCGCTGACGGTCGAGGAGAAGGCGGCGGCCGCAGCGAAGCGCAAGTCGACGCGCGCTGCGCGGAACACGATGGAATCGAAGCAGAAGAAGGCAGGCAAGGGCGCGCCGTCACGCCTGGACCTCGAGAGCTCAAGCGCAAAATGGTTTGCGCAGAACCGATCGCGTCCGATAGAAGGGACCTCGACGGTTCGAAAGCGAGCTGCCGACGAGCCCGCTCCGGCGGGGTGAATCGGTCTTCTCGAGCGGCCTCAGGGTCGTCATGGCAACGAAGCGGGTCCACCTCGGGCCGCGTGCAGGCGCGGTGCGCGGGTGGGGACTGCCGTCCTCTTCCTTCGCAACGCGCAGCCCGCCGTCGGACTGCCCTCGATCGGCTCTTCGTGACCCATCGGTGCGCGGGGCCCAGTCGGAGCATCGCTCATGAAATCATTTTACGTTCGTGCGCTCTCTCTCGTCCCCCTGGTTACTTTTGCG
>DATGJA010000357.1:0-3853 GCA_035295445.1 Polyangiaceae bacterium | reverse complement strand
GGACGAGACGGCGGGCGAGCTCGTCGCGCGTGAGGGACAGGCCCTCCTGCAGCCCCTCGGCCATTCGCTCGTAGATGATGTCCACCGCGAGCTGGCTCGCGATCTCCCCCGCCGCCGCGCCGCCCATTCCGTCGCAGACGGCAAAGAGCGAACCTTGGGGTCCGATCGCGGCGATACGGTTGTTTTCGAGCAGCCCCCGCGAGCGTCGCGTCAGGTCTGCCACGAGAAAGTTGTCCTCGTTGTGCTCGCGGATTTGCCCGACGTCGGTCCGCGCGAAAAGCTTGACGCGGATCTCGCCACGCGCGGCGCCCGAGGCCTCGGTCGGGCCGTCGCCCACTGGACCGGCACGGGGCGTTTCGGGTTGCGTCACGGGCGGGCTGTCTCCGTCGTCATGCGTCGGCTTGGGCCGCGTCGAGGTCGAAGCGGAAGAGCTGCTGGCCGATTCGGAAGTGGTCACCGTCACGTAAACGGATTTCCCGTCGAATCTGCAAGAAAGTCCCGTTCGAGGAGCCGAGATCGGCCAAGGTGAACCGCCGCGGCGAGGCGCTGTCTCCCGGCGTGCCGTGCACGCGGACGACGGCGTGCCGCCGCGAGAGAAACGGGTCGTCGGTGAAGACGACGTCGCCCGACTCTCGCCCGATCACGGTCTCGGCCTTGCGAAGGTGGAAAACGTCGCGCACGACGCCCTCCACGGTGCGCTGGGACAGCCGCCCGAAGCGCGGCGCCGCAGGCGTTCCGAAAAGGAGCGTCCCGTTGGCAGATGCCGGTCCGAACCCCTCCTCCGCATCTTTCACGACCTCAAACCTTAGCACCTGTTGTCCCACCAGGAACAAGTCTTGATCCTCGAGAGGCTGCTCCACCTCCTCGACCTCCGACAGTTTTTGTTCGGAGTGCATATCGGCTCCTTGGCGGGTCTCGCGCGTCGAGCTCGCCGCTTTGCCGGACGAGAAGGGGATACGCAAGAAGACGCCGTTCGTGCTTCCCAGGTCACGCAGGTAATATCCGTCGGTGCGCTGCGCGATGCGTGCGTGGCGCGGGGACAGATAGCGATCGTCGGAAATGATGACGTGTCCTTCTGTCCGGCCGATGTCGGTCGCCTCGCCGACGTCGTACTTCGGCCCCTCGCCTCCGTCGCGGGCGACCAGGATGAGGCGAGCGCGGCGTCCTGTTTCCTGCGCTGCGCGCGGAGGTCCGTCCTCCCAGGCCGGGCGCGGCGCCAGTGGGCTCACCGGAAGGTCCACGGTCGCCGTCATCGAAATCGAGGCGGGCGGTGGCTGAGAGGAGCGAATCGTGGACGTGACGTCGAGCGCGGGGCTCTCGGACGCGGGCGTGGCGGCCGTCGCCCGCGAAGGTCGCCGCGAGTCGCGCGGGGTGGGCGCCTCGGCGGCGGAAGGACGGATCGGGACGGGCGCCTCGTGGGCAACCGGTGGGGCGCGCACGAGCTCGACCTCCCGCGCCTCGGAGAGCGAAGCCCCGCAGAAGCGGCAGAACTGTGCCGTCGATTCGGAGCCACCGCGGCATCGCGGACAGAGTCGCTGCGTCGATGGCGCGAGGGTGCCCACCTCGACGACTCGCGCGGGGGCGATGGGCACGATCGGCACGGGCTCCGCCGGCGGCGCGAGCGCCTCGGGCATCGCTTGCGGGGAAGGCGGCGCTTCGGCCTGCTGCAACAGGTGGCCGCAGGTCACGCAGAAGCGCAGCTCCCGTTGGTTCTTGCTTCCGCAAAGCGGACAAACCACGTGCGCCGCCTCCTCGCGCGGCTCGCGTGTTGGACGCCGCTGGAACGTCATCTCCGGCGCGGCCGGGCGTGGCGCGGTCCGCTGCGCCGGGCGAGCGGCCTCCGGCGGCCGGAGGACCTCCGACGGGGGGGCGGGTTCCATCGTCGCCGCGGCGGTCGCGTCGAATGCCCCGACCCGCGCGGCAGGTCTCGCGCGCAGCCCTGCGGGAGGGGTCGCCGACGCGACCCGGGATCCGAGCTTTTGGCCGCACTCCTGGCAGAAGATCAGGTGGGCAGGGTTGTCCCGCCCGCACGTGTTGCAGATCACGCATAGCGATGGGACACCGGCGCGTGCCTCATCGTCAAGCTGGGGGAGGGGTGACGACATAGGCGGCAGCGGCAACCGCCCGCCGAGCGCCGGATCCAGGCGCCGGCTCTAGAGGACGTCCTGTGCCTCGAGGGCCAGCTCGACGCCCACGAAGTGGGCGAGGCCCGCGGCGTGAGACAGGGTGCTCGAGTCGACGAACGACTGCAGGTAGATGGGCCGATATGCAAGCGAAAAGCCGAGTACCGCGCCGCCGCTGAGTTCGAGCTCGAGGCCGGCGCCCAGCGTGGCGCTGGGCCCCCACGTATCGACGAGCCACTCGTTTCCGTAGCCGGCGATCCCTCCACCGATCAAGCCGAACGGACTGACGCTGCGACCGGTCGGCAAGTAGTAGCGCACCTCGGCCCGAGCCTGCTGGAGGATGCCCAGCCGGTAGAGCTTGTTTGGGTCCTGCTTCGAAAACCCGTAGGCACCGCCGACGTAAAGGCGCTCGGTGGGCCGCCACCCGACGCGCACGACGACGCCGCCGCCCGATCCGAGGATGCAAGGATTGTTCGGGTCTGCACAGATCGGCCCCGCGCTGGCGACCCCTTCCACGGTGAAGGCGACACCGTACTGAATGTGCGCGTGCGGCCTCGGGGCGGCGGGGAGTTCTAGGGTGGGGATCACCGTGGCGCCGGGCGGGACCTGGGACGCCTCGGGAGGCGCGGGCGCCGCGGTCGCTCGCGGGGTGGCCTCCGCGTCGCTGTCAGTGCGCGCTCCCGTCGCGCGTGGGACGTTCGCATCCGCTGACGCGCTCTTCGCGCCTCCCGCCCTCGAGTCCGCGCTCAAAGTGAGCAAAGCGCTCGCGAACGTCGCGGCGAGGGGGGCGCAATAAAGACGCACTCAGGCATCATACTACCGGGCGACGCAGACGGCCGTTGACAGGCCCAGGCCGGTTCGCATACTCGCGGGCGGACGCACCTTGAGAGGGGCGGCACGACGGGCACTAGGGCAACACGCGGCGCTTGCGCGCAACGTACGACGGGATAACGAGGGTTGGCCGGAGAGCGATAGAGCGATGGAGATCCACCTCGACAAAAGGGCCGTGAAGCAAATCAGGTTGTCCGCGCAGGATGCCATCGAGGAGGGGGACATCGAGACGCTTCGCGAGGACATCCTCGAGGCGTTCACTGAGGATCAGGTCGAAGAGATCGAGCGCCGCCTCGACAGCGGCGACTTCTTCGAGTTTCTGACCGATCTGCTCGACGAGTGGTCTGGGGACGACGCCGACGAACTCTTCGAGCTCCTCGACACGCAGTTGGGCGACGCTGGCGTCGATCTCAAGTTCGAAAAGCGGCCGACCGCCGCCGGCGCGGAGGACGACGAGGACGCCGATGAGGGCACGGACTTCGAGGACGACGACTTCGACGAAGAAGACGAGGAGGATGAGGACGACGACGAAGACGAGGAGGAAGAAGAGGAAGAGGAGGGCGACGAGTAGGGCTGCCGAGGCCCGGCGAGGGAGCGGGAGCGTCAGGAAGGATAGGGCTGCCCACCCCCGTCCATGCTCGGCGGCTTGGCCGCAGTACGCGCGGCCGACCCCTCCCAAATCGCGCCGCATTTGCGACGCTCACGCAGCGACGACGAGTCGCTCGCTCTTCTCCTACGGATCCCTTCGCGCAGGGTTTCGCGCTTGAGTCGCGTCCCGGTGCGCTCGCTCGGATCGATGCACTTCTCCCCACCGGGAGGTCGATGCGTTTGGCGTCACAGAAAAGCACCCGGCAGAACGAGCTTCTTATAACGCGGCACCCCAGAGACTTCGGCTGCCA
>DATGJA010000356.1:0-2819 GCA_035295445.1 Polyangiaceae bacterium | reverse complement strand
GCCACGTTCTCGACGGCGCGGCCCACCTCCCGCGCGCTCTCGACGACGGTCGCCTCGAGGTTCTTCGTGGGGATGCGCTCGACCACCGTCTTGGCGGCGCGAAAGAGCAGACCGAGGCCTTTGACCGCGTCCGCAAGGGGGTTGGGCTTGTCCTCACCCATGCCTCACCAGCATGCGCACGCGGACGCCGTCTGTCGAGGTCATCCGGCGGCGGCGGTGCCGGGCTTCGGGCGCCTCGCCTCGCTCCGCGGCGCCCTCCACGCCGTACAGCGGTTGCGCCCGGAGCGCTTCGACACGTAGAGGGCCTCGTCGGCAGCCTTGAAGAGCGACTCCCAATCCCGACCCGCGGCCGGCAACGTCGCCGCCCCGATGGAGCAGGTCACCGACACGAGGCCTTGCGCGACCCGGCAGCTCGTCTTGCCGAGCTCCTCACGGATGCGCTCGGCCAGCAGCATCGCGCCGTTCTCGTCGGTCTGTTCGCACAGAATCACGAACTCTTCTCCGCCGAAGCGCGCGACCGCGTCCGTCGCCCGCTTCTGCCGCTTGAGGATGTCGGCGAGCGTCCGGATGACGAGGTCTCCGACGTCGTGTCCGTAGCCGTCGTTGACCTTCTTGAAGTGATCGATATCGACGACCAGGACCGACAAGTTGCGATCGAATCGCGCGGCCGCCGCGATTTTCTGCGTCGCCAGCTCGAGCATCGCTCGCTTGTTGAGCAGACCCGTGAGGCCGTCGGTCGTCGCCATCGTCTCGAGCTTCGCCACCATGCGGGCGTTCGAGAGGCTGACGGCCAGGTGGCTCGCGAGCACCTCGAGGGTCGGCCGAACGGAGTCGCCGAACGCATGCCGGCGCTTGGCGCCGAGCACGAGCGTCCCGAGGGCGCGGTCGTGGATCACGAGGGGCAGCACGAGGAGGCTCGGATGCGCGGGCCAGGGCAGGCGTTTGCTGAGGACAACCTTGAGGCTGCGCCCGCCGTCGCCCGCCGCCTCGTACTCCCCGCGGTAGGGCAGCGGGCAGCGGTTCTGAACGACCATCGACACGAGCCCGGCGTTGTGCGCGAATCGCACGCCGACGAGGTCGTCGATCTCCCCGTCGCCGCTCCGCGCGGCGACGACCTCGTGGACGCGCGACGAAGGGTCGAACACGGTCACGGCGGCAAGGTCGAAGCTCGCCACCTCCCGCGCGGCACGGACGCCGGCCTCGACGACGTCCTTCTCGCTCAACGCGGCGCCGAGCGCCTGCGCCGCCCGGTAGAGCTTTCCCTGTTCGACCTTGGCGCGCTCGAGCTGCAAGAAGACGCGCTCGTTCTGGATGGCCCGCAGGCAGAACCGCGCCGCCTGCGTCGCCACTTCTTCCTCTTCACGACTGAACGGAACGTTTTCGAGGCGATCGACCGCCAGGATGCCGCGGAGCGTCTCTCCCGTGTCACCTTCGAGCACGGGAACCGCGGCGAGCGCCTTCACCGGACAAGGTCCGACGTAGTAGGGCACCTTGAAGGACGGCTTGAGGCCCTGGAGCGAGACGCACGCGCGCCGCGCGAGGACCGCCCCTAGCACGCCGTCGCCGGCGGAGAAGGGAGCGTCGTGGACCTCGTCCGAGGCGGTGGAAAGCTCGCTGATCCGCAGGTGCGTCCCCGCGTCGTTCAGCCAGAAGAGAACCGCCGTGTGAAGGTCGAGCGAGCGGCGGAGCAAGTCGAGCGCGTAGTGCACCGACTGGTGGATCTCCTCCACGCTGGCGCGCGCGAGGCGATCGCCGCGGACGTCGTCGCGCTCGCCGGGCTCCCCGGCGCCGAGGAGCCGGTAGCTCCTCGCGTCCTCCTTGATCCTTACGAGCTGCTCTTCGATGCGGGTCCTCGCTGTGGCGCGCACCCGGGCCACCTCGGCGCGCAGCAGCGTCAAGTTCAGGATCGCGAACGCGGCGACGAACGTGCAGTGCGTCAGGAAAGGTGCCGTGTCGATCTCGGCTCCGGCCGCGAGGCGAAACGCCGTCTCGAGGCCGACGACCCAAACGACGACGACCAGCCCCGCCGCGGGCCGTGCGAACGCCGCGACGAACGCGACAAGGACGTAGATGGCGGCGTCGAAGTGTCCGCTCAATCCACCGCCGAAGCGTACGAGGGCCGTCTCGAGACCCACCGCGAGAAGCATGCCGATCTCGACGTCGAGCACGAGGCCGTCGTCCCCGGGCTCGCTCAGCTTGCGCCTCACGCGCGTCCCCAGCGCGAGGGCCCAGAGCCCGACCGCCAGCGCGAGGGCGACGCCCGGCTCCGCGACCGCTCCGCCGACGGCCGCATACGCCCCGAGCGCACACGCGAGCAGCGCTCCGTGTCCGTGCCGCCACACCGAGCGCATCGCCATCGAGACGCGGACGAGCGGTTCCATCCAAACGTACCGCTATCGGAGCGCGGACGACCCGGCCAAGAAAGCGGTTAGCGTCCCGAGCCCATGTGTCCTATGGACAGACATCTTGAGCGAGGACGCGGGGCTCGACGACGCGCCGGTCACGCTTGCGCTCTTGGCGCTCAACGTCGCGATTTTCTTCGTAGAGGTCGCCGGATCGCCCGGCCGTGGCGTGATGGGCCCGTTCGACTCGGCGCAGCTCCTGCGGCTCGGGGCCATCTACCCGCTGGCGACCATCGGCGAGAACCGCTGGGAGACGCTCATCACTTCCTGCTTCCTTCACGGTGGGCTCGTGCACCTGGGCGTCAACATGGTCGCCCTCTGGTGGGCAGGGCCCATCTTCGAGCGGGCGGTTGGGCCTGCACGGATGGCGACGATGTACCTCACGGCGGGCGCGTTCGGGGGGAGCCTCAGCGTGGC
>DATGJA010000355.1:0-6257 GCA_035295445.1 Polyangiaceae bacterium | reverse complement strand
GACGCGATCAAGAGCGCCATCGCCGACTACCGGAAGAAGCGCGTCGATCGAGCTACTGTCTCCGGCGCAAACAAGGAGTGAGAGTATGGAAACGGCCGCCCTAGCCGATGCCCAGACACCCGCGAAGGCGCCCGCCATCTCCCTGTCGCCCGCGGCCGTGGACGCGATCGCGCGCCAGACGAAGAAGCGCGGTACTCCCGACGCGAGCTTGCGGCTGGGGATCCGAGGCGGCGGGTGCTCCGGATTCAGCTACGTGATCGAGTTCCACGACGGCCCGCCCCACGGGCGCGACCGGGTCTTCGACTACACGGCCGGCGACGGCACCCCGGTCCGCGTGGTGGTGGACCCGAAGAGCCTCCTTTACCTCAACGGCACGGTGCTTGAGTGGGAGCAGACGCTCATGCGTCAGGGGTTCAAGTTCGCCAACCCAAACGAGAAGAGCGGCTGCGGCTGCGGGACCTCGTTTTCGGTCTGAGGTCGTGCACACCGCCCCGTGAGCGTCCGGTCGGCAGCTCCACAGACCGGCGTCTGGCAAGAACATGGATCCCTTCGCAACGCTCGGAATCGCTCGTCGCTTCGAGGTCGACTTGTCCGTCGTCGAAAAGGTGCATCGAGAGCTCTCGCGCGCGCTCCACCCCGACCGGTACGTCGGCGCGAGTGCGAGCGAGCGGCGCGCCGCGCTCGAGAAGGCCGTCGAGGTCAACGAGGCGTGGCGCACGGTGCGCGACCCCTTGCGGCGCGCCGAGGCTCTGCTCGAGCTCTCCGGCGCGAAGGTGGAGGAGGGGCGCGAGCCCCGGCCGGAGCCGGAGTTTTTGCTCGAGATGCTCGAGCGGCGAGAGGAGCTCGCGGACGCCAGACAGGCGCGAGACCTGGCGGCGGTGCGACGTCTGGCGACATCCGTGGCGTCGCGCGGGCAAGAGGTCGTACGGTCGCTCGGCGCCGGCTTCACGGCGGGCGAGACGCGAACCCTCGTCCCGCTCCTTGGGCAGCTGAGATTCTTTCGGCGTTTCCTCGACGAGGTCAGCGCCATCGAAGACGAGCTCGCGATATAGGTCCGCAAGCTCGAGCGAAGCGAGAGATCGGACCAAATACCCAAACGCATCCGCAAGCTCGAGCGAAGCGAGAGATCGCACGACGCACCCGACCATGAACCTCCTCGAGATATTCGATCCAAAAGCACCTCCTCGCCCGATCGGCATCGACCTGGGCACGACGAACTCGCTCGTCGCGTACGTCAGCAACGAGCGCCCCGTCGCCGTCGCCGACTGCGACCTCGAGGTCCTCGTCCCCAGCGTGGTGCTCTATCAGGCGAACGGAGACGTCGTCGTCGGCCGCCGGGCGGCCGGTCTCGCGGCGGAGCACCCGCGGGACACGATCGTCAGCGCGAAGCGCTTCATGGGTAGGGGCGCGGACGACCCCGAGACCCGCCGCCTCGGACCGTACGAATTCGTCGACCCGGCGCGGGGCGAGCCGAACACAGTGCGCTTCCGGGTCGCCGGCGGGCGAGTGGTCACCCCGGTCGAGGTGAGCGCCGAGATCCTGCGCGCGCTCAAGCAGCAGGCCGAGGACGAGCTCCGCAGCGTCGGCGGAGCGGTGATCACGGTTCCGGCCTACTTCGACGACGCCCAACGGCAGGCGACCAAGGACGCGGCGCGCCTCGCCGGACTCGAGGTCCTGCGCTTGCTCAATGAGCCCACGGCCGCGGCGCTCGCGTACGGCCTCGAGAAGAAACAAAACGGCACGTTCGCGGTCTACGACCTCGGCGGGGGCACCTTCGACGTTACGATCCTCGTGCTCGACGACGGCGTCTTCCAGGTTCGGTCGACGGGCGGCGACAGCCAGCTCGGAGGCGACGACATGGACCGCGCCATCGCCCACGAGCTCCTCGCCACGCTCGGGTTCGACGACAAGCACCAGACGCCGCAGCTCGTCCGCCTCGTCCTCGACGAGGCGCGCAAGGCGAAGCATTCGCTCACGGAGGCGGACGCGGTCAAGGCGGAAGTGCCGGGCCAGAGGCGCGTGACGATCACGCGCGCCCGGTTCGAAGAGCTCATCGGTCCGCTGCTCGACCGCACCGGGGTCGCCTGTCGGCGCGCCCTCAAAGATGCCGGGCTTTCCCCCGCGGAAATCGACGGCGTCATCCTCGTCGGGGGCGCCACCCGCGTCCCGGCGGTGCGCCGCTTCGTGGCGGGGCTCTTCGGCAGACAGCCGCTCGCGGACATCGATCCCGATCAGGTGGTCGCCCTCGGCGCCGCGGCGCAGGCCGACATGCTGGCCGGGCAAGGAAGGCGCGACGACGTGCTCCTGCTCGACGTCATCCCCCTTTCGCTCGGGATCGAGGTCGGCGGCGGCGTGGTCGACAAGGTGCTGCCGCGCAACACCACCATTCCCTGCTCCGCCCGTTCGACGTACACGACGCAAGAGGACCGTCAGACGGGCTTCGAGATCCACGTGGTCCAGGGCGAGCGCGAGCTCGTCGCCGACAACCGGAGCCTGGCTCGGTTCACGCTCAAGGGCATCCCGCCGATGCCGGCGGGCGCTGCCCGACTCGAGGTGACCTTCCAGGTCGACGCGGACGGGCTCCTCGGCGTTCACGCGAAGGAGCTGACGACCGGCATCGAGCAGTCGGTGGCGGTCCGGCCGAGCTACGGCCTCGACGACGCGACGGTGGAGCGGATGCTCCTCGACGCCCTCGACCACGGCGAGGAGGACCTGCTGCGACGCCGCCTTGCCGAGAACCGTGTCGAGGCGGGACGCATCGTCGCCGCGACCCACAAGGCGCTAGCGGCCGACCCCGACCTGCTCGACCCGGCCGAGCGCGCACGGATCGACGATGCGTGCCGCAAGCTCGAGGGCGCCGCGGCGGGGCAGGACCCGAGCGCGATCGTCGCCCACATCGCCGTGCTCGACGACGCCACCAAGGCGTTCGCCGGCCGCCGCATGAACCGGGCGATCGCCCGAGTCCTCGAGGGGCGCAGTCTCGAGGTGGTCGAGAAGAGCGTCGAGCACGCGAAGGGCATCGAGGGGGCGCACGCCCGCTGACCATGGCGACCATCCGGTTCAAGGGCTTTGGGGAGGTAGAGGTCCCCGTGGGGACGACGATCCTTGTGGCAGCGACGGCGGCCCATATCCCGGAGGGAAGCGCGTGCGGCGGTGTATGCGCCTGCTCGACGTGTCACGTCTACGTGACCAAGGGCGCCGACCTGCTGAGCGCGCAAGAGGACGAGGAGGCGGACATCCTCGACAAGGCGTTCGACGTGCGTTCCGCGTCCCGGCTCGGCTGCCAGTGCAAGGTCGTCAAGGACGGCGAAATCGAGGTGGAAATCTCGCGGGAAAGCCTGGAAGCTTACGAGAACGAGCACCCCGACGAACGGGGCAAATATACCTAAGTTAAGTCGACGCAGCGGTGATCCCTCCCGGGGGTTCGCCGCCACGTTCTCCATGGGCCAGTCTTGTCCGCGAGCGGGTGCTGACCCCAACGTTGCGGGGCGATGGAGGCGAGGGCGGAAATGAAAGCCGATTGTCCTTCCGTGAACTATCGTCCAGCGTGGAAAACGCGAGACTACGGGCTGTGACGTCGACCGTGGTTTCCAGCGATCCGGCCGCCGGCGCGCAGAATGACGCGGGGCCGCGATCCGACCGGGCCACGACGGCCGTCGGCGCCGACACGTTCGTGTTCGGCGACTTCGAGCTCGACGTGAGCACCTACAAGCTGCGGCGCGAGGGGCGCGAGGTTGCCCTTCAGCCCAAGGTGTTCGACGCGATCTTGCACCTGGTCGAACGGCAAGGCCGCCTCGTCCGCAAGCAGGAGCTCCTCGACGCGCTCTGGCCCGGCGAGCACGTCAACGAGACCGCCGTCCCCTGGACGATCAGCCGGGCGCGCAAGGCGCTCGGCCAGGGGCACGACGACGCCCAGCCGATCGAGACGGTGCGCGGTCGCGGCTATCGGTTCATCGGCGAGGTGCGGCGCGTTCGTCCCAGCAGTCCGACGCTCGTGGCCCCGGCCGAGTCGGCATCGTCGATCGACGGAGTCCCCGCCGCCGCCGCCGGCGATCCTTTCGTCGGTCGCGCCGAGGCGATGGATCGCCTCCTCGCGGCGCTGCAAAACGCTCGCGCCGGGCACGGCCGCCTGTGCCTGGTCAGCGGGGAGGCGGGCATCGGCAAGACCCGCTGCGTCAACGAGTTTGCGGCCGTCGCGCGCCGGCTCCGCCTGAGCGTCTGGACGGGCCGCTGCCTCGAGGGAGGACGCCGGGCGGCGTTCTGGCCCTGGGTCCAGGTCCTGCGCGACGCTCTGGCGGATCCGACCCTGGGGCCGTCGCCCCGGGCCGAGGCAAAGACGCTCCTCGGCGAGCTGACCCCCAGCGCCCAAAACGAGAAGCGGTTCGTGGACCTCGCCGCGAGCAGCGCGATCTCGGCCCGGTTCTGGGTGCTCGAACAGCTCAGCAGGACGCTCGTGCACTGCGCCGAGAGCGCACCGCGCATCGTCATCCTCGACGACTTGCAGTGGGCGGACGACGCGTCGCTCGACCTCCTCGTGCTCCTCGCCGCCGAGCTCGCGCAGGCGTCCGTGCTGGTCGTCGCAATCGCGCGCGACACACCCGTGCCGGGAACCGAAGCGTGGGCGAAGGTCTCCAGCCGCCTCGGTCCGTGCGAGCGGATCGAGCTCTCCGGACTGAGGGCCTCGGACGTGGAGCGATACGTGACCGAAGTGACCGGCCTGGATCTGCCCGCCGAGATCCACCAGACCGTTTTCCTCAAGTGCGGCGGAAATCCGCTCTTCTTGCAGGAGACGGTGCGCCTGCTCACCGCGTGCTGCGATCGCAACGGGTTCGGTTCGCTCCGGAGCGACGACATCACCGTGCCGGGCGTCGCGCGTGACGTCTTGCGCGCGCGCCTCACGGGCCTCGGCCCGGCCGCGTGCGAGGCGCTCGAAGTCGCGTGCGTCATCGGTCAGGAATTCGAACTCGCCGTCCTCCAGGGCGCCCTCGGCGTGGGCTTCGAGGCGCTGCTTCTGCACCTTGACGAGGCAGTCCGCGCGCGGCTCGTCGTTGCACGCCCCCGGGCGGGCACGTACGCGTTCGCGCACGACACGATCCGCGAGGCCCTCTACGAGGAGCTCTCGACCGCCCGCCGGGTCGAGCTGCACTGCAAGGTGGCCGACGCGATGGAGGGGCGCGCCGGGGGCGAGTCGCGCGTCAACGACCTCGCGTACCACCTCTATCGGGCCTTGCCACGCGCCGACCCCGCGCGAGTCGAGCGCTGCGCCCGCGCCGCGGCCGAGGCGGCCATGCGCGGTTTCGCGTACGAGGACGCCGGGCAGTTCTACTCGTGGGCGCTCGAGGCGCAGCGCTTCCGCAAGGACGTCGACGCGCGCACCCGCTGCGAGCTCCTCCTCACCCAGGCGATGGCCGTGCGCCTGTCGGGCAACCTCCGCGACTCACGCAAGGCCATCGAGCGGGCCATCGACATCGCCCGGCAGAACCAGTTCGCCGACATGCTGGTGCAGGCCGTGCGCAGCTTGCGCCCGATGGCGAGCCTCGGCGCCGTCGTCCCCGATGCCCTGGCCCTGCATGCGCTGGAGGACGCGCTGCGCCTGCTGCCGGAGAGCGAGCGTTCGCTGCGGATTCGCGTCCTCGGCGGGCTCGCGTGCATCCCGCCGTATTCGCACTCGACGGCGAAGAGTCAGGAGCTCAGCAGCCGGGCCGTCGAGCTCGCGCGCGAGAGCGGCAACGCGGATGATCTCTTCGAGGCCCTGCGCTTTCGGCTCCACGTGCTGTCGGGTCCCGATCACGTCGAAGAGCTCTTGCAGGTGACGAGCCAGATGCGCCGCCTCACGCCGAAGTCGACGACGGAGATCGAGAGCGCGCGTCTGCACGCTTTCCTCCACAAGGGGGACATGGCGGCGGCGGAGCGGGTGCTCCCGAACCTGGGCCGCATCGCGCGGGACCTTCGCGGGCCCGAGGGCCTATGGCATTACCATCGCCTCTGCGCACAGTGGGCACTGCACCAGGGCGATTTCGACAAGGCCAGCGAGCAGTTCGGCGAGATCTACGCGCAGAGCCGGCGCTTGCGCCTGCCGTACAGCGAGCTTTATTTCATGATGAACTCCTTCCAGCTCGCCTACGAGCGGATCGGCGTCGCGGCGATCGCAGCGCTGGGAGACGAACGCCTGTCGAGGGTCGAGTGGGCGTCGCCGATCCCGAGCTTTCAGGCGCACTGGGTGCGGTTCCTCGTCGAGGCGGGGCGGCTCGACGAGG
>DATGJA010000354.1:0-5071 GCA_035295445.1 Polyangiaceae bacterium | reverse complement strand
GCCTATGGCGCCGCGAGCTCGATGCTGCGCGCAGGAGCGGGCGGCGGGACGCGTGGGGCGAGCCCGGATCTCTTCGCCGAGCTCGCGGACAACTTCGAGGCGTTCGTGGACGTGTTGGGCGACGTCGCCGACGCGACGGTGGCGATGGGCGCGGACCAGCCCGCTGGCCTTCTCAAGGCTTACGAGCGCTGGCTCAAGAGGGGGAGCGACACGCTGGCGAGCGCGCTCACGTCGAGAGGCGTGATCCCGACGCGGGGCGCTCGGGGCCTGGTGCATTGAGCGACCGAGCCATGCTCGAGGGCAACGGGGCAGCGCTGGTCCGCGAGCGCGCGCTGGCGGTGCGCGTTCAGGCGGCGCTCGAGCGGGCCTACGGCTTGGATCGCGTCGCCGACGTCGGGGAGTACATGAGCGGGGCCGACGACGGGGGGCGGGAGGCCCTGCTCGTGCGCGAGGCCAGGGACGGCACCGTCGAGGTGCGGCTCCAAGTCCCACGGCTCGAGGGAGAGCCCAAGCTCGACGTCCTCTGCCAGATCATCGAGGGGGTGAGCCACTTCGTCGTGGTGGTCGATCGGGCGAGCACGGGCCGCGAGACCACCTGCCTCGAGCTCGAGCTCCAAGCCGAGGTGGACAAATGGCTCGTCATCGCGGCTTCGATGGCCGCGTTCGATACCGAGCGCAGCGCCTTCCTCCGGGAGCGCCTCTATGAGCGGGTCGTCTACCCCGACGGCGCCCACACCGAGGTCGGCGAGCGTTACCGGGTGGCGAACGACGTCGCCCACCGCTTCGTCCGTCGGCTCGAAAACGACTATGTCCGGGCGGGTAGATATGCGGACCTGCGCGCCGCGTTGAGACGCTTCTTCCACGGAGGGCAAGAAGAAAAGCTCCGCCTCGGCCGGGTCGCCTGACGCGGGGTCGGCGCACCTGGGCAGGAGTTGTGCGGGCCTCCTAGCCCGATCTCTCGCTTCGCTCGAGCGTGCGGACGCGTTCGGTGCATCGTCCGATCTCTCGCTTCGCTCGAGCGTGCGGACGCGTTCGGTGCATCGTCCGATCTCTCGCTTCGCTCGAGCGTGCGGACTAGTCTTTCGCCCCGCCCCGTGCGCCTCGACCTCGAAGTCCGCGACGCGATCGAACGGCTCGAGTTGCCGTTCAATTCGCTCGGGGTGGATCCGTACGGGATCTCCAAATCGCAGCTGCGCTTCTGGTTCACCGCCGTGGGCGCGTTCTATCGCTACTACTTCTCCGTGCGGACGCGGGGGGTCGAGCACATCCCCCACCGGGGACGGGCCATGCTCGTCGGCAATCACTCGGGGGGAATCGCGATCGACGCGGCCATGGTGGTCGTCTCGTGCATGTTCGAGATGAATCCCCCCCGGCTCGCGCAGGGCATGGCGGAGAAGTTCATCAACCGCGTGCCCTTCATGAGCCAATGGGCCAGCCGCACCGGCAACCTGATGGGGCTTCCCAAGCACGCCGAGCGGCTTCTCGAGGACGATCGCCTCCTCATGGTGTTCCCCGAAGGCGCGCGGGGAACCGCCAAGCTCTTCAAGGAGCGGTACTCGCTCGTCGACTTCGGGACCGGATTCATGCGTCTGGCGCTCAAGACGAAGACGCCGATCGTCCCGTTCGTCGTGCTGGGCGGCGGAGAGGCCTTTCCCACCGTCTCGAACGCCTACAAGCTCGGGCGGCTGTTCGGGGTCCCCTACGTCCCGGTGACCGCCTACGGTCTACCCCTGCCCATCCCGGCGAAGATGGAGATCCAGTACGGCCCGCCCGTCTTCTACAGCGGGACCGGGAACGAGGACGACGGGGTCGTGCTCGGCTACGTCGCCGAGGTCAAGCGTCAGATCGCGGGCATGCTCGAGGACGGCGCCCGCCGTCGCCGGGGCGAGCCTCAGGCGGTGGGTCAGGGTCAGCCGTGAGGATCCTCATCCCGGGAGCGGCGGGCGCAATCGCGAGCGCGGTCGTCGTCCACCTGAAGGAGGCGGGTCACGAGGTCGTCGGTATCGACCGCCGTCCGTGGCCGGCGGCCCCGGTGGAGTTTCACCAGGTGGACGTGCGCAAGCGGGCGGCGGAGGACGTCTTTCGCCGGGTGCGGCCGCAAGCGGTCGTCCACATGGCGACGGTCTCGGCGCTCACGATGGGGGGCGAGGAGCGACACCAAATCAACCTCGGCGGGACGCGGGCGGTGTTCGACTACGCGCGCGCTTACGGCGTCGAGCATTGCATCTTCATCGGGAGGCACACGTTCTACGGCGCGGGCCCGGACTCGGCGCTGTTCCACACGGAGGACGAGCCCCCCCTCGAGCTCAATCGCTTCCCGGAGCTGGCCGACCTGGTCGCCGCCGACCTGTACGCGGCCACCGCGCTATGGCGGTTCCCCGAGATCGCGACCACCGTCCTGCGCATCTGCTACACGCTGGGCCCCTCCGGCCACGGCACGCTCTGCAACTTCCTTCGTGGCAAGCGGGTCCCGACGGTGTTCGGCTTCGACCCGCTGTTCCAGTTTCTGCACGACGACGACGTGGTCCACGCCATCGCTCTGACGCTGGAGAAGCGGCCGCGCGGCGTCTACAACGTGGCGGGCCCGCAGCCGCTCCCTCTCGCCCGGTTGATCCGAGAGGCCGGTCGGGGCGCCGTACCGCTGCCGGAGCTGATTCTCGCGGGGATGCTCGGCCGCTTCGGTATGCCCAAGCTGCCCGCGGGCGCGCTCAACCACCTCAAGTACCCGGTGGTGGTCGACGCCCGCGCATTCCGAGAGCTGACGGGCTTCGAGCACAAGCGGGACGAGATCGCGACGATCCGCGCGTACCGCGAAGCCTTCCCCACGCCGTTCTGAATGCGCGGGCGCGGGAAGACGGAACTAGAGCCCCATGAGCTTGGCCACGTAATACCGCAGCGTCTCGGTCGTCCCACCGCCGATTCGAAAGAGCCGCGCGTCGCGCCAGGCCCGGGCGACACGGTACTCCTCGATGTACCCCCAACCTCCGTGAAACTGCAGGCACTGATCGGCGATCTCGGCCGCCACGTCGCCCATGAAGATCTTCGCGAGGCTGATGACGCGGACGGTCTCCATCGAGACGTCGCGCCGCTGCTCGTACTTGTCGGCGTTGTAGGCGTCCGCGCCGCGGTAGGTGAGGGCGCGGGCGGCCTCGAGCTTCGCCGTCAGATCCACGAATTTGTGCTGCCAGTACTCGCGCTTGATGATCGGCTTGCCGAACGCCTTGCGATCGCGCCCGTACTCGATGGCCTCGTCCAGCATGTAGCTGGAGCCGGCGGCGGCGCTGACGCACGCGATGATGCGCTCGCTCTGGAAGTTCTGCATGAGGTACATGAACCCCATGCTCTCCTCGCCGAGCATGTACCGCGCAGGGACGCGCATGTCCTCGAAGTGGAGCTCCGCGGTGTCGCTCGAGTGGTTTCCTATCTTCTTGAGCTTCTTCGTGACGTGAAAGCCCTTGGTGTCGGTCGGCACGAGGAAGAACGTGCACCCGTGCGCTCCCGCCTCCGGCCTCGTCTTGACGAGTAGCGTCACGAAGTCCGCGCGCGTGCCGTTGGTGATGAACGTCTTGGCGCCGCGAATCACGTAGTCGCCGCCGTCCTTCGTCGCGACCGTCTGGATGCCGGCCACGTCGCTGCCGGCGTTCGGCTCGCTCACGCCGAGGGCGGCGATCTTTTCCCCGCGGACAGCGGGCGCGAGGAACTCTTCCTTCTGTTCCTTCGTCCCGAGGTCGTTGATGACCGGGGTCGCCATGTCCGACTGGACGAGCAGGCCCATCGAGACACCCGCGGACTGGCAACGCGGGAGTTCCTCCGCCTTCGCCACGCTGAACCAATAGTCGCCGCCCGCGCCGCCCACGTCGGCCGGGTAATGCGCTCCCAGAATCCCGAGCTCACCGGCGCGCTTGAACACCCAGTTCGGGAACAGCTCCCCCTTCTCCCACTCGTCGGCGTGGGGGGCGAGTTCCTTCTCACAAAACTGCCGCACGGTCCTTCGGAACTGATCGTGCTGCTCGGTGAAGGGTGTCGGCATGCGGGTCCCCTGTCTTGATCGAGATCCGGACGAGCCGGACTCGAGGTCACGACCACACCTTGCCCCGCGGAATGAACCCGCGGCCAAGGCGCACCGTCGCAGATAATTCGTACACGAAACATCTGCGGACGCAAGGGACACCGCTGCCTCCCCGCACACGAGGAGGACCGACACATCGGAGCTACCTGAGTGCGAAGGCCAAGCATCCGCTCGGCCCTGCACCGAGGCCGCTCGCCGTCCTTGTTAAGGGAGGGCGAGCGTCGCGCGAGCTGCGCGGGTCGCGTTCACGCCGGAGCGTGCACGACCATCGAGGCAGCGCGATCGAAGGCGAGGGGCTACTTCTTCTTGCCCTTCTTCGCGCCCTTCTTTGCCTTCTTCGCCCCCTTCTTCGCACCTTTCTTCGCAGCCATGGTTCTCTTTCCTTTCTTTGCAGATGCGGATCGTTTGAGCTTCCGCTTCATCCGGTGTTGCGTTGACGCCGGCTTGGCTCGACGCGTTCGCGCCCCACTGGGGTGCGCGGACGTTGCGGCCTTCGCCGGCCCGCCCACCCCGTTCCCGACGCGCGCCGGAGAATCCGATCGCGCTGCGGGCGTGGGGCGGGGGACTGCTTCGCGTTGAGCGGCCCGTCGATCGAGGACGCTGACGATCGTCTCGTCGAGCGATTCGAAGTCGAAGGGCTTGTCGATGTAGGCGTCGGCGCCGAAGAGCGGGCTCGTCGCCTCGTTCAGGCTCTCACCGATTCCGGTGAGCATGAGGACGCCGGTATGAGCGAGCGCCGCGTCCTGTCGAATCTTGCGGCACACCTCCCAGCCGCTCATCCCGGGCATCATCACGTCGAGAACGACGAGGTCCGGAAGGCGCTCGCGCGCGAGCCGCCACGCCTCGTCCCCGTCCGACGCTTCGATAACCTCCAATTTCGGCTGCTCTATCGACCGCAAGTGGCGCGTGACGAGCTCCAGCATCGTCGGCTCGTCGTCCGCGACCAGCACCACCGGCGGCGCCGCATTCGCGTTCACGATCGTGATGATCGAAGAACAAGCG
>DATGJA010000353.1:0-9938 GCA_035295445.1 Polyangiaceae bacterium | reverse complement strand
CAATCTGCGCCGGAGATCGCAGCCGCAGACGCAGCCGCGTCGCCCGAGCCTCCGTCGGAAGCAACGTCGGCGGAGCCCGCGATCGCCGCGGCCCCGAAGGCGGTGTCGCCTCCGCCGCCGTTGCCCGTGCTCGCGCTCGGGGAGCCATTGCACGCCCCGATGGCGCAGCCGTCCCGGGCCGTGCGGGCCGTCGTCCCCCTCATCCTCGTGGCCTCGGGCTTCGTCCTCGGGCGGGTCACGGCGCCTGCGCCGGTCGCCGCCGCCGGTGGTCTTGCGGATCGGCCCCCGGTGCCGGCCGCGCCCGCGCCCGTCGAACCTCCGGTCGTCGCCGTGGCAGCCCCGTCGCCTGCGGTCGTGATCGCACCCGCGCCGGAGGTCGCGGAGGTCGCGCCCGCGGCGCCGCGCGAGTCGCCCCCTGCGATCCCGGCGCCACCTTCGCCGCCCACCCAACCCCCCGCCGCGCGTCCGGCTCCCGCGTCGCCCCCGGTGGCCGAGGCGCCGCGCCGCGCTGCGCCAGCCGTTCGCGCCCCGCCCCCGGCCAAGTCCGAGCGATCCGAGCCGGAGGTCGCGGAGGTGCCTGCCACCCTGCCGCCGCCTCCGGTCAATCCCTTCGTTCAGGCCATCCAGGACGACATCCAGGAAGACCAGACCGATCACAAGAAGAAGCGTTGAGGAAGACGCGCGAGCGTTACGGCTCGTCGTTCGGGGTCCTCGTCTGCGCAGGCTGCGCGGGTGCGCCGGCCGGTGTTCCCCTCGACTTTCGGGTCGGCGACCTGCAAGAGTACGCGACGGTGTTCGCCGCGCCCGAGGTCTCCGGGCGCAAATCGCCCGCCGTCCTGGTCCTGCACGGCGGCTTCGACGGCGACGACGACGACACCGAGCGGATCGGCCGGCTGTTGGAGCGAAGCGGGGTGCTCGCCGTGGCGCCGACGTACCGTGGGGAGAAAAGGAGGCTTGACGACCAGACCAGCGATGGACGGGTCGAGGTGTGCTCGGGCGAGGTCGACGACGTGCAGTCCCTGCTGCGCGTCGTGCGAGCGCGGCCGGACGTCGACCCCGACCGGCTCGGCCTCATCGGCCTGTCCCACGGTGGGTGCATCGCGCTCCGTGCTGCCGAGCGGGATCCCGCGCTGCGCGCCGTCGTCAGCATCGCGGGTCCGTCCGAGCTCGGCTACACGGAACGCTACCTGCACGCGCGCCCCTTCGGGTGGTGGGGCCTCGCAAGCCTCATCCACGCGCGCGTCAAGGGGGCCGTCGGCGCCGATGCGATCGAAGACCCCGCGGCCTATCGAGCGCGTTCGCCGCTCTATGGGCTCGATACACTGCGCCAACCACTCGTGCTCGTGCAGGGGACCGACGACCCGATCGTCCCCTTGGCCGAGACGTGCGCCACGCGCGAGGGCCTCTACGAGCGCGGGCGCCCGGTCGTGGACCGCTACTTCAAGGACGACGGGACGCCCGACCCCATGCCGAAGCCGAGGTGTCCCCCGCTCACCGGGGCGCCGGCGGCCTCGCCCCCCGCCGGCCTGCCGTTCGAGGTCTGGTACTTCGAGGGGCAGGGGCACGGCTTCACCGGCGGCGCGCGGGCCTCGGCGCTCGGGCGCGCGGCGGCCTTCCTGGTGCGCGCGCTGACGTCTCCCTGACCCTCGGGGTCCGACTCTCGGGGTGAACTCGACGCGCGGCGCGAGTATCCTCGCCCGCATGCGAACGACCATCCTCTCGGTACTCTTGCTCGCGGTCCTCGCCTGCGACAAGGACGAAGCCAAGGGCAGCGCGGCCTCCACTCCCGCGGCGAGCAGCGCACCCGCCGTCGCTTCTGCGCCCCCGCCGGCGGCCGCCGCATCGGCGACGCCGGAGACAAGCGCGAGCGCTGCGGCCCAGGCCCCGCTCCCCAAGTGTCCCGCAGGGTTCACGGGGAACGCGACGCCTGCGTACTGCATCAAGCTGCCGGCGGGCTACTCCGTGAAAGAGGCGCGCGCGTCGGCGACGCGGGGATCGATCTCGTACGACACGGGGACGCAGACCGACAACCTCATGGTCTCGTACGACGAGAGCCCCGTGGCCACCCTGGCGAAGGACGTCGAGGGGGAGATGAAGTTCGGCGGCGACAAGCTCGAGAAGAAGGGCGACCTCCCGGGCGGCAACAAGTGGTTTCTCGGGTCGCACCAGGAGTTCGAGCGCGTCGTGACGCTCATCAAGGGGCCGGGGTCGCTGACGCTTAAGTGCTCGTTCGCGTACAAGACGAAAAGCGCTCCTTCCAAGGAGGCCATCGACTCCTGCAAGTCGATCGTGATGCCCTAGGGTTCTTTTTTCGGCGACCTGTCGATTTGGGCGATTCCCCGTTCGTTCAGGGGTGGAAGGCGGGCGATGGGCCCCGCCACAGCTGAGGAGAATCGCCATGGGTAAGGTCATCGTTTCCGAGTTCGTCACGCTCGACGGGGTCATCGACTCGCCGCACCGGTGGTCGCTTTCGTACTGGAACGACACGATCCAGGACATCAAGCGCGACGAGCTCTTCGCGGCCGACGCGCTCCTGCTAGGGCGCGTCACCTACGAGGGTTTTGCCGCTGCGTGGCCCGGGCGCAAGGGATCCAACGCCTACGCCGATCGAATGAACGACATGCCCAAGTACGTCGCCTCGCGAACGATGCGCGACGCTACGTGGAGCGGTACGAGCGTCATGGCCGACACCGTCGGCGAGGTTCGCGCGCACAAGGTCAAGGTGAACGGCGACCTTCTCGTCTTCGGCAGCAACCAGCTCGCCGTGTCGCTCGCAAAGGCCAGGCTGGTCGACGAGGTGCGCCTGCTCTCGTACCCTACCATCGTCGGCGAGGGCCTGCGGCTCTTCCAGGGGGGCGACGTCCGGCTCGAGCTCATCGAATCGCGCGCGCTCTCGAACGGCGCGTTCTTTCTCCGCTACCGTCCCGCGGCCCCGGTGGCGGCGGATGGCAACGCGGCTTGAAACTGCTGAAGGAGGATTCGATGAACCAGTACATGCTCTCGGTTCACTCGGTCGCCGGCGCCCCCCGGCCGGACGCCGCCACGATGCAGAAGATGTACGCCGACGTCGCCGCGCTGAACCAGAAGCTCAAGGAGGACGGGGCCTGGGTGTTCGCCTGCGGGCTGCACCTGCCCTCGAGCGCGACGGTCGTTGCCATGAAAGAAGGGGACGTGCTCCTCACGGATGGTCCGTTCTCGGAGGCCAAGGAGCACATCGGGGGCTTCTGGATCATCAAGGCGCCGGACCTCGACGCCGCCATCGGGTGGGCGACGAAGGCCACAGTCGCGTGCGGCGCTCCGGTCGAGGTGCGGCCGGTGCAGGAACCGGCGTAGGGCGGGGCCTTGGATCCCGATCGCGCCGCGGTGGCCCGCACCTTCAAAGAGTGCTCGGGTCGCGCCGTCGCGACGCTGGCGCGCCGGTTCGGCGACATTGGAGTCGCCGAGGAGCTCGTCCAAGAGGCCTTCGTCCAGGCGCTCACGCACTGGCCCGTCGGCGGGATCCCGCCGAGCCCCGCGGGCTGGATCCTCACGACGGCCCACCGCGCGGGGATCGATCGCGCCCGACGCGAGTCGTCCCGCAGCGCGCGCGAGGAAGAGGGCCACCGATTGCGCGAGGAGCCGCCCCCATTGCTCGACGAGGGCCCGATGATCGACGACCAGCTTCGGTTGATGTTCACCTGCTGCCATCCCGCGCTCGCGCCGAACGCGCAGGTGGCCTTGACGCTCCGCCTCGTCGGCGGACTGGAGACTCCCGAGATCGCGCGGGCCTTCCTGGTGCCCGAGGCCACGATGGCGCAGCGGCTCGTGCGCGCGAAGAACAAGATCCGCGAGGCCAAGATCCCTTACCGCGTGCCGTCGGCGGAAGAGCTGCCGGGTCGGCTGCGCTGGGTCCTCGCTGCCATCTACTTCGTCTTCAACGAAGGCTACGTCGCCTCGCAGGGCGACGCGCTCCTTCGCCCCGACCTGACCGCGGACGCCATCCGCCTCGCCCGGCACGCTGCGGACCTGATGCCCTCGGAGGGGGAGCCGCGCGGCCTCCTCGCGCTGCTCCTGATCCTCGAGTCGCGGAGAGCCGCGCGCGTCGCTGCGGACGGGTCGATGATCTTGCTCAGGGAGCAAGATCGTTCCCTGTGGAACCGCGCGCTCATCGAGGAGGGCCAGGCGCTCGTGCGCCGCTGCCTTCGCGAGAATCGTCCCGGTCCGTATCAGATCCAGGCGGCCATCAACGCCGTCCACAGCGACGCGGCGTCCGCGCGCGAGACGAGCTGGACGCAGATCGTCGCATTGTACGATCAGCTCCTCGCGCTCACGCCCACGCCGGTGGTGGCGCTGAGTCGCGCGGTCGCCGTCGCCGAGGTCGACGGTCCAGCCGCGGCGCTGAAGCTGGTCGAACCCCTCCTGCTCGAGAGCTATCATCTCTTTCATGCCGTTCGCGCCGACCTTCTCGTGCGACTCGATCGCTTCGACGACGCGGACGAAGCGTACGAGCGCGCGATCACCCTCGTCACGAACGACGCCGAGAGACGCTTCCTCGTCGCGCGCCGCGCTGTCATCCTGAGGGAGCGAGGCGACCGAAGGACCCCATGAAACCAGACTAGAGGCAGCTCGCCTTGAAGTGCTCGATGCCGTTCGAGTCGATCGTGTAAGGGGGGTCGCAGCTGACCGCTGGGGAGCGACGGCTTTCCCCCGTCGGCGTCGGCGTCGGCGCCGGCGCCGTCGCGGCGCTCGGCGGCGGGGGCGGTTGGGCGGATGCGGACGCAAACGTGGCTGCGGAGACGCTCGGTTCGGGCTCCGGCTTGGTGGGGCTTCGCGTCTTGCGCGAGGGGAGGGTGCTGCCCCTCGGCGGACCGCTCGAGGGCGCCTTGGAGGGCAGGGCCACGGAGGGCGACGGCGACTCCGTGGGGGGCGACGTGACGGGCGGCGGTTGCGGCGGCGAAGCGGATGCGCTGACTTCACGCGGGCCGATCGCCGCGGCTTGCGGTTTCTCCCCGGGTGCGACGGTCGTGGACCTCGCCTGCGCGCCCACCAGGTGATCGACGACCAGCGCCGTGAAGACCGCCGCGACGGCTGCGCCCACCGCGGCGCCGAGGATGCTGCGGCTCCACTCTCGCCGCGCCGGAGTCGGCTCGGCGAACGCCCCCTGGAGCGTTTCGACGAGAGGGGCGTGCGGGACTCCGACGGGCGCGGGATCGCCGTAGATCGCCGAGGCGTACCCCGTCGCCGCTCGGAACGTTCGGGATCTCGATTCGGCGGTGGCGCCGTCGGCCCACGGCAGGAGGGGCGCGGCTTGCGTCTGCAAGGCGGTCTGCAACGCCGCCCGGGTCCCCGATCGCGGATCGGCGCCGCCGATGCCCAGCGACTCCTCGATAAGCTGCGCCATCTTCTGGCGCTCGTCTGCGAACAGCCCGCGGAGCAGGTCGCCGATCTGACGCATGCTCATGACGTCGCCCCGTCGCCCCAAGTGCGCCTCGAGATCCTGGAGCAGCTCGGCCGCCGTCCCGTAGCGGTCCTTGCGGTCTCTCGCCGTCGCGCGCGCGCAAAGGGCGTCCAGATCTTCGGGCGCGCTCGGGTCGACCTCCCTGAGCCGCGGCGGGCCGTGCTGCAGCAGGCGGCCGAGGACCTCCACCTCGGCCATCCCCGGCCACATCCGCCGGCCCGCAGCGGCCTCCCAGATCATGACCCCCGCGGAGTAGACGTCCGCGCGCCGATCGACCCGGGCGCCGGCGGCCTGCTCCGGCGCCATGTACGCGACCTTCCCCTTGACGACGCCCGCCCTCGTGTCGGACGGCGAGTCGACGGCCTTTGCGATCCCGAAGTCGAGCAGCTTGACCTGGCCGTCGAACGTGACCATCACGTTGAACGGACTAACGTCCCGGTGGACGATCCCGAGGTCTTCGCCGTCGAATCCGCGAAGCTCGTGCGCGTAGTGCAGGCCCATGAGGCAATCGCCGAGGATCCGCAAGTGCGCGCCCACGGGAAAGGACCCCTCTCGCGCGAAGCAACGAAGGACGCGCGCCAGCGATCGGCCGTCCAAGTACTCCATCGCGATGAAGTAGCGTCCGCCCTCCAGACCGACGTCGTAGAGCTGGACGATGTTCGGGTGCGTGAGCCGCGCCGCCAGCCGCGCCTCCTCGAGGAACATCGCGACGTACTCGGGCTCGAAGCAGAGCTCGGGCTTCAGCTCCTTGACGACCAAGAGCTTGCTGAAGCCGGCGGGCCCGGAGAGGGCGGCCAGGTACACGTTGCCCATGCCGCCGCGCGCGAGCTCGGCGATGAGGTTGTACTTCCCCATCGCGGATCCCACGATCGGTTCGGGTGCACCGGACGTCATCTTCCGAGCTCGCGCGCTTGGGGGGCAGATCGTATTAGCGGGAAGCGTCCAAAGGTCGAGGGCTACGTGAGGCATCTCTTCTCGCTCAGCTCGCTGCAACGCTCGCCCACGAGAAGCGAACGGCGCAGCGTCATGCGAAGTTCGCCTTTTTGACACGTCGAGTTCGTCGCGGATTGAGGCTACGGTGGTGCTATGGCCGAAGATCGATCGAGCGGCCGCGCTGCTCCCCATGTGCCGCCGCGCGAGCGGACGACTCTCGGCGTCGGTCTCTCGGAGAAATCGACCACGGCCCCCTCGCCGATCGTCGTCGTGAAGCCGACCCGCGAGCGCACGGTGCTCGGCGTGGGTCCCTCGGCCCCGCGGCCTTTCCCGGCCCCGCCGTCCCGAGAAATCTCCATTCAGGAGCCGCCCCCGGAGGAGGGATGGGACGTGCCCGAAGAGGTGCGCGCGAGCGTCGCCGCGCCGAGCGACCGGAGCCTCGCGCCCGAGGTTCTTCGGTCGGAACGATCGCTCGTGCCCGCGGGGGTCCCTCGCCATCGCGGCCGGTGGCTCGTGATCTTCTTGATCCTCGCGCTCGGGGTGAGCTTCGGGTACGTCCGGCGCGATCGCCTGCGACCGGTGCTCGAGCGGGTGCTCGAGCGGGTGGGGGTCGTCAAGGGTTGACCGGCGGGCGCGATGCCTTGTGGGTGCCCGCCTTCGACGCGGCCGGCCGGGGGGGCGCGCTCGCGGACGCCTCTGCCGTTGGATGCGGTGCGCTTGTCGCCGAAGCCTCCGGGGTCGCCATTGGCCCCGGGGTCGTCGTCGCGGGTGGCAGCAGATACTCGCGCCACGCTTCGAGCGTCGCGACGACCCGCGCGCGCCGTCCTGCGTCGACGGCCAGCACTGCCGCCCCGCTCCCGACGAGGAGAAGCGCCAGCCACGGCAGGATCGAGCGCCTCTTCGGGATCCGGATGGATTCGTCCATCCCGTACTGCGGGCGCGCCTCGAGATCGCGCTCGCTCACCTCGATGGTCACCTCCGCGGGGCGCGCGTCCGGCCTTGCCCTGGCTGTGCGCGGCAGCAGTGCGGCGGGGGGCGGCGCCGAAGAGCGGCGCGGCGGGCGGGCGCTTCCGCCCAGGCGCTCGAGAGCCACCACCACGTCGTCGCGCATCCGCGCGGCCGACTCGTAGCGATCTTCGCGCCGGAATTCGAGCGCGCGATCGATGATGCGCGCAAACCTCGCGTCGACCTGGGGAACGACGGTGGCCAGACGAGGCGCCGGGAGCCGCGCCATCTTGGTCACGAGCTCCACCGGGCTGTCGGCCTCGTGGACGCGCCGGCCGGCGCGCAGGCAGAAGCCCGTCGCCGCCAGCGAGAATAGGTCGGTGCGCCCGTCGATCTCGTCGATGCGTCCGGCGGCCTGCTCCGGCGACATGAACGACGGTGTGCCCAGCGCGAGGCCGTAGCTCGTGATCGCCTGGGCGTCGAGCAGCCGCGCCAGCCCGAAGTCGAGGACCTTGACCCGGGTCTTGCCGGGCTCACCGTCCTCGTGAGCGAAGAACAGGTTCTCCGGTTTGACGTCGCGGTGCACGACACCGCGTTCGTGCGCCGCCTGCAAAACGTCGAGGACCTCGGCGGCGAGCTCGAGAAACTGGCGCTCCCCGAACGAGACCCCGCGCTCGAGGGCGTCCTGCAACGACTCGCCCTCGAGGAGCTCCATGACGAGGTAGGTCGTCCCTGCCGCAGGACCGGTGGAGATCGTCTCGTCGTCGAGGACCTTGACCACGCCGGGGTGTCCGACCTTGTTCGCCGCGTACCCCTCGCGCTGGAAGCGCTCGCGAAGCTGCCTGTGGCGCGCGAGGCCGGGGTGGAGGATCTTGACCGCGGCGCGCGCGCCGTTGCGATGGCGCGCCGCGTAGACCGCGGCCATCCCGCCGATTCCGATGAGGCGCTCGAGCGTCCATTTGCCGTTGAGGACGCTGCCGACCCGCCGGGCCGCCTGGTCGTCTCCCGTCGAGTTCACCGACGCCAGTGTAGCGCTCCGCGTCCCGGGCCGCCGACGTCGATCGCTACTGCTGGAACGTGTCGACGGACGTCAGGCTCAAGCTGAAGACGCCCTCCGAGTGCGCCCAGTAGACGCACTCGTCGTCGATCGACACGGACCCTTGGTCAGAGCGAGGCATGCGCGCGAGGACCAGCGGGCACCTTCCGTAGAGCGGCATCCGCTCGGGAACCTCCTGGGTCTGGCCGGGATTGAAGCCGATGACGTAGGCGTTCTCGGCGTCGAAGGCGATGTCGTACGCGTCGATGACTTCGTCTTTGAGCATGAAGAGCGATCGCGGCGCGCCGTTCGGGGTCCCCCCGTTGTCGATGGCGACGCCGACGCTCACCGAGCCTGCGTCGGTGGGCGTCGGGATGGGCGACGCACTCATGAGCATCCGCGGTGCGGTCCCGCACCGTCCGTCCGCTGGCGCCGCGTGCGAGCCCTCCGAGACGGGGTCCCGCACGATGCGACGGGGACGATCGTCGCCGCGTCGGGCGGCCCGGGCCGGTTATCAGGCCGTTCGGAGCCCCGCCACAGGCCGTCCTGCCAGCCAGGGCGATCGCCGCGGCCGCGACGCACGACTGTGCCTCACGGATAGGATCCATCGACGAGCCCGTTGACGTACTTTTCGACGTTCGTGTACCCGGTGCCATCGAAATCACCGTTGGCGTCGGCGGGCGAGTTGGGGTCGAGGCCGTAGCGAAGCTCCCACGCGTCGGGCATGCCGTCGCGGTCCGTGTCGACCGGGGCCGCGCCGCTCGTCAGCGTTCCGTATCCGCCGTTGGCGAGGCCGGTCGCGCTCTGGCTCGTCCAAAGGCTGCCCGCCGTTCCGAGGGACGTCACGTCGGCGACGACCTGGGCGTCGACCGCGTCGCGGTGGAGCGACGCGCCGGCGTGGGCGATGACGTCCGCGTAGGCCTGCGCGGCCGGCACGGTGGGGATGCCCGCCGTATCGGGGGACCAAGCCGCCGTCAGCGCCACGGCGCCGCCCGGATTGCCGAGCGCCGATCCGTCCAGCGAGCCGTTCTTGTTGGCGTCGAGGAGGTTGCCGCTGTTGAAGATGGGTTGGCTATTGACCTGATAGAAGGCGTTGTCCGCGCTCGTCGTCGACGGGCCCGCGATGAAGTAGTTGCCGACGACGTCGTGCGAGAAGACGCCGGCAGTGTTTCCGGCCGTATACCCGGCCTGGTAGTTGTAAACGACGTTGTTGACGTACTGCGTGTTCGCCTTCGCGAGCGGGCAGCGGTTGTGCACGTTGGCGAAGAGATCACCGTACCAGGTGTAGGGCCCCGTCTCGGTGTGGGCGGCGACTGCTGGCCGATCGGGTCGGCGCTGATCGAGTGCTGCACGGTGACGTTCTTCGCGCCCACCGAGTCGATGTTGTTCCACTGCGCGAACTCGATCGAGACGTGGTCGAAGATCAGGTCCGTGGCGTTGAGCAAGTTGATCCCGCTCTTGGTGCTGTCCGAATCCAGATCGCCCTGGCGGAAGCGCAGACAACGAACGATGTCGTTCGACGCGCCCGAGAACGACGCCTCGCGCCCCATCACGCCGATGCCATCGCCTGGCGCGGTCTGGCCTGCG
>DATGJA010000352.1:0-6170 GCA_035295445.1 Polyangiaceae bacterium | reverse complement strand
CGCCCAACTCCCCGGAGACGTCGCTCCCCCAACAGCCGATCGACCCCCTCGAGAGAAGCGCGCAGGAGTGCGTGCCGCCGCCCGTGGTGAGCGCGACGACCGGGCCGTGCGCGAGGCTCGCGTCCATCGTGGGCGCGGGTTGGAGGGCGGCCGGCCCGGCCGGAAGCTCTGGGACCGTGCGGAGTCCGCACGCCGCCAACGCGACGAGGGCCTGGCCATGGAATCTCCACCCGCGCATTCCGGTGGTCCCATCGTACCCTCTTGCGCGGTATCCTCGCCGCGTGTCGGATCCCCTGACGAACCCGTACGCTCCGCCGGCCGAAGCGCCGCCGGCGGGCATCGGGGCCGGTGGGAGCACGCGCGATGCCTCGGACTACTCGAGCGAGCAGAGGAACGTGCTGATCCTCATTTTGCTGTGCATCGTCACCTTGGGGCTGTACCCGGGCATCTGGTACGTGCGCCGCGCGCGCTTTCTCGAGTCGCTCGACTCGGACAAGAAGCTCGGCCCACTGCCCTGGTTTTCGCTCGCGCTCCTGGCGGCCCTGGTCCTCGCGGCGATCGCCGGCGTCGAGACCGAAGTGGTCCGGCTCATCGAGGCGGCGTCCGGCCTGGCGAACCTGTTCCTCGCGTTCCGGGTCGCCGCCGTCCTGCGAAGCGATTTCGCTCGAACCGGGCGCTTCATCGGGATCTCGACGGCCGGCGTCTTCTTCTTCGGCTGCCTCTACCTGCAGCACCTGTTGAACGAAGCGGCCGAGGTCCCGGCCCGTCGCGGCACCGCCGAAGCGCGCTCGTCATGACCCTCCGCGCGCGCGCGGCCCTTGCGCCCACACGCAAAGCTTGCGTGTGACCGGGACTCCCGGTTCTTCAGGAGAACGCCCGCGGGTACCGCTCGGATCGGCCGAGTCGTTCGACCTCCTCGTCGAGGCGGCGCACGGCATGGTCGAAGGCTGCGTCGATCGCCGCGTACAGATCTTCGACGGCGCGAGCGTCTCCGGGCGAGTGATCGACGACGAGCCGACCCACCGGCGTCGAGACCTCGACGTGAACGACGTAGTGGCGCCCGCGGCGCTTGTGCCGGTGGGGCGCGTCGACGACGACGCGGCACGAGGAGACGGTAGGTCCCCGGCGGGTGAGCCTCTCGGCTCGCCTGCGAACGTACTCGTCGATTGCGCCCGTGGGCTCGACCCCTCGATACGTGATTCGAAGGCCTGACATCATGGCTAGTTCCTCTCGGATGGTTTCGCCTGATCCCGCAGCCGCCCGGTGCAGAGCGGCCGAGATTGCGCGGAGCATCCCGCGTGCCGTCCTCCAATCGCCGCGGAACAGGCTTCACCGGCGGCGGGACGCGTGCAGAGGTTGCGCGCGTCTGCAGTCCGCGCGGTTCGACGGTCCGTTCGGAGCACGGCAAGGGACTTGCAGTCCGCAGCGGGAATGAGCCCCCCGATCGAAGACCATCCGGTCCTCGTGCGCGAGGTCGTGCGCCGCGACGGGTCACGGGGCCTCGCGCTGAGGGTCTTCTGCTCGCGGCGACGGGAATCGGTGCCACTCGAGACGTGCGAGGCCTGTCCATCGTGCGTGGAGGTCGCCCCCGACGTCGACGGGACCTCCGCGCTCGTTCGCTGCTCGCCGCCGCGCGACGACGCGACGACCCCGCCGACGGACGACCCCCAGGCCGGGGACGACTTGCGCGAGGACTGCACCCCGGTCGGCGCGATCCTGCGCGGCGCCACCCTTTGCATCGCGTGCCGGACCGAGGTGCGTGAGCTGCGCGCTCTGATGGTCGAGGGGGGGCTGCCCGGGGTGTTCGTGGTGGACGAGGGCGGACGGCTCGCGGGGCTGGTCCGCGAGCGAGATCTCGTGATCGCGCCGCGGCTGACGCCGAACGCCGGTCGGGCGGCCCCGGAAGCGGGCGTGGTGAGGCTGGTCGGCGCCGTGATGTCGACGGCCACGTCGGTCGAGGAGTTCGCCTCGGTCTGCTCGGCCCTTCGGCGCATGGCGGGAGCTCACCTCCGGGAGGTCCCAGTCATCACGCGCGACGGGCAACTCGTCGGCGTGCTTCGCGACATCGAGGGGCTTCGTTGGATCGCCGATCAACGACGCGGAGAGCGCTCCGGGCCATGACTCGGAACGAAGTTCCGGCCACCGGTAGTCAGTTGCAGCTCACGGTCGTCAGGTCGATTCGGTAGAGGTGCACGTCGTTCGCGGCGAAGTCGTCGCTGAACTTGCCCCCCGTCATGGCGACCGAGCGGCTCTCCCCCAGGACGGTCGCCGCGCCGTGGCCCGTCAGACCGCGCACGGCGAAGGACCCCGTCGTCGTGCCGGCGCGCGACACGGCGGAGAAGACGTAGAGCGAGGTCCCGTTCGCCTTGACCAACGCGTCGATGGGCGCGGCGGCGTTGGAGCTCGTCACGTCGACGAGGTTCGGGATACTGGCGCTGTTGAGCTCGGGCGCCAGGCTCTTGATCTGCGCGTTGAGCGCCGTCACGGCGGTCACCATCGCCGAATCGGCGAAGATACCGTCCTCCCGGAACGACGGATTCCACGTGTCGAGGAAGTACGTAATCCCGTTCGCCTCGTGGATGAGGGCGAGCCACACCTCGGACCGGGTCTGCGCCGGGGTCGGCCCCGTGGTCGTGTTGGCCGAGATGATCGTCGTCTCGATGTCCGTCCAGACGGCCTGGCCACGATCCGACCACTGGTGCAGGCGGTCCACGCCGAACGCGTTGAGCCAGAACTGGCCGCAGGTCGCCTGCTCGTTCTTGTCGCCCCCGCAGTTATTGTAGGGATAGATGTCGAAATCGACGATGTCTCCCGCCGGAACGTACTGGGATTCGGGCGGAGCCCCATTGCCGCGGCCTTCCCAGTTGTCGTACGCGACGCCTTGGCCCAGGCCCACGTAGACAGGACGCGTGGGGTCGGCCGCCTTGTACTGGTCGTGACGCGACACGAGCGTCGACGGCGCCACGGGCGGCCCGTAGCCGCCGTCGACGGGCTGCGCGTTGTCGGGCTCGTCGGGGTCCATCCACCAGCCGACGATGGTCGTGTCGTTTACGTTTGCGAGGCCGACTGAATCCTGCCCCACGATGGCGTAGATGCCGAGGCCCTTGAGCGTGGCCAGGTCGCTCGCGGCGAGGGCGTCGGTTCCCGCGTTGTTGCCGACGTAGACGTTCACGCCGAGCTTCTGCATCTCGGTGGCGTGCCACGACCCCTGGAGCCAAACCGAGACGGGAAAGAAGTTCGGGTCCACCGGGATGCCCCGGGACCAGCCGGCGTACGGGCTCTTCCACGGCAGCTGGGGGATCGCCGGGACGCAGGATGAAGCGGCGGCGTCGCTCGCGCTCGCATCGCCCATGCCCACGGCGACGTCGAGCGCGGTCGAGTCGCCCGTCCCCACCGCACCGTCGCTCGCGCTCGAGCTTCCCGTCCCCGCGTCGGCGTCCTCGACGATCGAGGCGTCGCTCGCGGCTCCGGCGGTGCCGTGCTCAGGCTGCGACGAGCACCCGATCGACCCCGCGACCGTCGCGAGGAACAAAATACCCGACCACGTCCGCATGCTCGAGCGAAGCGAGAGTTCGGACGTCACACCCGACGCTCGTCCGGGGCCACTGTTTGCCATCGCGTCGCCATCGATTCTACTCCCCCCGGGCGGCGCCGGCTCGAGCGAATGCTCGCCGTGATAGCCTCCCACCGTGTCCGACTTCGACTACGACTTCGCGATCGTCGGTTCGGGTTTCGGCGGCAGCGTCTCGGCGCTTCGCCTCTCCGAGAAGGGATACTCCGTCGCCGTCCTCGAGATGGGCAAGCGCTGGAGCACCGAGGACTTCCCCGAGACGAATTGGGACCTGCGCAAATCGATGTGGCGCCCGACCCAGGGGCTCTACGGGATCTTGCAGCTGACGGTGCTGCGCGACGTCTTCATCCTGCACGGGTGCGGCGTCGGCGGCGGGAGCCTCGTCTACGCGAACACCTTGCTCGTGCCGCCCGACGACGCGTTTCGCGATCCGCAGTGGGTCGGCCTCGACTGGAAGGAGGCCCTGCGTCCCCACTACCAGACCGCCCTGCGCATGCTCGGCGCCATCCCGAGCGAGGTCCTCGTCGAGACCGACCGCATCCTCAAGAAGGTCGCCGACGAGATGGGCCGCGGCCACACCTTTCATCGGGCGACCGTCGGCGTGTACTTCGGCGAGTCCGGCGTGAAGGTCCCCGATCCGTTCTTCGGGGGCGAGGGGCCGGATCGCACGGGATGCACGCTGTGCGGCGGCTGCATGGTGGGCTGCCGCTACGGGGCGAAGAACACGCTCGACAAGAATTACCTATATCTCGCCGAGCGGCGCGGCACGCAGATCTTCCCCGAGTCACGCGTCGACGATGTGCGGGCGCTCGAGGGCGGCGGATACGAGCTGACGGTCCAGAAGTCCACCGGCCTGCGCCACCCTCGCCGCACGCTGCGGGCCCGCAACGTGGTCGTGTCGGCGGGTTCGCTTGGGACGGCGGAGCTCCTCATGCGGTGCAAGGAACGCGGCTCTCTTCCGGCGCTCTCGAACGCCCTCGGCGACTACGTGCGCACGAACAGCGAGGCCATCATCGGCGTCCGCTCGCGCCGCAAGGACGTCGATCATTCGCGCGGGATCGCCATCACGAGCGGTGTGTACGTCGACGAAAAGACGCACATCGAGTGCGTCCGATACAGCGCCGGCTCGGACGCGCTCGCCCCTCTCGGCACCGTGATGACCGACGGCGGCCCGCCCTGGCCGCGCTGGATGCGGTGGATAGGTCAAATCGTCCAGCATCCCGGCTCGTTCCTTCGTACGCTCGTCCCCTTCGGGTCGGCCAAGCGCGGCATCGTGCTCCTCGTCATGCAACCCATCGACAGCCACCTGCGCTACGTCCTGCGCCGCGGCTTCCCCTGGTTTCGCAAGAAGCTCGACAGCGACCGGGGGACCGCGAAGCCGGTGCCCGTGTACTTCCCCATCGCGCACGAGGTGGCGAGGCGCATGGCCAAAGAGATGGACGGCATCCCTCAGAGCGGGATTATCGAGGTCCTTCTCAACAAGGCGACGACGGCTCACATCCTGGGCGGCTGCCCGATGGGGACTTCGCCGGAGACGGGCGTGGTGGACACACACGCGCGCGCCTTCGGGCACGACGGGCTCTACGTGATCGACGGATCGATCATCCCCGCGAACCTCGGCGTCAACCCGAGCCTCACGATCACCGCGATGGCCGAACACGCGATGAGCCACGTGCCGGCCAAGCCCGGCGCCGTCGCGCGTCCGGCGGTCGTCCCCCCCCCGCAGAAGGGGCGCTTCACCGAGCGAGACGCGTGACGCGAACCTTGACCGAGCGGCTCGCTACTGGAACATCACGGCGACCAGGCCCTGCGACGACGGATAGTTGTCGATCGCGAGCGAGACGTTCGCGGTAGCGGGGTCCTCGGAGCCGGCCGTGAAGTTGAGGTTCACGAAGGCTGGGCTCGTCGCGTCGATCGGGAGGTTGGTGAAGGCGATGAACGACGTGCTGTAGGCGACGCCGAGAGGGCCCGCGTCCGGCGCGTCCTCGAGGAACATGGCCGCGATGCCGCCCTGCAAGTTCGCGTTCATCGCGGCGCCGAGGCCCGCGTTGTCGCTCGTGAACGCCTCGGTCCCGTTCACCTTCAGGCTCGCCCCGAGATCCTGACGGAAGCCGCCCTGCGCCCACCGCGCGACGACGACCATGTTGGACGCGTTCGTGACCGCGTGGTCGGTGCTCTGTTGGGCGACGATCGCGCCCACCGGCGAGCCGTCCGAACCACTCGCCGGCGAAAGAAGGCGGACGAGCCTGTTATCGCGCATGAAGGGCGTGAAGTACTGCCAGCCGACCAGCTTGCCGCTCTGGTCATAGCCCGTGAACACGTACGGCACGCCGCGCTTGAGCATCACCGGGCCAAAGTGCCCCGTCGTCGCGTCGCCCATGAGCGTCATCGTCGGAGCGTTCATGTCGCGAGGCGCGCTCGTCACCTCGCGGATGTCGAGCTTCCCGTTGATCGGCACGTTGTCGGCGAACGTCTCGGCCACGCCTTCGACCATGACCGGGTCGTCGCCGCACTGGATGTCGGTGTACGTCGGGTCCTTGCCGGTCAAGAACTTGTAGACCTGCACGAAAGAGTCCTTCGACGCGGCGACCGCGAAGTG
>DATGJA010000351.1:0-27352 GCA_035295445.1 Polyangiaceae bacterium | reverse complement strand
CGAGCCCGCGGACGCGCGCGCGCGTTGAGGTCCAGGAGGAACCGCTCGACCTCGTCGGGCGACTTCGCCATGCGCGTCTGGAGCGACACCTCCGCGTAGTTGCGATAGCCGAGCAAGCGCGCCTGCTCGTGCCGGAGGGCGAGGATCTCCTCCATCAGCGCGCCGTTGTCGTAGCGGCCCGCGATGGGGCCCCGATCCGACGCGCGGGTGACGTACGCCTCGTAGATCTCGCGCCGGAGCTCGCGATCGTCGGCGTAGCTGATGACCGCGTCGTAGCTCGGGAAGTCGAGCGTGAGCCGATGGCCCTCGAGCCCCTTCGCCTTCGCCTTGGAGCGCGCGGCGGCGAGGCTCTGCGCCGTCATCCCGGCGAGCGAACGCTCGTCGACGACGTGCTTGCTCCACGCCTGGACCGAGTCGAGGAGGTTCTCCTCGAACTTGGACTGCAGCTCCGAGACGCGCAGCGCGATCTCCTTGAAGCGCGTCTTCTCCCGCTGCGGCAGGGAGATGCCCGACAGCCGGAAGTCGCGGAGCGCGTCGCGGATCACTTTTTGGCGCGCCACCGACAGGGCCGAGAAGCCTGGGCTCGACGCGATCCGCTCGTACGCCAGAAAGAGCGGCTCGCTCTGCGACAGCTCGAGCTCGTATGCCGTCACCTTCGGGAGGCACGCGTTGAAGGCGTGGCGCCAGCCCGCCGTGCTGCTCACGCCGAAGAGGTGGGAGACGGGCCCCCACACCCGGGCGAGTCGGTCCGCCGTCTCCTCGAGCGGTCCGGCGAGCCCGTCCCAGTCTGCGTCCCCATCGCCGGCGAGGAGCGCGGTGAGCCGGGCCCGGTTCTCCGCCAGACACGCGTCGACGGCAGCCTCCGCGTGCTCGGGAGCGATGGCGTCGAAGCGAGGCAAGCCGTCGGGCGGCGTCGAGACCAGAAGCGGGTTGTCTTGCATGCGGACTTGGTTCGCGGATCAGGAGACCCAGCCATAGTAGCGGTAACCCACGTCGGTGCGCTCGGCCGACGCGGTCGTCCCCAGGCGCTCCAGCGCGAACTCCTCGCGCGGGGGGCGGATCGACGCGCCCCTCGACCGGACGCGCCACCGGGGGCCGGCGAGCGCTGCCCGCACCGCGGCCGTCTCCGCCGCGTCGAGCGGAAGCGCCTCGTGGACCTTCATGGCCACCTCGCGCGGCAGGTCGATCTCGCTGTCCGAGAGGGCGTGCAGCCGCTCGTATTCGCCCAAGTGGAGTGGGACCCGCACGCCCCCCTCGGACTCCGGCAAGAGGTCGCGCTGCACCCGGAGGTCGCGCACCATCTCGCCGTATCGCTCCGCAACGACCCCGCTGAAGACCTTGGCGCTCGCCCCGCTGCCGTACGAGGCCAAGAGGACGCGGCGGCCCGCCAGCGCCTCGCCCCGCGTCTGCTCGAGCAGGCTTACGAGCGACAGGTAGAGCGACCCCGAATAGACGTTGCCGACGTCACGGGCGAGCACGAGCGACGGCGCGACCTTGCGCGCGAACGCGGCGCGGAACGTGGCCGATTTGGCGAGCGCGCGCTCGAACTCCTTGCGCCAGGCGGCGATCTCGCCGCTCGGTCCGGAGGCGGCGAGCGGAACCTCTCGCGCGAGCTCGGCCCGGGCCCCGTCCGACGCGAGCCACAGCCCGCCGAAGACACGCAGCGCCGCGTACTCGGCCATCCGCGGGAAGGGAACGTGGAAGAGGAAGTGGTCGACGGCGTCGTAGAGGCCCGCCTCGTCGAAGCCCAGCCCCCGCGCCCGGGACGCGTAGGACGCGAGCGCGGCGCCTACGCTGTCGAGGTAAACGTCGATCGAATACTTGCCGTCCACCACCGCCGAGGCGGTCCAGTTCGGCCGGAAGAAGTCGCGCTCGTCCCGCGTCACGGTCCCGCAGGCCCCCCGATCGAGGGCGAGCACGCGCGGATTCTGTGACACGAGCAAGGCCACCGCGCCCGCGCCCTGCGTGTACTCGCCCGCGGTGGCGAGCGGGTACTTCGACACGTCGCTGGCCACCACGAGGGCGTACGGCTTGACGTTGTCCCCCGCGCGGATGCGGCTCACGGCCGACTCGAGCGCGTACGTCGCGCCGACGCAGGCGAACTGGAACTGCGGCGCGCCGACGTCGGCCAGCGACACGCCGTAGTGGCGCTCGAGCATCCCGAGGACGTACGCAGCGATCGACTTGGACTGGTCCACCGTCGTTTCGGTGCCGACGGCCAGGTAGTCGATGTCGCGCGGGTCGATCCCCCCGGCGTCGATGGCGCGCTTGGCCGCCATGGCGGCGAGCGTGGCGCAGTCCTGGTGCGCATCGACCACCGCCATCCTGCGCACGCCGACGCCGTCGGTCACTTTGCCGACGAGCTTGGCCACGTCGCCTCCCGACAGAAGGGGTGCGCGCCTCACGGCCCACTCGCCCGTCAGGTCGACGTAGAGCTTGGGGATGTAGACGCCGAGGGCGTCGATTCCAACGGGGCGGTCCATGCGCGGGACTGTACCATCTTGGGGGCCGAATCGCGGCCGACCCAGGGAGAAGGCCATCCGATGAAAGTGTCCACGACGGATCTCTGCGACGCGCACCCCGGCGTCCAGGTCTGCGCGCCCGCGCTCGTGTCGTTCGGCGGGCATCTCGCGTTCTTCGGTCGCGTCGCCACCGTCAAGGTTTACGAGGACAACGCCCTCGTGCGCACCCTGCTCCAGCGGCGCGGTGACGCTCGGGTCCTCGTGGTGGACGGCGGCGGCTCGCTACGCTGCGCGCTCGTCGGCGGGCAGCTCGGACAGTTCGCAGTCGAGAACGGGTGGGCGGGTCTCGTGGTGCACGGGTGCGTCCGCGATTCGGTCGAGCTGGCGGCGCAGCCCGTCGGCGTCCTGGCGCTGGCGACCCACCCGCGCAAGAGCGAGAAGGGCTTGCACGGCGGCCGCGAGGGCGGGCCGGTGTCGTTCCTTGGAGTCACGTTTCGTCCCGGAGCGTGGCTCTACGCCGACGCCGACGGGGTCGTGGTATCCGACGAGCTATTGTCCACGTGAGAGGCAATAGGGTGGTCCCCGACAACCGACGCTACATCGTGACCCAGAGCGTGATCGGAGCGGCGATCGTCAACGCCGCGATCAACGTAGCCTTCGGCTGGGCGCTCACCCGCGGGCTCGCCGGGCTGCCGGTGTGGCGCGTGCCGGGGGTCGCCGCGGACCTCGTCGGGACGGCTTTCGGCGTCACGTTCGGCACGTGCATCGCTATGTCCATCCAGATTCCGCGCGACTTCGCCAAGGGCAAGATCGCGCCCTTCGCTTTGCCGGCCGGCGTCGCGTCCCTCGTCGCCCGCTTCCCCGCGGGCACGCTCAAGCGGGGTCTCGGCCTCGGCGCGATCTCGATCCCGCTCTTCGTCCCCCCCGTCGTCGCGGCGCTCGCCCTCTGCGGCGTGGGCGTCGTCGAGAGGGCCGCCTTCCTCTGGCTCAAGGGGGGATTTTCGGCCGTGCAAGGGGCCGTCGTCACGCCCCTCATCGTCCTCGGCGCCCTCTCCGACCTGGGGGCCCGGCGATGAGCGCGCTGGGGACGTCCCCCGGTCCCGAGATCGCCATCATCGGCGGAGGGTTCGCGGGCCTTTGCATGGGCATGCTCTTGAAGCGCGCGGGGATCGATCGCTTCACGATCTTCGAGAAGGGCAGCCGGCTCGGGGGCACGTGGCGGGACAACGCGTACCCGGGCGCAGCGTGCGACGTCCCCTCGCTCGCGTACTGCTTCTCGTTCGAGCCGAAGGTGGACTGGTCGCGCCTCTGGGCCCCGCAGCGAGAGATCCTCTCCTACATCGACGACTGCGCAGAGAAGTGGGACCTACAGCGACACGTGCGCCTCGGCGTCGAGATCGCGAAGGCCGAGTTCGACGGCTCGGCCGCGCGCTGGCGCCTTCAGACGGCCACCGGGGAGCAGATCAGCGCCGACGTCGTGGTGAGCGCAGTCGGGCAGCTCAACCGGCCCTCGACCCCTCACGTCCCCGGGATCGAGGGCTTCGCGGGGACGACCTTCCACTCGGCGCGATGGCCCGAAGGGCGGTCGCTCGAGGGCGAGCGGGTCGCCGTCGTCGGCAACGCGGCGAGCGCCGTGCAGATCGTGCCGGCGATCGCGCCGCGCGTCCGCAGCTTGCACGTGTTCCAGCGGAGCGCCAACTGGCTCCTTCCGAAGAACGACCGCGCCCTGTCGTCGATCGAGCGCAGCACCTTCCTCGCCGTGCCGCCCGCGGCTCGCCTCGCGCGATGGTTGACGTGGTCGGAGCAGGAGGCCCGGTTCCCGCTCATCCGCAAGAACTGGCTCATGGCGCGCGTGGCCACGTGGATGGCGACGCGCCACCTGGAAGAGCAGGTCGCCGATCCGGTCCTGCGTCGCCAGCTCACGCCCGACTACGCGATCGGCGCCAAGCGGATCCTCATCTCCGACGACTATTACCCCGCGCTCCAGCGGCCCAACGTGAAGCTCGTCACTTCACCCCTCGAGCGGGCGACGCGCGACGGCCTGGTGACGCGCGACGGCCAGTCCATCGCCGTCGATGCGATCGTCTTCGCCACCGGCTTCGATTCGACCGCCTTCCTCGCCCCCATGCACGTCGCCGGCTCGCACGGGCGCCTGCTGGCCGACGCGTGGCGCGGCGGGGCGCGGGGGTATCTCGGGATCAGCGTCGCGGGCTTTCCCAACCTGTTCCTCTTGTACGGACCGAACACCAACCTCGGCCACAACTCGATCCTCTTCATGCTCGAGTGCCAGTCGCGCTACGTCGTCGCGTGCCTGCAGGAGATGACGCGCCGGGGGCTCGCGAGCATGGATGTGCGCGAGGACGTCCAGGCCGAGTACGACCTCGGGGTGCAGGAGGCGCTCGCGAAGACCGTGTGGTGCGACGTGGACAGGAGCTGGTATCGGCACGCGAGCGGGCGCATCACCAACAACTGGCCGCACTCGACAATCAGCTACTTCATGAGGACCCGGCGGGTGGTCCTCGGACGCTATCAGCTGCACCCTCGTTCCACGCGGTCCAACGAGATCAGTGCCGCCCCCGCGCGTCACGACCGCTTGTAGGAGGTAAGGGGGCATCCTTGGCCGAAACAGCGGGGGCGGCGAGGCCAATCCAAGCAAGTCGGGCGCTCTGCAGCCACGCCGCCGGTCGGCACCGGGGCGCGGTTCGTCGGAAAAGAAGCCAAAGCGTGGTAGCGTTGGGCTCCGGGGGGGTGCTGTCGGCCCGGCCGGCCATCATGAACGCTTCGTCGTGTCCTCTGCAAAGGTTCATGGTCCACGTCATGTCCAGTGCGGCGTCCCGCGCGCCGTCCGACCTGGCGCTGGGGGAGAATTAGGCTCGATGCCCAAGCGGTCGGACGACACGACCCACCGCCGCGCGCCGGCACCCGCCGACGAGGAGACAACGATCGTCGGTGGGCTCGGCAAGGCGCTCCTCGCCAAGACCCGCGAGAGGGCGCATTTCATCGTGCTGGCCGGCGAGAACGTGGGCTGTTTGTTCCGCATCGATCGGCGCGAGACCATCATCGGGCGCGCCGCCGAGGCGACGATCCGCCTGACCGACGACGGCGTGTCGCGCCGGCACGCGAGGGTGCTCGAGGAGGACGGGGAGGTCTGGATCGAGGACCTGAGGAGCGCGAACGGGACCTGCGTGAACGGGCAGCCCGTCCTCAAGACGGCCTTGCGTGACGGGGACAAGGTCGAGATCGGCGCGACGACCATCCTGAAGTTTTCCTACTCGGACGAGCTCGAAGAGCAGTTCCACGCGAAGATGTACGAGGCCGCACTGCGCGACTCGCTGACGCAGGCGTACAACAAGCGTCATTTCCTCGAGCGGCTGGGCGCGGAGATCGCATACGCGCGCCGCCACGGCACGGCTCTGACGCTCCTCATGCTCGACATCGATCACTTCAAGCAGGTGAACGACGAGCACGGCCACCCGGCGGGCGATCATGTCCTCGCCGGGCTCGGGCGCCTCGTCCTCGGCATTTTGAGGACGGAGGACGTCTTCGCGCGGTACGGCGGCGAGGAGTTCGCCGTCATCTGCCGCGGCGTGTCCGTCGCGAACGCGGCGATCCTCGGCGAGCGCCTGCGGAGCGCCGTCGAGGCGGCCAAGTTCGAGCACCAGCAGGTCCGCATCCCGATCACGGTGAGCATCGGCGTGACCGCCCTCGCCGACGCGACGACGGACTCCACGCGGCTCATCGCCGACGCGGACGCCGCCCTCTACGATGCCAAGCGCGCCGGTCGAAATCGCGTCGTCGCGCGGTAGGACATCAGCGCTTGTGTTACTTCGGCGCGACGCACACCTGGATGTCGAGATCACCCGCGAGCATGTAGTCGCCGCTCTGCAGGTCGATCTTCATCTTGCCCGTGGCGTTCTGCGCCATGGGCGCCGACACGATGGTGACCGTGCCGCTCGGCTTGAAGCTCGCCACGTAGTTCTTGCCCGTCCGAGCGAACGAGATGTCGCCGGGCCCCTTCTTCGTCGCCCGCTTGAGCGACCCGAAGTCCTGCTTGTATCCGTCCTGCCACGGAACCATCATCGACAGGGTGGGGCCGCCCGACGCGGCGCAGTCGGTGGCCTCGACCAGCGTGAGGAGAATGCGTCCGTCCTTCTGGATCGGGCCGGCGACCCGTGCCGTCTTCGGGTTGAAGGGCTTGCCGTCGATCGCCCCGGTGACCGCAGGCGCGGGGTGAACGGCCGCCGCCGCCGGCGCCGCCGCGGGAGCGTCCGCCGCCTTGGTCGAAGTGGGCGCCGGGGCGTCGGCGGGCGAGGATGAGGCCGCGGCCGACGCGGGCGCGGACGACGACGAGGTGTCCGTCGACGAGCTGCTCGACTCCTTGGCGCCCCCCATCTCGTCGGCGGGCGAGTCGGCCGGCTTGGGGTCGGCGCCGCCGCACGCAAGGAGCAGGACGATCGGAGCGAACCGGACGACGCGCATGACCATCTCCCTTTTGCGCCGGCTTCGTGGTCGACCCGGCGACGGCGCGGCCAGCGTACGCGAAGCGCGCGGGGAGTCCACCGCGTTTCAGAGCAACCCGCCCGCCAGCGCCACGCCGACGAGAGCGAAAAGCACCGCGGCGGCACGCTGCGTCGTCCTCGGGTCGAGCCACCGAGCCGCGCGGTTGCCGACGAACACGGCGATGGCGGTCACCGCCCACAGCGCCGCCGTGGCGCCCGCGAAGACGGCGAACGGGGCGGCGTACCGGGCGGCCAGGGCCGCGGTGGCGAGCTGCGTCAAGTCTCCCCACTCGGCGACGAACACGACGCCGAACACGAGCGATGCCGTGCGCCAGAAACTCGGCGTGAGCCCCTCGTCCTCTGCGCCGTCGCCCTCGACTTCCTCATGGCGACGCCACAGGAGCACCGCCGACACGACGAACAGCAACCCCGCCGCCACGTGCACCGGCCGCCGCGGGAGGAGCGACATGAGCTGCCCCGCGGCGACCGCCACCAGGCTCTGCACGGTGAGGGCGGCGGCGGCGCCGACGAAGACGGGCGAGGGCTTGTGCCGCGTGGCAAGGACCAGCGCCGCGAGGGCGGTCTTGTCGGGCACCTCCGCCAAGAAGACCACGGCGAAGACGCCGAGCGACAGCGAGAAGAAGTGTCCCATGGAGCGCCGGGGCCGCGGAGGCCTCAGGGGTTAGCACGGGCACCTGCGTGGTAGAGTGCGGCTCGATGTTCCGCCCGGCGCCCTGGGTGCTTTCCTGCGCGGCCGTGGCGATCGCGGCTTGCGGCTCGAGCGCCAAGCCGAAGACCACGTGCAGCGGCATCTGCACCGCGGCCCACTGGACGCGCCTCGACCCGCTCGCGGGGTTGCCCGGCGGTCCGGGCTGGGTCGACGGGTCGCTGACCGCCGCGCACTTCTCCGATCCGTGGAACCTCGTCGGGGACGGGCAGGGGCACCTCTACGTGGAGGACGGCGAGACCATTCGCGTCGTCGACGTCAAGGCGGGCACGGTCTCGACCCTCGCGGGCGTCTACGGCAAGGTGGGGACGGCGGACGGCGTGGGCGCGGCCGCCATGTTCAACACGCCGAGCGGCATCGTGCTGACGAGCGGTCAGCTCTACCTCACGGACACCGAGAACCACACGATCCGCAAGGTCGATCTCGCGAGCGCGACGGTCACGACGGTCGCGGGCGCTGCTCGCCAGCCCGGCGCGGTGGACGCCGCCGGCGCCGACGCGCGCTTTCAAGAGCCGGAGGGCCTGGGGCTCGACGCCGCCGGCAATCTCATCATCGCCGACACCGACAACAACACGATCCGCAAGATGTCGCTCGCCACAGGCGTCGTCACGACCCTCGCGGGCACCGCGGGCGCGGCCGGCTCGGCGGACGGCGTGGGCGCCGCGGCCCTCTTCGACAAGCCCAAAGCGCTGACGCTCGACGCAGCGGGGAACGCCTTCGTCGTCGACGCGCTGAACCAGAGCATCCGCAAGATCGATCTCTCGTCGGGCGCGGTCTCCACCCTGGCCGCGTTCGACTCGCTGCCGCAAGGGGTGTGCGTCGACGGCACCGACGTCCTCGTCAGCCTCGCGAGCCACGTCGTGGTCCGGGTCGCGCCCGACGGCACCGTGTCGCCGGTCGGAGGAAGCAAGGGCGTGGCGGGCTTCGTGGACGGCGCGGGCGCGGACGCGCGCTTCGACTACCCGGCCGGCATGTGGAACGACGGCAACGGCACCGTGTATCTCGCCGACGAGAAGAACGCTGTCATCCGGACGATCGCCCTCGCGGGGCCCTCGGTCGAGACGTTCGCCGGCGCCCGATCCGTCGGGAGCTCCGACGGCGTGGCGTCGCTGGCGCGGTTCTCGGGGCCCCTGGGCCTCGCGGCGGACGACGCGGTGGCCTACGTCGCGGACACGGGCAACGCGACCCTTCGCAAGATCGTCCTGGCGACGGGCGCGGTCACCACCCTCGCCGGTTCGGTCGGTCGGACGGGTGACTCCGACGGGGTCGGCCCGGCGGCCCTCTTCTCGCTGCCCGAGGGGATCGCGCTCGACGCGGCAGCGCAGCAGCTCTACGTGGTCGACGCGCAGAACCGCGACGTCCGCCAGGTCGACGTCGCCACCGGGGCCGTGACCGCCCTCGCGGTTTCGGTCGCCGCGGGCGACTCGTTTGGCGGGTTTCAGACGGCATCCGGGGCCGCCCTCGAGGGCGGCAAGCTGTACGTGACCGACTACGGCAACCAGGTGGTCGTCGCGATCGACCTCAAGACCCACGTTCTCTCGACGCTCGCGGGAACCCCCCTTACCCCCGGTGGGGACGACGGCGTCGGCGCGAAGGCGTCCTTTTACGGGCCCCTCGGGATCGCGGGCGACGGCCGGGGGCACCTGTTCGTCGCCGACAACCTCAACCACACCCTGCGCGCGATCGACGTCGCGACCGGAGCGGTGTCGACGCTCGCCGGACAGATGCAGATTCAGGGGAGCGACGACGGCACCGGCTCGAACGCCCGCTTCCGCTTCCCGACGGGCGTCGCGGCCGACGGCCTCGGCAACGTCTTCGTCTCCGATTCGAACAACACGATCCGTCACGTCGTCGCGTCGACGGGCGCGGTCACGACCGTCGTCGGCAACCTCCAGGGCGCGGGGGTCATGCTCGGCCCTCTGCCGGCGCAGCTCACGCAGCCGTCGGCGATCGCCCTCACGGCGACCGGGGACCTGCTCATCGTGTCGGAGAACGCGGTTCTCGTCGCGCGGTGACGAGAGGGAAAGCCGCAGACTCAGGACACTACAGCGACCCGAGGAACGCGACGAGCGCGTCACGGTCGCCCTTGGGCATCTTGCGGAACGCGTCGGCGGCGGCCTTCCCCTGCTCCCCGTGCCACAGGATCGCCTCCTCGAATCCGCGAGCGCGGCCGTCGTGGAGCAGAAGGAGGTACCCGTCGACAGGCTGCACGAGCCCCACGCCCCACAAGGGAGGCGTTCGCCACTCGCTGCCGCTCGCCAGGTAGTCGGGACGGCCGTCGGCGAGGCCCGGCCCCATGTCGTGCAAGAGCAGGTCGGTGAACGGACGGATGGTCTGGTTCGAGAGCTCCGGCCAGCCGGGCACCGTCCCGGTCGTCATCTTCGGCACGTGGCAAGAGGCGCAACCCGCCGTGCCGAAGAGCTGCTCGCCACGGGCGGCGGCGGGGTCGTCGAGGTTGCGCCGCGCCGGGACGGCGAGCCCCTTCGCGTGCACGATGAGGTCGGTCTCGCGCATCGGCTCGAGGTTCGGCTGATCCATCGCCAGCGGAGCCGCGCCGCACGCCGTCTGGACCGGGGGGCAGTTCTCCGTCGGGAAGATGCTGTCGGTCAGCCCGATGTCGTTGCGCGCCGCGCCGTCCACCTGCTGCTCGAGGCTCGGCTGATTCGCCTTCCATCCGAAGCGCCCGAGCACCGTCTGCTGCGCCGAGACGTCCCAGACCCGGTTCGGCTTGCCCCCGTTCTGGGCGGCGAACGCGAGGATCGTCGCGTCGTCCACCGCCTGCAGGAGCCCCAGGCCGACCGTCTGGGGAGCGAGACGCGGGCCGATGAGGATGCCGTCGGCGAGCGGACCGAACGCGAGGTTCGTCACGACGTAGGTCGGCGCGCGCAGCGAGTACGAGGCGCCGTCGGCGTAGGTCCCGGGCATCTCGACGTACGAAACCGCGGGCGTGCCTTCGCCCGGTACGCCCGTGATCCCGTACGGCTGCAGCTGGTCGCCGTAGTTGGGGTCCGGCATCGGTCCCCCGTGCGCGTCCGTCCCCGGCACGCTCAAGCGAAGGAGCAGCCCGAGGAATTGATCGCCCGGCTTTTGGGGCGGCGCGCCTCGACCGTTGTTGTCGTGGCACGTCGAGCACGAAACCGCGTTGTACGTCGGGCCGAGGCCGTCGTCTCCTTGCGGCCCCGGCGCGGGCACCCAGTTGCGGTTGAAAAGGCCGTCGCCGAGCTGGAACGGATCGCGGTACGACTCCGAGAGGTTGCGCGCGGGATAGGCGAACGCCTCGTCGCCGTCGTCGAACACGGTGCCGTCGCCGCCGAGCAGCGCCTCGCTCGGGTCCACGCCGGGGCTCGCGGGCTTCGAGGCGCCGCAAGCCAAGAACGCGCCGAAGAGAAAGACGGATCCGCGTCGCATGTCAGAGGTTGAGGTCGATGCCGAGGGCCTTGCCGACCTGGTCGAAGAGGCCTTGCATCGGCTGGAACGCGGCGACGGCGGCCGCGACGGCCATGTTCGCGGGCGAGCTCGCCGGCGCGAGGCACGCCTGATCGAACGGCGGCGGGATCGCCCCGATGGCTGCCCGCGCCGCCGCCATCGCCTGCCTGAGCTGCGTGTCGAGCGCCGGGTTCTTGGCCTTCACCAGGTCGGAGATGGACGGTCCGGAGAGCACTGTCCCCGAGAGCGTCGTGTAGTGGCCGAGGTAAGCGTCTTCGATCCCGAGCGCGTTGCTGACAAGGTCGTCGATCGTCGTTTCGCTGAAGCACGACTCCTCGTCCTTTTCGTCCTTCGCGACGAACGGATCGTCGAGGCGCTCGTAGAGGATCTCCGAGATGGCCATCTGGGAGAGGCCGCGGAGCGCGTCCGCCAGCGCGTCGTGCGAGGGCCCGGCCAGGAGCTTCGACGCGTAGCTCGCGCTGTCCGAGAGGTGCCACTCGGCCTCCAGGCCGAGGAGATCCGCCACGAGCAACGCGGTCGCGACCTGCAGGTAGGTCCGCCGGCGGTCCTGGTTGGCCGCCGTGCCGCCGTCGACGTAGTCCGTGTACGGGCGGGTGCCGGGGCCGCCGGAGGGGTTGGGTCGCTCGCCCCAGAGCAGGAACTCGATCGCGTGAAACCCGGTCGACAGGTTCTCGAGGCTCCCCTTCTCGTCGGCCGTGGCGAGCACCTGCTGCGTGATCTGCGGGTAGGCGGGGGGGTCGTTGACGATCCCGCCATCGGGCGTCTGGACCGTGTAATCGATGAAGCTCTCGTCGATCGGCCATTCGTTGACGCCGCCCTGCACCTGGTCGATCGGCCCGCCGTAGAAGCGGCTGTACTCGCTCTGGCCATAGCGCTGGTGCGCGTCGAGCCACGCCGCCTGACACGCCGCCAGCCCCGCGGCGCTCGGCGACTGCACGAAGGCGTTGACGGCCTTCTGCAGGGCCATCGCCTGCGTGATCGAGTCTTTGTAGTTGGCGTCGAGGTCGACGGCGTATTGGTGGACGACCCCCGCGATCGGATCCGGCGCCCGCGAGCTGCTGCCGCAGGCCGCGAGGACCCAACAGGTCGTGGCGACCGCGCACGCTCCGACGACGCTGCACTTGAACATGCGCCCGGCTATGTTGACACCGCGATGCGCGAACGGGAAGCTCGGTTCCGCCAGGCCCGGGGCCTCTTCGTCGTCCAGTGGGTCGTCCTGGGGGTGTGCGCCGAGGCCGGGTGCTCGCCCGCCTCGACCGCGACGGACACCCCTGCGGGGACGGGCGGAGGCTGCCCCGCGTACGTATCCGCCGCGGACCTGTCGAAGCCCGCCACGTCGCTCGCGCGCGACGTGCTGCCGATCTTTTCGGCCCACTGCGCCGTCGGTGGGGCGAGCTGCCACGGCGATCCGAGCGTCGTCGCCCAGGCACGCCCCCTGCTCGGCGTCGGCGCGTCCGACGCCTCCCCGGCCGAAGTCGCGTCGGCGATCTTCGGCGGTCTCGTCGGGGTCAAGTCGTCAGAGGACCTCTCGATGGACCTCGTCGCGGCGGGCGATCCCGAGCAAAGCTTTCTCATGCACAAGATGGACGGCGATCAGTGTCGTTTCATCTCCGAGTGCATGGTCGACGGATCGTATCGACCCAACTGCGGCGTCTTCATGCCCTACCAGGCGCCCACGGTCATCGATCCGTCGCTCCGCGACGTCGTGCGGCGGTGGATCGCGCAAGGGGCGCGGAACGACTGATGGAGTCGCGAGGGTCGGACGCGCGCGCCGGGGGTGCGGCGTGGGGCCTGGCGGCCGCTGCGATCCTCGTGGCGGCGTGCGACAAGGGTTGCGGGCGGTCCGGCGTCTCCGAAGAGAGGTTGTTCGACTCCTCGGCGGCCGCGCCGCCGTCGGCCCCCGCGCCGCGAAACGCTCATCGCAACGGCTTCGTCGGGATGATGTTCCATGCCGCCCACGACCTCACGCTGGCCGCCGATGAGCGGGTGGAGATCGACGGGATCGAAGCCCCTCTCGCCGGCGCCGACGCCAAGGTGCGCGCCGAGCACGCGCGGTTCGAGGCGGACCTCGCGGCGGGGATCCGGAGCGGACAGGTCGACCCGAATCGGACGCGGGCGGACTTCGCGTCCATCGACTGGGCAAACCAGTCGCGCCAGGACCGGCAGGCCGACGCGCTCGATCAGCTTCACGCGCTCCTCGGGGCCGATCATCGGCTGGAGCTCGTGACGGCCGTCCGCGCGCGCCGGGCCGCCCACGCGCTTCGCCCGCCCGACCAGGCGCCCGAGGACGCGGCCGAGTGGACCCGACGTCGGCTCGAGCGACTGACGGCGGAGCTTGGCCTGGACGACGTGCAGCGCAAGAAGGTCGAGGCGCTCCTGCGCAAGGGAGACCTGCCGACCCCCGCGCAGGTCCAGGCGAGCAAGGACGGCACGGACGGGCGAGCGGCGGCGCTCCTGACCGCCTTCGCCGCGGACCTCTTCGACGCGCGCAGTCTCGACCTCGGGGCGGGCGACGCGTCCACGCGAGGGTTCGCCGAGCGCGAGGTGCGTTTTCTGTCGGAGCTCTTGCCGACGTTGCGCCCCGAGCAGCGCGAAAAGCTCGCGAGGTCGAGGGAGACGCTGCGCGACTCCGAGCGAGAATGACTCAGGAGCCGGGATTGCCGTGGCCGCCGGGGCCGTTTCCCCGGCCGTTGCCGTTGTTGCCGCTGTTGCCGTTGCCGGGGGGGCCGGCGTCGGGGAGGGGGTCGTTCGGCCCGTCGCCGTTGGCGGCAGGGGCCTGAACCGCGGGGCCGACGCTCGCGTCCTGCGCGCCGTCCGAAACGCCCGCATCGCCCGCGGCCTGGACGGCGGCGCTGCTCGTCGCGTCGAACGGCCGCGTCGGAGGAGCGCCCGCATCGCTCGCGGGACCTGCGGGCGAGGGTCCTGCATCGTCGTCGGCGGGCGTGTCCGTGCTCGCCGCGTCGAACGCGGCCGGGGAAACGGGGTCCAGGCCCCCGACGTCGAGCCCGCACGCGGACGATACGAACACGGCCGCGCACGCCAAGACTCGCAGGACCCGGCGCGCTTCCGCCGCGGTGGGGGGGCAATCGGTCATCGAGGGCCTTGGTATGGGACGGTTCGAACCCGAGGGCAACCGATCCGGTGCTGGACAAGAGGTGACCGACTCATCCGTGTTTGTCACGGGGGATGCATGTGCACCTCTCCGAAGGGAGCGAGGCACCATGGCGATCCCGGGCGGCGGCGCGAAGGACGATCCCGGTCGGCGGCGGGTCGGGTCGTGGATGAAATGGCTCATCCCGATCGCCATCGTCGCACTCTTCCTCGCCCCGAACTTGCTCAACGTTCGACAGGCTTCGACCCCTTCGATCGACTACTCGACGTTCTTCTCGCTCGTGCAGCAAGCGAAGGTGAAGCGCGTCGAGATCGATGGACAGAGCGTCCGCGGCGCGCTCAAGGCGGGAACGCTCGTCGACGGCAAGAAGCTCGACAACTTTTCGACGACGCTGCCGGCTCAACCGGACCAAGAGCTCATGCCCGCCCTGCGCGCGCAGGACGTCGACGTCTACGTTCAGCCCGCGAGTACGTCCTGGTTCGGCCCGCTGATGATCACGATCATCCCCTGGGTGCTCATCTTGGGCGCGTGGGTTTTGCTTTCGCGCCGCGCTCGGGGCAGCTTGGGGGTCGGCGGGCCGCTCCAGCAGATCCTCAAGTCGAGGACGCGGCGCTTCGAGCGGCAAGATCACGTGCGCGTTCGGCTCGACGACGTCGCCGGACTCAAGAACCCCAAGCGGGACCTCTCCGAGGTCATCGAGTTTCTGCGCAGTCCGGGTCGCTTTCAGCGCCTGGGGGGGCGGCTGCCCCGCGGCGTGCTCCTCATCGGTCCGCCGGGCACCGGCAAGACGCTCCTCGCGCGCGCCGTGGCGGGCGAGGCGGAGGCCCCGTTCTTCTACGTCAACGGATCCGAGTTCATTCAAATGTTCGTGGGCGTCGGCGCCGCGCGCGTGCGCGAGCTCTTCGACGAGGCCAAGGCGAGCGCGCCGGCCATCGTGTTCATCGACGAGATCGACGCGGTGGGGCGGTCGCGCGGGGCGGGGCTCGGGGGCGGAAACGACGAGCGGGAGCAGACCCTCAACCAGCTGCTGTCCGAGATGGACGGCTTCGCCCCGAACGATCTCATCGTCGTCCTGGCGGCCACCAACCGTCCCGACGTCCTCGACCCCGCGCTCTTGAGGCCCGGGCGCTTCGATCGGCACATCCTCGTCGACCACCCCGAGTGCCCGGCGCGCGTCGAAATCCTGCGCGTGCACACCCGCCGCAAGCCGCTCTCGCCGGACGTGTCGCTCCTCGACCTCGCACGGGCCACGCCCGGCTTCAGCGGCGCCGACCTCGCGAACCTCTGCAACGAGGCCGCGCTGATGGCGGTGCGACGCGGCGCGGACGCGATCGGTCCGGCGGACTTCGCGGCGGCCACCGACAAGGTGCTCCTCGGCGATCTGCGCGAGACCCTCCTCGACACCGCCGAGCGCCGCCGCGTGGCGACGCACGAGGCGGGGCACGCCGTCGTCGCGCACTTCACGCCGGAAGTGGAACCGCTCCGCCGCGTGTCGATCCTGCCTCGTGGGATGTCCCTCGGCGCCACGCAGCAGTGGCCTGCGAGCGATCGGCACCTCTTGGCGGAGCCTGAGCTCGCCGCGAAGCTGATGGTGCTCATGGGGGGCTACGCCGCCGAGTCGGTCGAGTACGGAAATGTCTCGAGCGGCTCGGAGCAAGACCTGCGGCAGGCGACCGACTTCGCGTTCCAGATGGTCGCCCACTACGGCATGAGCGAGAAGGTCGGGCCCATGTACCACGAGCACCGTCTCGAGCACGCGTTCCTGGGCCAGCGCCTCGCCACGGAGAGGGGGGTGTCCGACGAGACGACCCACGAGCTCGAGCAAGAGGCACATCACGTCCTGTCGCAGGCGCTCGACGCGGCCAAGGGCGTCATCGAGCGCCGCCGCGCCGTGCTCGAGCGACTCGTCGCGGCGCTGCTCGAGCACGAGACGCTGGAGGCCGTCGAGCTCGAGGCCGTCTGGTCGCCCCCCGTCGCGGCGTAGCCCCGGAGATCAGCACACGACCTCCGCCCCTCGTAGACCTGGGTCGTGGGTGGGGTACCGTTTTGTCCCCGGTGCAATTTCGGTGAGCCTTGAAGCCGTCCGCGCGAGTCCATAAACAAACAGTGGAGCGATCGGCCTTACGCGCGGCGGCGCCGCCGCTCCTCGTCGCGTCGTTGGGGCTCGCCGTGACGGGCGGCTGTGCGTCGACCGGAGACCAGACCCCGCCGGACATCTCGCCCGACGCGGGCGTCGTGACCGGCGACGACGCCGGCCTATCGTCCGGCATGCCCGCCCCCGGCGCGATCGGCGTCGCGATCTTCGGCAGCTCGTGCGACGCGGGAGGCGCGCCGTCGGTCGACTGGGCGCCCATGCGCCGCGTGTCGCGCGTGGAGTACGACAACATGGTCCGTGACCTCCTCGGAGACACGACCGCTCCGGCCAACGCGTTCCCACCGGAGAGCCCGATGACGACCGGCGTCAACCTGCAGACGAACACCTACGCCGGCGCGAGCGAACTCGTCGTCCAGGACTACGTGCAGGCGGCCGAAACGCTCGCGAAGACCGCCGTCGCCGACACGAACACGCTGAACAACACGCTCCTCACCGGGTGCACCGACCCGACGGACACCTGCGCGCAGAAGTTCATCGACCGCTTCGCCGGGCGCGCGTTCCGGGGACCGCTCGACTCGGACGAGTCGTCGTCGCTCTTGTCGCTCTACTCCGACGTGAAATCGAAGTTCGACTTCCCGACGGGGATCCGGGCCGTCATCACGGCGGTCCTCGAGTCCCCGCGGTTTCTCTATGTCGTCGAGCTCGGGGGGGCGACGCCGACGGGGTCGGTCACCGCGCTGACGTCGTACGAGGTCGCGGCGCGGCTGGCGCTCTTCCTCTGGCGATCGGTTCCCGACGACGCGCTCATGACGGCCGCCGCCGCGGGCAACCTGGCGACCGCCGACCAGGTGGCGCAGCAGGCGGCGCGCATGATCGCCGACCCTCGCGCGGTCGGCGCGGTCGACGATTTCACGACCCAGTGGATGCAGCTCCAGTCGACGGCCGTGCAGGGAAAGGACACCCAGTTCAAGCAGTGGACGGCGACGCGCGGACAGGAAATGCAGCGCGAGACGCTGCTCAACGCGTCGCAGCTCGTCCTCGCCAAGAACGGCGGCCTCGCCGAGCTGCTGACGACGCCCGAGTCGTACGTGAGCTCCGACCTCGCGACCTTCTACGGCGTGATGCCCGGGTCGTCCTGCGTCAACGTGAACGATCCCGCCGTCGGCGGCGCCTGGTGCGCGACCAGCCTGCCCAATCGCGCCGGCCTGCTCACCAACGGCGCCGTTCAGTCGACGCAAGCGCACACGACCCTGCCGTCGTCGGTCCTGCGCGGCAAGCTCGTTCGCGAGAACGTCCTCTGCGACGTCATCCAGCCGCCGCCGCCCGACGTGCCTCCGCCCGCGACCTCGGTCCCCGAGGGCGGCACGACGCGCGATCTGCTCGAGGCGCACTTCAACAAGTCCCCTTGCGTCAACTGCCACCAGTACATGGATGCGATCGGCCTCGGGTTCGGCCACTTCGACGCGACGGGCGCCTACCAGGACACCGACTCGAACGGCCTCGGCCCCGGACCGGCGATCGACGCGACCGGGCAGATCGCGCCGATGGCGACCGGCGAGTTCTCGGCGACCTTCGACGGCGCGGTCGACCTGGCGATGCAGCTCTCGACCGCGCCCCAGGTCGAGCAGTGCTTCGCGCTGCAGGAGATGCGCTACGCGCTCGGGCGCATCGAGACCGCGAACGACGCGTGCTCGGCGCAGCAAGTGTTCGGCGGGTTCTCGTCGAGCGCCTTCAACGTCCAGGCGCTCCTCGTCGCCGTCACGAAGAGCGACGCCTTCCGCTACCGGTCCCTCCAGACCGCGGGGAGCTCGTGCCGATGAGCAACACCTTGGGTGATGAGTCGTCCGGACTCTCGTTTCGCTCGAGCGTGCGGACGGTCACGTCGGGTGAGTCGTCCGGACTCTCGTTTCGCTCGAGCGTGCGGACGACAATGGATCGACGGCGGTTTCTCAAGCTCGCGGGTGCCACCGCGCTCACGTACCCGTTCCTGCGCGGCATGCCGAGCTACGCGGCGGGCGGCGCCGCCGGCGCCCCGACGTACCTCGTGCCGCTGTTCACGTCGTGCGGGTGCGTGCGCTACCGGTGGGGAGCGCAGGGGCCCGCGGGGACGGGGATGACCCCGGCGATCACGACGCCGCTGTCGTTCCGCCAGACGCTCACGGCGTTCACCAAGGCGGGCCCGCAGCAGCAGGCGGACATGAGCCCGTACGTCACTGTGATCGACGGGCTGCAGGTGAAGTCCGCGGGCGGCGGGTCGCACGAGGCCGGGATGGCCGCCCTCTGGACGGGGCTGACGGCGACGTCGGGGCCCGCGCCGGGCCCGAGCATCGACCAGGTGATCTCGAGCCAGCTCGGTGCGAAGACCGCGTTCGCGAACGTCGCGCTCATGGCAGAGAGCAGCTCGGACTACCAGCAGCGCCAGGTCGACACGCGCATGCTCTACGACCTGACCGGCAACTTCGTCGACCCGTACACGAGCCCGTCCGCGGCGCTCGCCGCGCTCTTCCCGAACGTCGTGGCGGCCGGGCCGGATCCGACGACGTACATCCGCCAGAAGGTCGCCGCGCAGGTCAACCGCGAGCTCACCGCGCTGCAGGGGCGCCTGTGCACCGAGGACCGGCAGCAGATGCAGAACCTGCAGGCCCTCTACAACCAGGTGATGCAGCAGATCCAGCAGGCCGCGAGCGCGTCGGCCTCGTGCTCGCCGCCGTCGATCGGCGACGCGGGGGCGCCCGCCTCGGGCGGCTCGGACCCGTTCCCCCTGTATGTCGACGCGATGACCAACATCCTCGTGATGACCCTCGCGTGCGATCTCACCCGCGTCGCGAGCCTGCAGCTCTCGCACGCGCTCAGCCCCGTCACGCATACGTGGCTCGGGTCTTCGCAGACGCAGACGCACCACGTCTATTCGCACATGGGCCCGTCGAGCATCTATGCCCTCGGCACCGATCTTTACAACGAACCCTCGTCGGTCACCGGGACGTACCCGCAACAGCTCATCGACATCGAGAACTGGTACGCGCAGAAGGTCGCCAACTTGGCCTACACGCTCAGCCAGTTCAAGACGTCGGCGGGGAACAACCTCCTCGATCAGACGCTCGTCTGCTGGGGGAGCGAGCTCGACATGGGCGCCTCGCACAACCACGACAACACGCCGTTCGTCCTCATCGGCGGCGCGGGCGGCAAGGTCAAGGGCAACCGCCTGCTGCGCTTCGGGCTGAATCTCACGAACGCGAGCAATAACCAGTGCGGGATCCGCTTCCACAACGACCTGCTCTTGACGCTGGCGCAGATCATGGGGGTGAGCGCGAGCCAGGTGCAGACCGGCTACGGGTCCCACGCCTCGATGTTCTCGAGCTACGCGACGGGGCCGATCACGGAGCTCCTTTCGTGACGGCTCTGCGCGCACGCCTCGGAGCGTCGTGCGCGGCGCTCCTCGCGTCGTTCGGCTGCGCGACGACCGCGACCGACACGCCGCTGGGCGCGGGGGACGACGGCGGCGCCCCCGAGGCCCAGGCGCAAGGGCCGGACGCGCCTTCCACCTCGAACGTCGCGGCCGACGCCGCGGGCGCGGACGGTCCCGCGACCTTTGCGCCGGAGACCGGGGCCTCGACGGCCGGGCGCGAGGCGGCCCCGGCGGGCGGGTGCGGCGCGGCCGCGTTCTGCGACGATTTCGAGTCCGACACGGCGGGCATGGCCCCCGGCGCGGCGCGATGGACCGTGAGCATGGGGTGCAACCCGAACAACCAGGACGGCCCGGCGGACGGCGGCGGCCTCCTCGTGGGCATCGACGACTCGCAGGCCCACAGCGGAGCGCGATCGCTGCGCGTCGTCGGCGGCGACTCGTGCGGCTTCTACGCAGTGCACACGCGCACGTTCGCGGGCGGGTCGATCGGACCGCAGCTCTTCGTGCGCTTCTACGCGCGCTTCTCGGGGAGCCCCACGCAGAACCACAACGGCTTTCTTTCGATCGCGAACGGGTCGGACCACCTGCGCCTCGGCTTTCAGGATCAGGTCGTCGCGTGGAACGCGCAGACCACCGACGCCACCCTGCCGGACATGGATCCGCAGGGCACGACGCTCAGCGCCGCGACGACGCCGGGACGCTGGAGCTGCTTCGAGTTCCACGTCGACGGGACCAACGGTCACATCGAGTTCTGGCTGGACGGCGCGACCGTCACGGGCCTCACCTACGTGGGGAGCAGCCAGCAAGGGGTCAACGACCAGTGGGCTCGCAGCGGACCGACGTCGCTCTCGCCGACGAGCCTCGGCCTGGGCTGGCTCGGCCTCAACGACCAGATGACGACCTGGTTCGACGACGTCGCGGTCGGCGGAAGCCGCATCGGCTGCAACTGAGCCGCAAAGTTGAGCCGTCGCGGCGGCCCGCGCCGACCAATGGTTAGGCCATGTGCCGACGCAGGGTCCCGGTCGCTCCGCTCGCGCTGTCGGCGGCCCTCTGCGGCGCCTGCGCCGGCGTCGACGCCAGCGCACCTCCGAGCGCGGCCGGGGGGTCGCTTGCGGACGGCTCCGCGCCCACCGCGCCTGGGGCTTCGGGGTTCGACGCCACCGTGACGATCGACGGGGCCGCCGACGGGGGCTCCGGCGCCGCGGACGCCGGTTCGGACGTCCTCGCGCGGGGTCCGGCCCCGGCCACCCCGGGCACCGCGTATCCGTTTCCGCAGAACCGCACGAGCTCCCGCTGCACGTACCCGAGCGCGTACGACAATCGCGACGTCCTCGCGGCGTACGGGCAGTGGAAGACGGACACCGTCACGTCCTCCGGGGCCGGCGGGTTCTTGCGCGTGCAGCGCCCGAACGACCAAGGCCTCGCCATCGGCTCCACCGTGTCCGAGGGGATCGGCTATGGGATGCTCCTGGCCGTCTACATGAACGACCAGAGCCTCTTCGACGGCCTGTGGAAATACGAGCAGCACTGGGTCGACGGCGCGGGCCTCATGAACTGGTACATCCAGGCGGACGGCAGCGGCCTCGGTCCGAACGGCCAGGGCGGCGCGACGGACGCCGACGAGGACATGGCCTTCGCCCTCGTCCTGGCCGACCGGCAATGGGGCGGACAGGGCTCGCTCGACAAGCCGTACGCCGCGTACGCGCTGTCGCAGATCCAGGCGATCTGGAACTCCGAGATCCAGGACAGCAAGCTCCCGAAGCCGGGGGAGTGGGGCGGATGGAATACCGTGAACATCTCGTACTTCGCGCCGGCGTACTACCGCGTCTTCGCCAAGCTCGATCCGTCGCACGCGTGGGCGACGGTCGTCTCGACTGCGTACGACACGATCGCGTACGCCGTGAACGCCGCGAACGGTAACGCCACCAATGGCCTCGTCCCCGCGTGGTGCGACGACAGCCACGGGTCACCGTGCAAGCCGATCGACATGAACATCCCGAACGACACCGGGTACCAGTACGACTCGTGCCGCACTCCGTTCCGCATCGGCCTCGACTGGTGCTGGAACGGTGAGACGCGCGCCCAGTCGTACGTCGCGCTGACGAGCGCGTTCTTCGCGCCCATCGGCGCCGCGAGCATCGCGGACACCTACGGGCTCGACGGGACGCCGCGCCCGCAGCATCCGGGAGCTCACTCGGCCGCGTTCGTCGGCCCCGCGGCCGTGGGCGCGATGAGCTCTTCGGCGTACGGCGCGTTCATCGACGAGGCGTACGCGGGGCTCGCGACGCGGACGTACCTCGCCGGCGGCACCTACTACGAGGACTCGTGGACCGCGATGTCGCTCCTCATGATGACCGGCAACTTCCTCGATTACACGGCGCTCTGAAAGGTTTCCCGGTGATGGCCATGCTCGTCCAATCTTGCCTCTGCGTCATGGCGGCCGCAGTCCTCTGCGTCGGCTGCGCCTCGTCGGGCAACGACTCTCCCGGTCCCGGCGGCCACGCGGGCTCGTCGGCGGGCTCCGGCGGGGGGGGAAGCGGCAACGGCGGCGGCGGGGGCGGCGCGGGCGCGGGCGAAGGCGCGGACGGCGGGCAGCTCATCGGTCCCCTGCCCGCTGACGCGAAGGGTCCGCGCGGGATGCGCTGCGACGACTCCGGCCGCTGCACCTGCTTCAACATCGCCTCCATCGGCCAGCCCGGGCACACCGGGTTTCAGGGGGGCATGGGCAACGACAGCACGAACGCGTTCGTCAACTACCTCAACACGCAGAGCAGCGCGTCGGTCGACATGTACACGGCGAAACCAACGCTCACCTCGGACTTCTTGAACCGGTACGACGTCCTCATCTTCCAGTGGCTGGTCGACGGCGTGTCATCCGGCGGAGACGGGACCGGCTACTGGACGTTCGCGCCCGAGGAGATCAACGCGCTCAAGGATTGGGTCAACTCCGGCGGCGGCGTCATCACGCTCTCGGGGTACGACGCGCAGAGCCAGGAGGTCATGCCCCTCAATCAGGTGGTCCAGGCCCTGACGGACATGTCCTACGGAACCGCCGACGTCCTCGGGACAGTCTCGACGGCCAACTACTGCCTGGGCGAATCCGATCCGCTGTCCGGTTGGGTCCAGACGACGCCGATCGGCAAGCACGTGACCGAGGTGGGCGCGTTCCACGGACGCCCGATCACCCCCGGTCCGAAGGCGACCGTCGATTGCTCGGACTCGATGTACACGTACGCCGCCCACGAGGACGTCGGACAGGGCCACGTCTTCGCCTACAGCGACGAGTGGGTCACGTACACGAGCCAATGGCTCGGCATCGACGCGGGCGCGAGCTGCGTCGACGCATCGGCCGCGGTCGTCTATCAGGTCCCCCAGTTCTGGTACAACGCGATCTCGTACGCGGCCCAGGCGACGGCGTGCCCCTTCATGCTCAACGGGGCGATCCGATGAGGGCCGCGGTCTGCGGGAGCGTTTTCGCCGCGGGGTTCGGTCTCGTCGCGCTCGTCGGCCTCGTCGACGCGTGCGGCTCGCAGTCATCGGACCTTGGCGACGACGGTGGTTTCGGCGCGAGCGGCGGCGCGACGACCGGCGCGGGGACGCAGAGCGGTCAGGCAGCCGGGACGGGCGCAGGCGCGCGCTCGGGCGCTGGCGCGGGGGTGAGCGCGGGCGCCGGTGCGGGCGCAGGAGCGACGGCCGGATCGGGGGTCGGCTCGGGGACGGGCGCCGGCTCGGTCTCCGGAGCGGGCACCGGGAGCGCCTCGGGGGTCGGGACGGGAGCGACCTCCGGGTCGAGCACGGGGGCGAGCTCCGGATCCGGGGCCAAGTCGGGGAGCACCTCCGGCGCGAGCTCGGGGGCGACGTCGGGAGCCACGTCGGGCGCCACCTCGGGGGCCACGTCGGGGACCTCGACCGGAGCGAGCTCCGGGGGGTCTCCGCCGCAGTGCGACTTCGGCGCCTCGTACAACGGCAACGGGTCCTTCACCTGGTACTACTTCGGCCAGGGGGGCAGCCCCCCGCAGGGGGGCGTCTACACGACGGCCTGCGGCTATCAGGGGACCGAGAGCAGCAACGCGGGGCAGTCCTCCGTCGACACCGTGCAGGGCATCGCGAGCTCGGGCCCCGCGAACGCCACGTATTTCGCAGCCATCCCGGGAGCGAGCTCGAGCAACTTCGACACGGTCAACGACTGCGGCGCGTGCGTCGAGATTATCAACGGATCGAACCGGATCATCGCGACGATCGTCGACGAGTGCCCGCTCAACGGCAACCCGGCCTGCACGAGCGGTCACCTCGACCTCAGCACGCAGGCGTTCGACGCGCTGCACTACTCGGTCGGAAACCCGTCCGGCACCACGTGGCGCTTCGTCGCCTGCCCGATCACAGGGAACATCCAGATCCGGCTGAAGAGCGGCAACGTCGACCAGTTCTACATCAGCGACACGGTCTTCCCGGTCGCGTCGGTCGCCATCAACGGGCAGCAGGGCACCCATCTCTCGTACGGCGCCTGGCAGCTTCCGGGCGGCGCGCACGTGGCCGGTGCGACCATCACGCTGACCGACGCCGAAGGTCACGCGCTCACCGTCACCGTACCCGGGTCGGGCGGCGACGTCGGCAAACAGTTCCCCGCGCCGTCCGCTTGCCTGTAGTGTACCCGCCGCATGACGCGGCGAGCGGCTTGGTCGATCGGCGTTCTGGGCGTGTGCGGCGCGGCAGCGGGCGTGCTCGCCTGCTCCGACGACGACAACGGCGGGGGTTCGCCCGTCGATTCGGGGCCGGAGGGCGCCGTGGTCGAGACGGGCAGCCCCGCGCACGACGCCTCGAGCATCGACGCGACGACGGAAGGGGGCGCGCCCGACGCCGGGGGAGACAGCGCCGCCTCGCCCGATGGGTCGCCCGGGGACGCGTCGAGCGGGTCGGACGCCTCGGATGCCTCCGACGCGATGGCGTGCACGGTCGTCGAGGCGTCGCTCGACGAGGCCTCGGTCCAGGCCGGGATGTCCCTCGTCATGCAGTACAAATGCAGCAACTGCCACGGCTCCGGTCTGACCGGCAACACGACGTCCGTCGTCGACGGCGGTCAGGTTTACCCGCCAAACCTCACCGCCGATCCGGCGACGGGGCTCGGCTGCTGGACGCAGGCGCAAGTGGCGCGGGCCATCCTCGACGGAATCGACAACGACAACATGACCCTCTGCGCGATGCCGCACTTCCGGGTGAAGTTCGTCGAGGCAGGCGTCGATCCGGACGCCGCGGCCAATCAGATCACGCAGTTTCTCCTGGCGGCGCCGCCCGTGAACCATGTCGTGCCCGATACGGTCTGCCCCATGGTCGCGGACGCGGGCGCCGACTGAGAGCACCTCATGTGGCCCGCACGGCGACGGGTGCGGAAGACGCGCTCAATTGCGGGGTATGCGCGGGCCCGTGAGTCGTCGATGAAGAAGGTGCCGTTCGCCATCCTCGCGACGGGGTTCGCCTTGGCGTCGCCGGCGTGGGCCGACCCCTCGCCGCCCCCCCCGGACGCCGAAGGGGCGCGCCTCGAGCGATCGCTCGATCAGTACGCCGAAGAAGCGCATCGTTCGCGGCTCACCGGGATCGGATGGGGGGTGGCCGAGGGGGCGGTCCTCGTGCCGGTCGGGATCTACCTGGCGACGCGGAGCGACGAACGGAACCTCGTCGGCACAGGCCTCATCGTCGAGGGCTCGATGGCCCTCTACGAAGTCCCGTCCCTCTTCTGGCGTGGGTCGATGGAGAAGCTCCGGGATCGGCTCGTCAAGCGCCGGGCGTCCGGTCTGAGCGCGGCGGTCGCCGCGCAGTTGACCGAAACAGAGTGGGGCGAGGCGGCGCTGCAGGATCGCAAGTACCGTCCTTTCTGGGGCATCGCCGGACTCGTGGCCGGTGGCGTCGTGTTCGGCGTCGGGGCCACGGCGCTGCTCGCGCCGCCCGTGCTCGGGTTCGACCGCCACGTTCAGGACACCTGGGGCGCGATCCTCCTTCCCATCGGGCTGCGAGCTCTGTACGAGGGGGCATCCTTGGCGTTCGCGAGGACGGAGCTCGAGCGGGCCTGGGACCTCTACCAGCGGTCCGATCCGCGCGTCGGCGGCGTCGCGAGGGTGGCTCCGGTCTTCGCGGTGGCGCCCGCGTCGGGCGGTGCCGTGGCGTCCCTCGGGCTGGCGTTCTGACGGGCCGTCTCGCTCCGCGGACCATGCGAGATGACTCTCGCGACGTGCGCGGGCGCATGTATCGTCGTCGGCATGCGAACGAAAGCCGCCGTCGCGTACGAACCCGGGAAGCCCCTCGTCGTCGAGGAGGTAGACCTCGAGGGACCGCGCCCCGGCGAGGTGCTCGTCGAGATCCGCGCGACGGGCGTCTGTCACACCGACGAGTTCACGCGCAGCGGCGGGGATCCGGAGGGCCTCTTCCCGGTGATCTTCGGCCACGAGGGGGCGGGCGTCGTCGCGGACGTCGGCGCCGGCGTCACCTCCGTCAAGAAAGGCGACCACGTCATCCCGCTCTACACGCCGGAGTGTCGCGCGTGCAAATCATGCTTGAGCCGCAAGACGAACCTCTGCACCGCCATCCGCGCGACGCAGGGCAAGGGCGTCATGCCCGACGGGACGAGCCGCTTCTCGATCGGCAAAGAGAAGCTCCACCACTACATGGGCTGCTCGACGTTCTCGAACTACACGGTCCTCCCGGAGATCGCGGTCGCCCGGGTGCGCGAGGACGCGCCGTTCGACAAGATTTGCTACGTCGGCTGCGGCGTCACGACGGGGATCGGCGCGGTCATCTACACGGCCAAGGTGGAGGCGGGTGCGAACGTGGTCGTCTTCGGCCTCGGCGGGATCGGCCTGAACGTGGTGCAGGGGGCGCGCATGGTCGGCGCCGACAAGATCATCGGGGTGGACGTGAACCCGGCGCGCGAGTCGCTGGGCCGGCGCTTCGGGATGACGCACTTCGTGAACCCGCGCGCGATCGGAGGCGACCTCGTGGCGCACTTGGTCGAGCTCACGGACGGCGGCGCCGATTACAGCTTCGAGTGCGTCGGGAACGTGACGCTCATGCGGCAGGCGCTCGAGTGCTGCCACCGCGGCTGGGGGGTGAGCGTCATCATCGGGGTCGCGGGGTCGGGACAGGAGATCGCGACCCGGCCGTTCCAGCTCGTCACGGGCCGCGTGTGGAAGGGGACGGCCTTCGGCGGGGCGCGAGGGCGCACGGACGTGCCGAAGATCGTCGACTGGTACATGGAGAAGAAGGTCGCGATCGACCCGCTCGTGACGCACAAGCTGCCGCTCGCGCGGATCAACGAGGCGTTCGACCTGATGCACGCGGGGGAATCGATCCGGACGGTGGTCGAGTTCTCGTAGGGAGAATCATCGCTCGGCGTCGCGACCCGTCCGCGTTACCTCGCCGCCGCCTGCGCACGGCCGTCCGTGCAGTTGTAGACCACGGTGACGGAATACGGCGCGGTCGGGTCGGGCGGTGGATCGTTGAGCGCAATCTCCGTCCCACAGCCGACATGATTCTCGGACGTCAGCACGGCCTGCCAGTGAGTAAGGCCCTCGGAGTACGTCGGAAACTCCACGGTGGCGACGCACGTCGTGGTC
>DATGJA010000350.1:0-2729 GCA_035295445.1 Polyangiaceae bacterium | reverse complement strand
TTCGAGTCGGCGGACCTCGTGGTCGCGGAGGAGTTCCGGGTCCAGCGGCACGGCGCGGTGCCTCTCGAGCCGCGCGGTCTGCTCGCCGAGGCCGGCCCGGACCACCACACGGTGACGGTCTGGGGCGCGGCGAAGATCCCGCACGTCAACAAGAAGATCCTGGCCGCCCTCCTCGGCTGGGCCGACGCGGACCGCGTGCGCATGGTGGAGCTGCACGTGGGCGGCGGTTTCGGGGCGCGCGGCGAGTTCTATCCCGAGGACTACCTGGTCCCTTTCGCGGCCCTCAAGACCGGGAGGCCGGTGGCCTGGCACGAGGACCGCGAGGAGAACATGCGCGCGCTCAACCAGTCGCGAGAGCAGGTGCATCGAGCCGAGATCGCCCTGAAGAGCGACGGGACCTTCCTCGGGTTGCGCGACACCTTCGTCAACAACACGGGCGCCTACGTGCGCACGCACGGCATGACCGTCCCCGGCCTGAGCATCTCGATGATTCCCGGCCCGTATCGCTGGCCCGCCTATCGCGGTGAATACCGGAGCGTCGTCACCAACAAGACTCCTTGTGGCACGTACCGCTCGCCAGGACGATTCGAGATCAACTTCGTGCGGGAGCGCCTGGTCGACATTGCCGCACGCCGGCTCGGCCTCGACCCGGTCGAGGTCCGGCGCAAGAACCTGCTCGATCGGTCGAGCTTCCCGCACGATGTCGGCACGCTGTTCGACGGTCACCCGGTGATCTACGACAGCGGCGATTACGAGCGCCTCCTCGACCGCGCGCTGAAGGAGTTCGACTGGGAGGCGATGAAACGCTGGAGGAGCCAGCCGGGCGTCGGCGGCCTCAAGCGGGGCGTCGGCGTCGGGTACTTCGTCGAGAAGGCGGGGCCGGCCGAGCGCGAGTACGCCCGCGTGGAGCTCGACGCGAGCGGCGACGTGAGGGTGTTCACCGGCACCGCATCCGTGGGACAGGGGGTGGAAACGATCCTCGCGCAGGTGTGCGCGAGCCATCTCGGCATCCCTTTCGCTCGCGTGAGCGTGCTGCACGGCGACACGGCGGTCGTCCCCGAGGGCATGGGCGCGTTCGGAAGCCGCGCCGCCATGCTCGGGGGCGCCGCCGTGATGCAGGCGTCCGAAGCGGTGAGGCGCATGGTGCTCGAAACGGCGGCCGAGCACCTCGAGGCGTCGCCGGACGACCTCGTCCTGACCGACCACGGTGTCGCCGTCGCGGGCGCGCCTTCGCGCAGCGTGCCGCTGTCGGTACTTCTCGCCGCGCACGGAGGCACGCTCTCGCACGAGGACAGGTTCGTCTGCGATCTGCTCGGCTTTCCATACGGGATCCACCTCGCGGCGGTCGAGGTGGACATCGGCTCGGGCCACGTGCACATCAGGCGTTTCGCGGTCGCCTACGACATCGGTCGCTGCATCAATCCCGTGATCGTGCGCGGCCAGATCGCGGGTGGCTTCGCGCAGGGCCTGGGCGGCGCGCTGTACGAGGAGTTCGCCTTCGACGCGGCGGGCCAGCCTCTTTCCGCCAACTTCATGGACTACCTGATCCCCACCGCGCTCGAGGTTCCGGACATCGAGATGCTGATCACCGAGGATGCGCCGTCACCGCTCAACCCTCTCGGCGTGAAGGGTGCCGGCGAAGGGGGCACGGCGGCAGTCGGCGCGGCGCTCGCCAACGCTGTGTCCGACGCGCTCGGTCGCGAGGTGACCTCGCTTCCGCTCAGCCCCCAGCTTGTCGTCGAGATGGCGGTCGCGTGAAGCCGGCCGCATTCGAATACGACGACCCGGCGACCGAGGACGAGGCGCTGGACCTTCTCGCGCGCCATGGCGACGAGTGCAAGGTGCTCGCCGGTGGGCAGAGCCTCGTGCCGCTCATGAACTTCCGCCTCGCGAGGCCCGCGCGCCTGGTCGACATAAACGGGGTCGAATCGCTCGGCCGGATCGCCGTCGACGGCGCCGGCCTACGCATCGGCGCACTTGTCCGGCATGTGGAGATCGAGCGCTCGCGCGAGATCGCGCGGGACTGGCCGCTCCTCAGCGAGGCGATCGGGTGGGTGGGCCATTCGCAGATCCGCAACCGGGGCACCATCGGTGGATCCGTGGCGCACGCGGACCCCGCCGCCGAGCTGCCCGCCGCGTTCGCCGCGCTGGACGCCACCTTTCATCTGCGCTCGCGTCGTGGCGACCGCTCGCTGCCATGGCACGAATTCTTCGTTTCGGAGTTCACCACCGCGACGGCGCCGGACGAGCTCGTCGTGGCCGTCGAGGTGCCTCGGCAGAAAGCCGCGACCTCGAGCGCGTTCGTCGAGTATGCGAGGCGGCACGGCGACTTTGCGCTTGGAGGCGCCGCGGTCACGCTCGAGCTCGACGCCGAGGGCAGGTGTGTGAACGTCGCGATCGCGCTCCTTTCGGCGGGACCTCGACCGGTGCGTGCCACGGAGGCCGAGCAGCACCTGCGCGGCTCCCGGATCGACGAGGAGGCGATCAGTGCCGCCGCGGCCACGGCCACGCGTGGGCTTCGCCCGACCGGCGACATGCACGGCAGCACCGAGTACCGGCAGCAGCTGCTCGAGGTCATGGTGAAGCGTGCCCTCACCACCGCGGCGCACCGCGCCAGGGCCGCGCGTCAGTGACGCGGCTGATCACCGTCGAAGTCAACGGACGGGCCGTCAAAGGCGAGGTCGAGCCACGACTGCTGCTCGCGGACTTCATCCGCGACACGGCGGGCC
>DATGJA010000349.1:0-8156 GCA_035295445.1 Polyangiaceae bacterium | reverse complement strand
CGCGGTCGGGGTCGAAGTCGCGGTCGGGGTCGCGCTCGCGATTTCGCTCGGGGTCGGGGCCGTGATCGCGGTTGCAGGCGGATCGACCGCCGACGCCACCGGCGCCGGAGCCTGCCCTGCGCCCTCCTTCGAGCACCCCGCCTCCAGCCCAACGATCGCGCAACCCATCATGATCAGCGCTCGAACCATTCGACGTGACACGATGCCACGACGCCGCCCCTCGTGGCTACGTCCCTCGGCGAGCGATGCTATGGCTCGGAGAGACATGCCCGCGACGGCCGCCCGCACGCTCGTCGAGCTCCTCGCCGCGAAGCGGGACGGAGCGCGTCTCGAGGGCCGCGAGATCGCGCACCTCGTGGACGCGTTCATGGTAGGGGAGCTCGCCGACTACCAGATGGCGGCTTGGCTGATGGCGGTGTACTTCCGCGGCCTCGACGAGGCGGAGACCGTCGCCCTGACCGACGCGATGCTCGCGAGCGGCCGCGTGCTCGACCTCGCGAGCGTGCCGGGCAAGAAGGTGGACAAGCACTCGACGGGCGGTGTCGGCGACAAGGTCTCGATAGCCCTCGCGCCGCTCGTGGCGGCCTGCGGGGTGTACGTCCCCATGGTGAGCGGGCGGGGGCTCGGACACACGGGCGGCACGCTCGACAAGCTCGAGGCCATCGCGGGCTTCCGGACGCGCCTCCCGGCCGGGGACTTCGAGCGGATCGTGCGCGAAGTCGGCTGCTGCATGATCGGTCAGACCGACGAAATCGCCCCTGCCGACCGGCGGATCTACGCCCTGCGCGACGTGACCGCCACCGTCGAGTGCATCCCGCTCATCGTCGCCTCGATCCTCTCGAAGAAGCTGGCGGAAGGGATCGACGCGCTCGTGCTCGACGTGAAGGTAGGCGGCGGGGCCTTCATGAAGGACGCGCAGGGCGCGCGCGCGTTGGCCGCGGCGCTCGTCCGGGTCGGAGAGCGCGCGGGGAAGGTCGTCGCAGCCGTCCTGACGGACATGGAAGCCCCGCTGGGCGTCGCGGTAGGCAACGCGATCGAGACGCGTGAGGCGCTCGACGTACTGGCGGGGGGCGGTCCGGCCGACGTCGTCGAGTGCACGCTCTGCCTGGGGGCCGAGATGTTGGTCGCGGCGGGCGCCATGCGCGACGAGTCCGAGGGGCGCTCCAGGCTCGCCGGCGCGATCGCGAGCGGGGACGCCGCGCGCGTCGCCGAGCGGATGATCGAGGCGCAGGGGGGCGATCCGCGCGTGGTCGAGGACCGGTCGCGCCTCGAGGTCGCGCCCGAGGAGGTCCCGGTCCTCGCGCCGCGGGACGGCTTCGTGTTGCGGGCGGATGCCCTCGCGATCGGCCTCGCCGCGGTGGCGATGGGGGCCGGCCGCACGCGCGCCGATCAGGCGGTGGATCACGCTGTCGGCATCCTCGTCGACCGCAAACCCGGCCAGCGCGTCTCGCGCGGAGAGCCGCTCGCCCGCCTGCGAGTGCGAAGGGCCGCGGCCGCGAGCGCGCTGGTCGAGCGCGTCCTTGCGGCGTTCGTCATCGGCGACGAGGCGCCAAGGACGCGTCCGCTGGTGCTGGATAGGATTGTCGCAAGCTCGACCTCCGCGAGCACTTGCGGCTAAATTCGGCGACCATGACCATTCACCGAACGCTGATCGTCATGGCCGCAGGCTTGGGAGTGCTCGCGACCGCGCCGCTAGCGCACGCGCAGCAAAAGGGCGAATTCGGCTCACAAGGGCAGTTCATCTTCAGCGCGGACCGCCTGGTCCCGCTCATCGCGTGGTCAAAGCAGCAAACGTCCGCCAATAACCAGAACGGGGGTGGAAACGCGAGCGAGGAGCAGTCGACGGTGTCGCTTTTGGTCGGCACCACCGGCAACCCCGAGTTCGAGAGCTTCTATACGCCGCCCCGCCTCGGCTTCGATTACACGATCATTCCGAACCTCACGGTCGGCGGCGATCTGTTCCTCGTGTTCGGGCTCGCCTCGAGCGCCACGACGAGCAATCCGAACGGGAACGTGAGCGTCAACGGACCGAACAACACGGCCTTCGGCATCGCGCCGCGCGTCGGGTACATCCTCGGGCTGACCGACATCTTCGGCATCTGGCTCCGGGGGGGCATCTCTTTTTACGACGCGAATTCGTCGCGGCCGTCCGGTGTGGTGGGATGCAACAGCACCCCGAGCGACAGCAACGGTGAGTACGTCTTCGGCGTCGACCTCGACCCGCAGCTCGTCATAACGCCCATCAACCACTTCTCGTTCACCGTCGGGCCGGCCGTCGACCTGGGGTTCGCGGGCAGCGCGTCCTCGACGAGGTACACGGGGTGCAACACGTCGACCACGACGAGCCAGGGCTACCAGCAGTACAACCTCGGCCTGACGGGCGGCCTCCTCGGCTGGTTCTGAGCGAGGCGCGGCGGGACCGCTATTTCAGCCTGGCCCCCGGTGCGGCGTCGCCCTCGACGGTGGCGAGCACGAGCTTTTCGCTCGGCCCGGTGGCCAGCAGCATTCCGTGGGACAGGAGGCCCTTGCCGAAGTCGCGCGGCGCGAGGTTGCTGACGACGACCACGCGCCGCCCGACGAGGTCCTCCGGACGAAACGAGAGGGCGAGCCCGGCCACGATCGACCGCGGCTCCGTCTCGCCGAGGTCGACGGCGAGCTTGAGGAGTTTGTCCTTCTTGGGCACGCGCTCGCACGTGCGCACGACGCCGACGCGCAGGTCGACCGCGGCAAACTGATCGTAGTCAATCGGGGTCGGGGTCGAGGTCGAGGTCGAGGTCGAGGTCGAGGTCGAGGTCGCGGTCGAGGTCGCCTCGGCCGGAGTCAACCGCGCCAGAAGCGCCTTGGCCCTATCTTCGTCGATCGTCGGGAAGAGCGGCGACCCGTCCCCTAGCGCCGTACCGGGGGGCAGCGGCGCCAGAGCGGGCCCGGGCGCGAGCACGTCCTTCCCTGCCAGCGCGAGCGGGCTCAGACCGAGCTGCGCGCGCATCGCTTCGCTCTTGTTCGGCAAGACCGGCCAGAGCAGGCGGCTCGTCGCCTCGAGGACCGACAAGAGCACGCCGAGGATCGCCTCCACGCGCGCCTGCGAGCCCTTCTTGGCCTCGGCCCAAGGCGCCGCGCGGTCCACGTACTGGTTGGCGAGCGCCGCGATCCCCAGGGTTGCCTCGAGAGCGCGGTGGGGCTCGAGGCGGTCCCAGTGGTCGAGCGCGCGCCGCCAGTGATCGATCACCGCGCGATCGAGCGAGTCCTCGAGCTCCGTTCGCGCCCCGGCTCCGGGGGCCTTGCCGGCCGTGAACCGCGCACAAAGGCCGAGCGTTCGCGCGAGCAGGTTGCCGAGGTTCTTGCCGAGGTCCGCGTTGTAGCGCTCCACCATCGCCGCGAGATCGAAGTCGCCGTCCTGGCCGAAGGCGATCGCACGAAGCAGCTGATATCGGAGCACGTCCGCGCCCGCCGTGTCGCCGCCGGCGACCTCCCCGAAGGCCGCCGCGATGCCGATGGGGTCGACCGCGTTGCGGAGCGACTTGCTCATCTTCAGCCCGTTGAAGGTCAGAAACCCGTGGGCGAAGACCTTGGCCGGCAACGGCAGGCCCGCGCTCATGAGGAACGCCGGCCAGTAGACGGCGTGAAAGCGCAGGATGTCCTTGCCCATCAGGTGAACGACGGTCGCGTCGCTCCAGAACTTCTCGAGCGCCGGGTCGCCCTGCAAGACGGACCAGTAGTTCGCGAGCGCGTCGAACCACACGTACATGACATGCTTGGGATTGCCGGGCACCGGGATCCCCCAGCGCAGGTTCGTGCGCGACACCGAGAGGTCCTTGAGGCCTCCGGCGACGAAGCTCCTGACCTCGTTGCGCCGCGCCTCCGGCTCGACGAACTCGGGGTGCGCCTCGAAGTGCTCGAGCAGGCGCTCGCCATAGCGCGACAGCTTGAAGAAGTAGGTCTCGCCCGACTGGCGCTCCACCGGAACGCGGTGCAAGGGACACAGGTTGCCGGGGAGCAGGTCTTTCTCGGTCTTGAACTCTTCGCATCCGACGCAGTACCAGCCCTCGTACGTCCCGAGCTCGAGGTCCCCTCGCGCCTCGATCCGTCGCCAGAGCTCCTGGACGCGGGTCTCGTGGCGCGCCTGCGTCGTCCTCACGAAGTCGTCGGCGAAGACCTCGAGCTTCGGCCAGGCCGCCTCGAACCGATCGCTCATCTGGCGTACGAGCTCTTCGGGAGACATCCCCCGTTCCTGAGCCTCGCGCTCGAGCTTCTGCCCGTGCTCGTCGGTGCCGGTGAGCATCCGCGTCGGGTGGCCCCGGAGCAGGTGGTAGCGGCGCACCGCGTCGGCCGCGATGGTCGTGTACGACGTCCCGAGGTGCGGGACGTCGTTGACGTAGTAAATCGGGGTCGTGACGTAAAAGCGGCTCATCCCCCGAGCCGATTAGCATGCCCGGTCCCCGATGACGTTCGCCTACGGGTGTCGTAGTCCGATCTCTCGCTCCGCTCGAGCGTGCGGACTGGTGGGGTGTCGTAGTCCGATCTCTCGCTCCGCTCGAGCGTGCGGACTACGCGCGGCCTTCGGGCATCCGTCGGGAGGGGGGCGGCGAGACGCGCGGGAGCCGGGGAGCTCGATCGAGCGCTCGCCGCAGCGGAACGACGAATACGCGATCGATCGCGTGGCGGAGCTCGCGCGCCGGCGGGTCGCTCGCGGTCGCTCGCAGGAGCGCCAGATCCCGCGCGAGGGCAACGCGTGCGGCGCCCTGCACCGCAGCCCGTGCGACCGGCGAGCCATCGGCGAGCCATCCACCGGATACCGCCGGGGCGACGAACGCGAACTCGACGTCTCCCTGCCTGACCCAGGTGGCCTGGCAGATGGACGCGGCGTGGGCACCAAGCTCCTGGAAATACGATGCGCGCCATTCAAGCGGCGCGCCGAGGTCCACCCGGAGGTCGCCGACGCGCAGCTCCGCGCGGTCGAGGACGATCGCCTGCCCGGAGGCGTCGGACAAGTACACTCGGTCGAGCGCGCCGGGGGCCCTCCGCGCCAGCTCGGCCACGAACCGCTCGGCATCCGCGGCGCTCAGGGACCACTGGTCGCCCATTCTCACGTCGGCGTCAGCCGCCGTCGCTGCGCGCTCGAACAGCCCGGGCGCCGCTGCGGCGTCCTCGGGTAAGCGCGCGATCGCGCCGAGGTAACGCGTTTGCCCCGGGCGCGTCAGCGCGAGCAGGAGGGTGGCGCGATCGGGGCTCGTGAGGACGGTCACGCCGAACGGTTGGCTCCAGTCGACGAGCTCGGTCGTGCGACCGCGCTCGAGCCTGTGCGCGCCCCGGTCGTCGACCACGAGCCACCCCTTGGGCGGCGGCCTGCGCTTGGCCAGCGCCTGGTGGACCCACGCCGACAGACCGACAAGGGCCGCCGCGGCGATCGCGCGCCACCGCCACCCTCGTGCCGCCAAACCGGGGACCGGCACCACAGCAGTCCCGACCGCCAGGACGAGGATAGCGACCGCGAGGGGTCCCGAGGCCCGCGCCGCGCCGAGCTTGGGGCGAAGGCCGAGTGGCGCCCGCATCGTCTCGGATCCGGGGGAGGCGCCTCGGCGCAGCACGCTTCCTTAAGTAGCATCGCCGGCGGGCAACGACCCGTCACAGCGGGGGCGCGAACTTGAAAAAGGCCCACGCCGCGCATCGCCGAGGGATTCCGTTCGACCGGCGCTGGACCTGAGCCGTTCGAGGGGCGCGCCGCGAGCGTTTGTCGTACAACGTCACCGGAAACCCACTCATACTTATTGCGCCACCCTACCCTCACTGGGTATGGTGCGCCGGTCAAGGGAGGCCTGGAACATGCGTCGTTATCAATTGCTTGTTGGACTATCGGCGGTGGCCGCGGTCACCGGAATGGTTTTCATTGGTTGCAGCGGAGACGACAACGGCGGCACGCCGAACACGGACGGCGGCTCGGGGTCGATGAGCGGCTCCTCGAGCGGCTCTTCGAGCGGATCCTCGAGCGGCACCACCTCGGGCTCGACGAGCGGCAGCACCTCCGGCTCGACCAGCGGTTCGAGCAGCGGGAGCACGGGCCCTGCCTGCGACGCCGGCTCGATTCCCAGCGGCACCCCGAACATCGCCACGTTCGATTCGGGCTCGGCCTCATGGGCCTGCTACCAGCAGCAGTGCATGACCGCAGCCACGGCATGCGGCTCCGACACGTGCTGCGACATCGCCATCGCGAAGGCGCTGCAGTGCGCGCAGGACGCGGGGTCGAACACGGCGGTGAGCACCTGCTTCACCAACAACTACATGGCTGGCGGGATGCCGGCATCGACCCTGGTCACGTGCTTGCTGGCGCATGAGTCGGGCGATGCCGCGTGCCCGATGCAGTACCCGACGACGACCGAGGGCGGCACCGAGGCCGGCACCGAGGGCGGTGGCGGCGAAGGCGGCGGCGGCGGTGAAGGCGGCAGCGACGGCGGCACCACGTCCGACGCGCCCACCGGCGGCTGATCTTCCCGAGCTACGGCAAAGACCACGCGCTCGATTCCGCCCCCCGCGGGCGGGTCGGGCGCGTTGTCGTTTGGAGGCGGCGAACCAGCGCCGCGGGGGGGTTGGACGGCCGCCGCGGCCCCCGTGCTACCTTCACGGGTCATGGCGCCGGTCCTTCCTCCCACCAGCGCCGACCTGACGGATCCGTCCTGCCGGCCCTACTTCCTTTGGTGGACGGACGCCACGGTCGGGGACTTGCGCCGGCACCTGGCGGCGGCCGACGAGCAGGAGCGCGCGTATTGGACGGGCGCGCTTTTGCGAGAGGCGAACACACGCGACGTCTGGCTCTACGTCACGCCGGAGGCCATCCGCGCGCAATGGGACAGACTACTCCGTCATCTGGGCCGCTCTCGCGAACGCTGGGCCTTCCTTCTCGGATTGGACGCGCCCACGTGGCCCCCGACGGCCCGAGTCCGCACGCTCGAGCGAAGCGAGAGTTCGGACGAGTCACCCAACTCCGCCCGCCGTGCGTAGCGCGTTCGATCGACGGGTGACTCCGGAGCCCTGCCCTGAGCGACAACTCCGATCGGCTACGGCTTCGGAGGGTTCTTCTGCCGCTCGAGGAGGGTCCGCGCGTCGTGCACTTCGGGCAACCGTTCGCCGCCGGGGTCGAGCTCCTTGGCCTCGTCGAGCATCCGCTCGCACGCGGTGAAGCGGCGCTCGCGACATTCTGCCAGCGCGTCCCGACGGAGCCGGTCCGCCTGCACCGCTGGAGGGGGGCCGGAGGTCACCCGGCCGTCCTCACGAGCCACCCCAACGACCACCGCCATCCCAGCCGCCAGCGCGGTCACCGCGGCCGCCGCGGGCCACCATGGCCTCCGCCGCGACGCTCTCTTGCGTGCACCTGCCGCGAGCGCTTCCGCGCGTTCGCGCACCTTCGCCGGGTCGAAGCCGCCGCGCGCGAGCTCCTCGTCGACCTCGGCGTCGCTCATCTTCGCGATCCGCTCGATGTCGTCCTCGAGCGCCATCTTCTCGATGACGTCCCACGCCTCGTGGGGTTCGAGTCTCTGCTTCTTGGTCATCGGTCCGTTGCCTCTGCGGGTTCCGAAATCTCTCCATTCACGCCGGGTGCCGTCTCGCCGCCGTCGCCTCGAAGGGCGGCCACGTGCCGAGCGATCCGCTTGCGCCCGTTGCGGATCGCCTCGATGTCGTAGCCGGTCGCGGCGACCCACTCGGCCGGCGTCTCGTCCCCGCGCAAGACGCAGTCGACGATCGCGAGGGCCACCGGATCATCGCCGATGCGGGCCTGCAGCGCCGCGAGCGACCGCCGCGCGCCCTCGCGCGCGAGCACCTCGTCCTCGGGCGTGCGCACCTCGCGTCCGGTCGCGCCAGCGGCGCCGTCCAGCCAGCGCTCGTCCGCGCGGCGTGCCGCGTCGCGCGCGCGAGTGAGGCTCTGATTGCGCGCGATCGCCGCGGCGTACGCGAGCAAGCTCGCCAGGTCCGTGGGGTTCGGCATGCGCGCGAAGGACTCGGCGAGCGCCTGCTGCGCGAGATCCTCGGCGTCGGCGACCGTCCTCGCGTATCGCCTCGCGATGAGGAGGAGCCGTGGGTACACGCTCTTCCAGAGATCGCTGCGGGGCGGGGCCATGGGCCGCGCCATCGTACGCGAGGGGAGCCGGGAGCGGAGAACGGCCCTC
>DATGJA010000348.1:0-18477 GCA_035295445.1 Polyangiaceae bacterium | reverse complement strand
AGAACGCCTAACAAAACTTGGCCCACTGTCCGATGGATGGATAGGTGAACAGGCCCATGGCAAAGCCGCTCGTATCGGACGCGCTGTGGGAACGAATCGAACCGCTCATCCCGCCGGAGCCTGAGAAGCCGCGCGGAGGTCGACCTCGGTGCGACGATCGCGCCGTGCTGACGGGCGTCCTGTTCGTGCTCAAGACAGGCATCGGCTGGGAGTACTTGCCGCAGGAGATGGGCTGCGGCTCGGGGATGACCTGCTGGCGACGGCTTCGCGATTGGCAGGCCGCAGGCGTGTGGGACAGGCTGCATCGGGTGCTGCTCGATGAGCTGGGGCGGGCCGACCGGATCGACTGGTCCCGCGCGGCGCTGGACGCTTCCAGCGTACGAGCAAAAGGGGGGGCCAGCAGACGGGCCCGAACCCGACGGATCGTGGAAAGCTCGGGACCAAGCAGCACCTGATCGTCGACGCCAACGGCATCCCGCTGGCCGTCGAGCTGACCCCGGCCAACGCCCACGAGTCGAACATGTTGCAGCCGATGCTCGACAAGATCCCCAGCATCAAACGCCCGCGCGGTCGTCCGAAACACCGGCCTGCCAAACTGCACGCCGACAAGGCGTACGACCACGTCTTCTGCCGCGCCGGCTGCCTGATTCGCGGCGTTGTACCCCGCATCGCCCGTCGTGGCATCGAATCGGCGGTGCGTCTGGGGCGCTTCCGCTGGGTGGTGGAGCGCTCGTTCGCCTGGCTCCACAACTACCGTCGGCTCGCGACTCGCTACGAACGCCGCGCCGACATCCATCGCGCTTTCCTCTCGCTCGGCGCCGCCCTCATCTGCTTCAACTCCGTTGCTCGACTGTTTTGTTAGGCGTTCTAAGTCCGACCGACCGTCCTACGGCGCAATGATCGTGACGGTGTCCCAGAAGTCGCAGTTGGCCTTGTCGACGGCGGTGGTCACGGAGATGCTCGTGTCGAGCTTCAGCGATTGGTCGGCCGCGGTCGTGTAGACGGGCCACATGGGATCCGAACCGCCGTTGGGGTCGCCGGTGCGCGCGAAGCGCGTCCAGTACCCCTCGATCGCGTCGACGAGGGGCTGGTTCGCGGAATCCACGCTGCCGAGGACGTAGCTCGCGCCGAAGACGTACGGCAGCTCCGAGCTGTGAAACGCCTTCCCCGCCAGGGCGGGGAAGGGGGTGCCGGCGAGCGTGCCGTTGAAGGTGTAGTGGTAAGACTTGGAGCCGGCCGCGTCGAGGAGCTTCGCCATCTTGCGGGCGGGGCAAACGAAGAAAGCGTCCGCCGTCACCTGGGTCAGCGCGTCGTTGGGTGAAGCGAAGCTCGCCGCGGGATACTGCGCCGCGACCGCGGAAGCGCCGCCGCCGAACCGCCGCATGAGCGCGGCCTGGTAGTCGCCGGTGGTCATCACCGGTGTGTCCCCGAAGACGCCGGCGTGAAAGAGCACCCCCTCGGCCGTGTTCGCGCCGTGAAGCACCGGGACCGCGACCTTCTTCGCCGCAATCAGCGCCTCCGGTTGCTCCGGTAGGACTTGGCCGTCGACCACGGGCTGGAAGAAGCCGCCCTTGGAGTCGTCCTGGTAAAAGAGCCCCCCGGAAGCATCGGCGGGGCGTTCGCCGGGCCCATGGTGACCGCTGCCGGCGTCAGCGCACGAAGGCAAGCGAGGGCGCCGGAGCCAGAGCAGCCGAGCGCCGAGGCGAATGCGTCTCCTACGGTCTCGGCCCCGGAGAGGGTCTCGGCCGGCTTGGTGCAAAGGCCGCTCTCGACGATGGCTCGCTGGAAGAGGCCCTGGCTCCCTGGAGAGACGAGGTGAATGCACGTGCTGTTGCCGCCCGCAGACTCGCCGAAGAGGGTCACGCTGTTCTTGTCCCCGCCGAAGTTCGCGATGTTCGTCTGCACCCACTGCAGCGCGGCGCGCTGATCGAGGATCCCATAGTTGCCCGCCCCGCCCGACCCCTCTGCGGCGAGCGCGCCGCTCGCGAAGAAGCCGAGCGCGCCGACGCGGTAGTTGAGCGTGACGACGACGACGTTGCCCTTCGGAACGAGCTGCGCCCCCCCGTACGGCATCGAGCCGCCGCTTCCGAATTCGTACGCGCCGCCGAAGATCCACACCATGACCGGGAGCGGCGACGTCGGCGCGGGGTCGGGAGTCCACACGTTGAGCGACAAGCAATCCTCGTCGCCCGTGGGGTCGTAACCCATCGTCTGCGGGTTGATCTGCGGACAGATCGGGCCGAGCTTGGTGACGTCGCGCGGGCTCGTCCATGCGGCGGCGGGCTGCGGCGCCTTCCACCGATTGGCGCCGCCGGTGGTGGCTCCGAACGGTATGCCGAGGAACGATCGCACGCCGCCGGCCGCCGATCCGTGGACGGGACCCTTGTCCGTCGGAAGGTCGAGACCGGTGGGGATGGCGGTCGGGGACGCGGCTTCTTCCGGCGCGCCGGCGTCGCGGCCGTCGGGTTCGGACGCGCCGCCTTCCGACGGGCTCGAGGCGTGCGAGGCGGGGCTCGAACTGCAGGCGCCGGAAGCGGCGACGACGAGGGACAGTAGGACGATGCGGAGTCGCGGATTCATCGCACGCACGCTAGCCCGCAGCGCCGCGCGAGACACTCGCCGTGACCCGACAGTTAGTTCTTTGGCTCTAGGAGGTAGCGCCGGTCGTCCGCACGCTCGAGCGGAGCGAGAGTTCGGACGACACACCCGCTTGCGAATCGCGAACGAGCCCGAGCTTTCGGCGATAGCCGAGCGGCGTCTCCCCCGTCCATCGTCGGAACGCGCGATGAAACGCCTCGACGTGCGCGAACCCGAGGCGAAAGGCGATCTCGCTCAGCTCGGCGTGATTGCCGCCGACGTGCCTTAGGGCGAGCTCGCGGCGCAGATCGTCGAGAAGCGCGGTGAAGCTCGTACCCTCTGTCTGCAATCGGCGTCCGAGCGTGCGCGCGCTCATCCGAAGTTGTCGTGCGACGGTCACGACGTTCGGCGACCCGCGCAGCAGATCGCGCAGCGCAATCTCCCGAACGCGGGCCGCCACCGTTCGCCGCTGAGGGAGCTGCTCGAGCATGAGCGCGACGTGCTCGCAGAGCAGCGCGTGGAGGGCCGGGTCCGATCCGGGGAGCGGCGCGTCCAGCCATTCGCGCGCGAAGGCGAACCCGGAGAAGGGCGCGCCGAAGCGAAGCCCCGCGGTCCCGAAGGTGCGTTCGTACTCGTTCGTGTTCGACGGCCTCGAGTGCGAGAACCAGCACTCGAGCTTCGGCGCGTCGGCGAGGGGGGCTCGAAGGTAGTTTCGGTACCAGACGGCGAGCGTGAAGTCCGTCACCGCGCGTGGGACGGGCGGAGCGATGTCGACCCGCAAGATGGCGCTCGGACCTCTCACGTCGATCTGCACGCCGAGGGCGTCGTTGAAGAGGGGCGAGTGGCGGGCCCCCACCTCGCTGGCCTCGCGAATGCTGCTCGCGGTGTGCATCGCGTAGTCGAGCGCGCCGCCCCCGCCGAGCGGCATAGCCTCTGCGGCCTTCAGTCCGAGGTCCGGATCGCCGGTCTCTCGGACTTGGCTCGTCGCCAGCTCGTTCACCTGTCGCACGGGCAACCGGCTGCCCGGATCCATCGCCTTCAGCTTGTTCAGCGACTCGGTCGCGAAGCACTCGTACTCGGACAGCACCCGCGCGAACGGTTGGATGAAACGGCCCGACACAGAGGATAGACCCATCGCTCACCTGCGCGCTCGCCGAGGCTCCCTTGGGCGAGCGCCCTTTTGACCCTTGCGCGCAGCGCGGCCCTTGTCAACGACGAGACCGCTCGATGCAGTTACACTACAATTATCCCCTTTGACTTCAAGGTCGATTCAAACGGGGTCAAGGTCTTACGTCGAACGGTCGGGCTCCCCTCTTGCCTTACCCGGCATGGCGTCGGCCGAGGTACGTCGATAGACCGACGGCGATGGCGAGGGCGGCTCCGTTGAAGACCGACTCGACCCAGTTGTCGACACCCGAGAGGGCCAGCCCGCTCACCGTCGTGGCCAAGAAGAAGACCGAAACGATGGTCCCAGGCACGTTGAACCGTCCGGGGTGGATGCTGGTCGCCCCGAGGAAGGCGGCCGACAGGGCGGGCATGAGGAAGAAATTGCCGGTCTGCGGGTTGCCGCCCCCCTGCCGCGCGACCTCGAGGACGCCGCCGAAGCCGATGAGCGCCCCGGAGACGACGAAGCTTCGGATCACGATCCGGTCGACGTCGAGACCCACGAGGCGCGCGGCGTTCGGGTTCGAACCCACCGCGTGCAAGTACCGACCGAACGGCGTGTGCTCGAGCAGGTACCACGCGAACACGGCCACGGCGGCGAGCGCGTAGAGCGTCCGCGGGAGTCCCAGCCACGTCCCGGAGCCAAGGTTGGTCAGCGACTCGGGGATGCCGGTGAGGATGCTCAAGCCGTTGGTGTAAAGGGAGATGAGACCCGTGATGACCGTCGCGACGCCGAGGGTCGTGATGAGCGCGTTCACGCCGAGCTTGGCGATGACGAACCCGTTGAAGGCGCCGACCGCCGCGCCGAGTCCGATCCCGACCAGCGCGGCCACCCAAATGGGCGCCGAGAACCGGGAGAGCGCCGACGCCGTCGCGATGGTGGTCAGGCCGAGCACCGAACCGATCGACAGGTCGAACTGACCCGCGATGAGCGGAAGGATCGCGGCGATGCTCACGATCGCCAGGACCGACTGGTTGCCGACGATGTTGCGGAAGTTGAGGACCGTCGCGAACGAGTCGGGCAGCCTCACCGCGAAGAAGAGGCCCACGGCGGCGAAGAGCAGCACGAGCGCGTAGCGCTGGAGGAACGGGCCGCGCATCGCGCGCGATCGCCGAGTGGCCTCCTTCGCCGTCGCGGCGTCCGCAGCGGATCCCCGCTCGAGTGATTCGGTGGTCGTCTGCGTCATGGGGCCGTCTCCGGGGTGAAATGCGCGAGCTCCGTGAGGCGATGCGCGTCGAGGGCAGGGGGCCGCACCTCCCCGACGATACGCCCCTGGACCATCACGAGCACGCGATCGCAAAGATGGGCCAGCTCCCGGAAGTCGGACGTCACGACGACCGACGCCGTCCCCTCGGCGGCGGCCTTGCGCAGGGCGTCGTGGATCTCGGCGCGCGCGTGGACGTCGACCCCCTGCGTCGGTTCGTCGAGAAGGATGAGCTTGGGAGTGTCCCGCAACCAGCGCGCCAGGACGACCTTTTGCTGGTTGCCGCCCGAGAGCGTCGAGAGGACCTGCTCGTCGGAGGCGGCACGGATGAGAAAGCGCCGGATCGCGGCGCCGGCCTCGCCCTTCTCGACGGCGTGACGCAGGCGCATGCCTCGGAAGTATCGACGCACGCCCGCCGCCGACAGGTTCGCCCGCACGCTCATTCCGTGAAACGCCGCGTCGGCCGCGCGATCGGCCGGGACGTACGCGAGCCCCGCGTCCATGGCCGCCCGGGCGCTCTGCGGTCGATAAGGCTTCGCGTCGAGCGTGAGTTCGCCCGACGAGATCGGCGCGTCGCCGAAGAGCATGCGCAGGACCTCCGAGGCCCCGCACCCGAGCAAGCCCGCGATCCCGAGGATCTCGCCGCGCGCGACCTCGAAGCTCGCGGACGCGACCGGCCCGCCGGCGACGTTGCGCGCGACGAGCAGCGCCGCACCGACCGACGGAGCGCCTGAACGCGACACGGGCGCCGGGGCGTCGACGGCGCGCCCCACGATGAGGGAGACGAGCCCGAGCTCGTCGATCGATCGCGTCGCGACCGTGTCGACGACGCGCCCGTCGCGCAGCGCCGTGACGCGATCGGAGACGCGCAGGACCTCTTCGAGCCGGTGCGTGACGTAGACGATCGTCTGCCCCGCGGCGGCGTACCGGCGCAGCGCCTCGAGCAGACGCTCGACCTCCGGCCCCGGCAGCGACGCTGTCGGCTCGTCGAGGACCAGCACGCCCTCGTGCTCGCCCTCCTGATCTTGAAGGGCGCGGGCGATGGCGACCAGCGTCCGGTCCGCGGGCCGCAAGAACCCCACGGGGATGTCCGGCTCCGCGCGGATGTGGAAGCGCGCGATGACGCGCTTCGCCCGCTCGCGCTGCTCGGCCCACGCGATGCGTCCGCCCGGGCGCATCTCGAAGCCGCGGCCGATGGCTAGGTTCTCCGCGACGCTCAGCATGGGGAAGATCGCCGGGGCCTGGTGCACGAAGTGAAGGCCCCCTTCCCTCGCGTCCGCGGGCCCGAAGCGGCTCGCGGAGAACCGACGGCGACCGATCTCGATCTCGCCGCCGGGATCGGCGGCGCACACGCCCGCCAGCACCTTGATGAGCGTCGACTTCCCGGAGCCGTTGGTTCCGACGAGGGCATGGACCTCGCCCCGCTGCAGCTCGAGGCTCACGTCCTTGAGCGCGACCGTCCCCGGGAACGTCTTGCTGACGCGGACGACGCGAAGAACGACGTCGCGCGCGCCGCCCGGCTCGCTCGTGGCTACGGCGTCAGGCCCCATGCCTTGCGGTATGCCGCCCGGTAGTCCTGCGAGGGCTCGTACCCTTTGCCGGGCTCCGGCATGTTGTGGTCCTTGTCGATGAGCTTGTAGCCGATGCCCGAGTCCTGGGGCTTCTGTCCGTGGAACACGCTGTTCATCGTGTCGACCGAGGCCCACCCCGTCCAGGCCGCCGGGAACGCGTTCGCAGCGTCCTGGCCCTTGTTGTCCCGAATGAGCTGGATGTTCGAGGGGAACCCCTCACCGGCGATGACGTTGAGCGAGTCGTTGCGGCCGGACTCGAGGATCGCCGCGCCGATGCCGAGGTGCATCGGGGTGTCGTACGGAACGTGGACCGCGTTCGCCTCGGGGTGCTGGAGGAGCGCGCCCTGCGCCTTCTGCTGCAGCTTGGGCCCGAAGTCAGCCAGCGTGAAGTCGACGCTCTTGACGATCTCGCAGGTCTTGCACTTGGCGAGTTCCTGCTCGAACCCTTCGCGGATGTATTTGACGACAAGGAACTCGTCTTGTTTGAAGTTGATGACCTTGGCCTTGCCCTGGGTCTTGACGATGACCCAGTCGGCCTTCACCGCGCCCCACGCGCGGGTGAGCTCGGCGTAGTTGCCGAAGCTCGACCCGAAGTCGACCGACGCGTCGTAGAGCGGCTCGCCCTTGACGGAGGGGTCGTCGCAGTCGAGCGCGTAGTACGCGACGACCTTGACCTTCGCGGCGTGGGCCTCGACGAGAGGCTGCTTCACCCACGCGCAGTCGATCGCGTCGAGGATGATCCCGTCCGCCTTCGCCGCGATCGCCTGGCGGATCCCCGTGCCGAACATCGACGGATCGAGCTTCGCGTCGAAGAGCGTCATCTTCCACCCGAGCGCCTCGCCCGCCTCTTTCGCCGCGTTGGTCGGGATCGACGCGCTCTCTCCGACCTGACCCGGCGAGATGATCCAGACCTTCTTCCCCTTTTGGGGCTTGGCCGCGCTCGTCGGCGCCGTCCGGTCGGTGCCCTTGTAGGCCGCGTCGACCTGCTTTTGGGCGTAGGCCAGCATCTCCGGGTCCGCCGGAGGCCCCGCCGACGCCGACGCCACGGTGGCCGGCTGCGCCGCCGCATCCCCGGCCGCCGGCTGCGCGCCTTCCCCGCCGCCGCCGCTCTTGCACGCCGCGGCCCCGAGCGGGGCGAACCCCGCGGCGACGAGCGCCGCGGCGGCGAGCCGCCGTTTCGTCCCCGTTTGCCCCGCGAAATCGATCTTCATGGCCTGCCTCCGAAACGATTGTTCGTCGATCAGAAGAAGAAGTGGTTGAAGCGGGCGCCGAAGTACTGCGTGAGCGCATAGCCCCCGGACTCGAGGATGTCCGTATTGTACTGGAGGAGCAGCTGCGATTGCTTCTCGATGTGAATCCCGTAGGTGAAGCGGAGCGTCTCGACCGACTGCTGCGGGGTGGCTGTGGCCTTGACGCCGGTGTCCACGCCGCCTGCGGTGAAGACCTCGAACGTGTGCGCGCCCTGGGAGAGGAAGTAAAACGACGCGGCGGCCCAGAACGTCTTCGACAGGTCCGCGCCGACGTGCGCCTCGACCCCGATGGAGGGGTCCTGCATAATCGCCTCGGTAGTGGGGGTGGTCATACCGCCCATCCCCGGAAGGGGAACGATGAAATTCCTATTATTCGTATAGCCGGTGACGTCGCCCACCAGATCGAACGTGAGCATCTTGTATCGTTGGGCCGCGATGAGGCTGCCCTGAAACCGCCAGCGGTTGTCGCCGATGTGGATCAGATCCGGGGCGTTGTAGTTCCCGGTCGGGGCAGTCACGTAAATGGTCGCCGCCAGGATGGTGTGTATCTCCTCGCCTTCGTGAATCGTGTATCCGATCGTCGGAAGGTACGTGAGGTCGGCTAGGCCCGTGTTGTTCAGCGTCTGGCCGAACGGGCTCATTGGCTGGGGGACGTATACGGTCGCATCCGCATACGGCAGGGTCAGATCGATCGGCACGATCGAGAGATTGCCGAATTTCAGGAGGTAGTTCGCGCGGGCCACCCCTAGCGTCTGACTGAGGTTCTCGCCATGCCCGGCGGAGTCCACCGCCGCGGAGACGTGGCGGAAGTAGGCATACGCCGAGAACGTGCCGTTGGGGGCCACAGCAAGGCCCTGGTAGTCGCGTGGGTCCGATAGGGTGTTTGCGGTGTCGGCGCTGGCCAGAGACGCCGCGAATACTTGTCCAAGGATGATGAGTACCGCCGATCCAATTTTCTTCATGGGCTCGCTCCCGGGCGCCCGAGGGTGGGCGCTTCTCCCTCGTGTCGAAATCGCCGCGCACGCTACTACAACGGGGCGGCCGCGATCGAACTCATTCGAGTGACGCGGCTGGCGGGTCGAGCGGCTCGGGGGGGAAAAATCCAATTCGCAATTACCCCTAGGCGCGACCGCGCTTACGGGCCCCGCTCGCGGAGTACGGTCCTGGCGCGCGCACCGCGGCATCGCGTGTGACGCGACACGTCACGCCAAACTTGCGACAATCATCACCATGGCCCGGTTCGCTCGGTCCTCACTGAAGGCAGGCCGCGGACCCGAACGTGGTCGCGCACCAGTACACCGGGCTCTGGCCGAAGCGACAACAACTGTTGTTCAGACCGTCCCCCGCGCAGTCGGCTGCCTTACCGCAGAGACGAATCGTAAAGGTGCCTAGACAAGAGGCCGGAGGCACATCGGCGCACGAGGACTGGCATGCTGAACTCAACTGGGTGGCGTTGCAATTCGGGAGGTTGCCCCCGTTGAGCGTGAGCATCCCGCAGCAAGCCTGGGAGGGGCCGCAGAGGCTCGCATCGGGGTAGTTGCCCGTGGCGCCGGCGCAGTTGACCGGCGTATAGGGGGAGGGACAACTTGAGCCCGTAACGCACTCGGATCCGTACGTCACCGCGTTCACGCAACAGAGCTGTCCCGCCTGGCACAGGTACGCTCCACCGTCCGGTCCCCAGCACTCGCGACCCGTCACGGTCGCCGCCTCCATCACTATCGGCACGTCCGGCCCGATGTCCGGTCCACCGACATCGTGCACCATCGTCGTGTCCATGCCCGTATCCGCGACGGGCACGACGTCGCCCGCCACGTCGGGCAGGGTCGAGTCCATGCCGCCCCCGAAGGTGTCGGCGTACGTGGAGTCGGCGCCGGAGTCGAAAGGTTCGGTTACGTCGACCTGGCCTGTCATCGAGACGTCGTCACCCGACTGCGAGTCGGCGAACCCGCTGCTCCCTGGGCCGTCGACGGTCGCGCCCCCGCCCTCGCGACAGTCGCCGCTGCAGCTCGAGTAGTCGCTCAGCCCGCTGATATCCGCGCAAGCGGTCATGCCCGCGACGCCCACCATCGCCAAAGCACGCGCTGGACGACCCATGCTCCGCCCCATGCTCGCCTTCTGATACTCCGAACGGGTTCGAACGCCTAGGGCACTTCGGACCACCTCTCGGGAGGCCAATGAGGACCGAGTTTGCGGTCCTCTTTGCCGTCCGCCGCGGCGAGGTTTTTCGGGCGTGGTGGTCACGGATTCCCACACGAATCCGCGGCCGGCCGGCCGACCACGGTCTTTATCCCACCGATAGGCTTTGCCTCTGAAGCCCGACGCCTGAGAGTACGTCCTCCATCGGCATCCTCAGGGTGCCGCCCGCCGGCGGCGGCTGCGAATCGGCGGCCACCTGTCGTTCGCTCTCGAGATCCAGGAGCTGCGCGCGGTAGGTGGCCGGCGTCGCCCCGGTCCAGCGGCGGAAGGCGGCGTAGAATGCCGGCACGTGAGCGAACCCGAGCAGCTGCGCGATCTCGCTGGCCGGTGTGGAGCTGAGGAGGAAGATCTCGGCCACCGTTCGCCGCATGTCATTGACGATCTCGTTGAACCCGGTCCCCTCGGCGGTCAATCGGCGGCGCAGCGTGGCGACGCTCATCCCGAGCGCTCCCGCCGCGACCGGCATGGACGGGCCGCCCCCCGCGAGGCTCCCGAGGACGATCTCCGAGACACGGTCGCGCAGGTCCCCCCCCGCGCCTCTGCGCTTCGGAAGGAGCGCGAGCTCCATTCCGGCGCGCAGCTCCGGGTGAGACCAGGGCATGGGTTGGTCGATCCACGACCGGCGAAAGACCAGTCCATTGTGCGGCATTCCGAATCGGATACGGCTCGTCTGGAAGACCCGCTCGTACACGGCGCCGTAGGCCGGACGAGCATGGGTGAAGTGGACCTCAACGGCCGGCTCTTTGACCGTCGCGCACCGATTGGCAAACGCGCCGATGCACGTGATGATGAAGTCGTTCGCGGCAGGAGACGGCTCCGTTCCGTCGGTGGTCTGGAACCGCCACAGCGCCTCGCGCGGACCCTCGATCAGCCAGAGGACAGCGGCGCCGTGGAGCGTTCGCACGCATCGGCCGAACGACCGCAGCCCCTCGCGAAGCGTGTCAGCGCACTGCGACAAGCGCTCGAGCGGCTCGAGGTCGCCCGGCTCGGCCAGGGTTCCCGCCCGCAGACCGATCGAGACGTCCCCCGTCCTTTGCACGTACGACTCGAGGACGTGGATGGCCAGGTCGTGCGGAATGCGGGTGGTCGGCTTGGTGAAATCCGCCGAGCCAAAGCCCGCTCTCGAGAACTGTTCGGCGGCTTCGGCGTCGATGCCGATGCCGCGGATGAACGGCCATATGAGCCTTACGGACAGTGTCCTTCCCTGGAGTTGCATGCGTGCCCTCGATCGGAAACGCCGCTGACTACGCGGCACTTCGTGACATGAGCACGGCCCGACTACCCGGGTAGGTCAGAAGCACTAACCCGGGGTGACGAGGTCATTCCTCGGCTGGGTCCGGGTACTTGTCGGCTAGCTTGACGACCTCGTCTCGGAGCCGTTTGTGGGCAGCGATCTTCCGCAAGAGCTCCCAGACCTGGGGGTCCGTCAGCGCCTTGATCGGGTCGGCGCCGGCCTTGGCCTTCCGCGGTACGGAGCCGGGGCCCTTGGCGCGGAGCTCGTTCATTCGATCCACGTAAGCCTTGGTCGGGAAGAGGTCGGCCTTTTCCCAAGCCATAACGGTCGCCTGTTCGAGCCCAAGCGCCGCGGCGAGCTCTTTGGCCGTGCACCCCAGCTCCTTGCGCAGGGCCTTGATCTCGTCCGGAGTCACTGGTCCTCGACGCCGCCTGCCACTGTCATCTTGGCGACCCGGAGGGTGGGCGCCATCGTGGCGCTGCGGGTGTCGATGTCGCTCCCGACGGCTTCGATGCTCTTCCACAGCAGGTCCATGTTGAGCGAGATGGTCACCTCGCTCACCGGGTACGTGAGCTCGCCCCCTTCGATCCAGAAACCCGCGGCGCCGCGGGAGAAATCGCCAGTCACGGCGTTGAACCCGAAGCCCATCATCTCGGTGACGTACAGCCCCCGGCCCGTTCCCTTGACGATCGCATCGCTCGAGTCCGCACCAGGCTGGAGCACGAAGTTCGACGTGCTCGGACCGACCCCGGCCCCCCCTCCACGCGACGCGCTGGCGGTGCTCGCCCGGTCGAGCTTGCGCGCCGAGTAGCTGTCGCAGAGGTACGTCCGCAGGACGCCGCGCTCGACGACGACGTTCCGGCGGCTCGCGAGGCCCTCCCCGTCGAAGGCCCTCGACCCTGGGCCCCTCCGGATCCACGGGTCGTCCACCACGGTGACGAGATCGCTTGCCACCTGGGTCCCTTCGCGCCCGACGAGGTAGCTCGACTTGCGCCAAATCGCGCTCCCCATGACGCACCCGGCGAGCAGCCCAAGGATGGATCGGGCGGCGTCGGGATCGAAGACGACGGGCACCTCGCACGTCGGCACGGTGCGGGCGCCCAGCTTGCGCAACGTCCGCCGCGCCGCTTCGCGACCCACGTCGGTCGGACCATCGATGTCCGCGAGGTGCCGACGCTCCGTCCAGTGGAAGCCGCGTCGGTTCTTGCCCCCCTTGTCGACGGCGACCGGGACGACGCTCAGCGAATGACTCGACCCCTTGAGGACCGCGCGGAAACCGCTGGAGAGCACGATCGCGGCGCCGCCCGCCGACCGCCCGAAGGTGGCACCCTCGCTGTTGGAGATGCGCGGATCGAACTTCAGGGCCGCCGCCTCGCCCTCGCGAGCCATCGCGATGGCGCGGGCCGCGTCGACGCCCCCCCCCGAGGGGTCGTAGAGGTCCAGGTCGGGCGCGGCCGCCGGGTCGCAGAGCAGGCTCGGGTCCGCCGGCCCCGCGAACGGGTCCTCTTGCGACAGGCCGACCAGCTCGATCGCGTCGGACACGAAGCGCTCGATGCCGGCCTCCGTCAGGTCGCTCGTCGACGTGGACGCGACGCGGCCGCGCAGGATCACGCGCATTCCGGCCGACCGCGTCCCCGCCTCTTCGACGAGCTCGGGCTCTCCCATCCGCACGCGGGCGGAGAGCTCGGCTCCCGTGCGCATGACGCACTCGGCCACGAGGTCCGCGCCCCCGCGGTCGCGGGCCGTTCGGACGATGCGATCACCGAGGGCAAGCAGCTCGGCGAGCTCGCGGTCGACGGGGAGTTCGGGCATGGGCGTGAAAGGGTACCAGGGTAGGCTCCGGCGGGGGTGATACGATTCGCCCATCCCATGCGCGCTCCCGCCGTTCATCCGCGCGCGACCCTGACCCTCTCTTATCTGTGCGACGTGCTCGAGCGGGCCAAGCTCATCACCGACGAGCAGCGGCGCGAGGCGATCGCCCGGGGGGACGTCGCCCACGCGAGGCTCGCGCGCCAGCGCGGGGCCGGACTGGCTCGCCGCCGTGCGACGTCCGCGGCCGAAGGGATCCACCCGGCTGAGGTCGTCGCCGCTTTGACCCTGGGGCAGAGCGGCGACGCGCGCTACCCGCTCGACGAGCGGACGATCATGCAAGCGCTGGCGCAGCACGTGAAGCTGCCGTTCGTCGACCTCGACCCGCTCAAGATCGACGCGAAGCTGGCGCCGCAGCTCCTGTCCCGGCCCTTCGCCCGTCGGCACGGGGCGCTCATCATCGGCGCCGACGAGCGTACGGTCACCGTGGCGGTCGCGGACCCGCTGGACCACGCCTTGGTCGAGGCGCTCGAGGCCCACGTGCGCCGCGAGCCGCGCCTCGTCGTCTCGACTCCGACCGATATCCAGCGGCTCATCACCGATTTCTACGGTTTTCGCGGCGCGGTCGACGCGGCCGAGCAGCAGGCGACCGGCGGCGTCGACATCGGGAACCTCGAACGGTACGTGAAGCTCAAGCGGGTCGACGAGATCGAAGCCAGCGACAGTCACGTCGTCGCGGCGGTCGAGTACCTGCTGCACTACGCGCTCGATCAGCGCGCGAGCGACGTGCACATCGAGCCGCGGCGCGAGAGCTCCTCGGTCCGGATGCGCATCGACGGCGTGCTTCACCAGGTGCACACCCTGCCGAAGGTGGTCCACACCGCGGTCGTGTCCCGGATCAAGACGCTCGCGCGCCTCGACATCGCCGAGAAGCGCCGTCCGCAGGACGGGAGGATCAAGACCGCGCGCGGCGACCGGGAGGTCGAGATGCGCGTCTCGACCATTGCCGTCGCGTTCGGGGAGAAGCTCGTCATCCGCATCTTCGACCCCGGGACCCTGCTGCGGGACCTGCCCGAGGTCGGGATGTTCGACGCCCAGCTGCATGTGGTCGAGAAGTTCCTCGCGCGTCCGCACGGCCTCATCCTGGTCACCGGCCCCACCGGGAGCGGAAAGACGACGTCGCTCTACGCCGCCCTGCGCGCGCTTGCGGCCCCCGAGGTGAACGTCGTCACGATCGAGGACCCTATCGAAATCGTGGTCGACGCGTTCAACCAGGTCGCGGTTCAGCCCAAGATCGGCTTCGGGTTCGCCGAGGCGCTTCGCCACGTGCTGCGCCAGGACCCGGACGTCATCATGGTGGGCGAGGTCCGCGACGGCGAGACCGCCACGATCGCGCTGCAGGCCGCGCTGACCGGCCACATGGTGCTCGCGACCTTACACACGAACGACGCAGCGAGCGCCATCACTCGCCTGCTCGAGCTCGACGTCGATCCGTTCGTGCTTTCCTCGACCCTGACCGGCGTCGTGGCGCAGCGCCTCGTTCGCACCATCTGTCCTTCCTGCCGCGTCGAGACGTTCCTCACGCCGGACCAGCTCACGCTCCTCGGGCTGGACATCCAGGAGCTGCGAGCCCAGGGCCACGAGCCGGAGCTCATGGTGGCCTTCGGTGAAGGATGTGTGCAATGTCGTTCGACGGGCCTGCTGGGAAGGACGGGCGTGTTCGAAGTCCTGGAGATCGACGACAAGATCCGGCGCCTGATCGTGGCCAAGTCGAGCGCCAAGGAGATCCTCCGCCAGGCGCGCCACGACGGCCTTCTGACGCTGCGGGAGGCGGCCATCAAGAAGCTGGCCAAGGGGGCGACGAGCTTCGAGGAGGTCGTGCGGGTCACGGCGGACGGCTGAGACTTTTCGCGCCGACGCGCCGAGGTGATCTATCTTCGTAAGGATGAGGCGGCGGACCGGTCGGGAAGTCGCGTGGTTCGCAGCGCGGGCGTTGCTCGGCGCCGTCGTTGCGTGCGAATCGGTGCCGAGCGAGACCTCCCCACCCCCGGGCGGCCGGGAGCTGGCGTTCGCTGGGGTCATCCGGGGAACGGTGGTCTACAGTGGCCCGCATCCTTGCTCGAGCCAGGGACACATCGTCGGCGGCGCCATTCTCTTCGTCTTCGACCGCCGCAACCTGCCGCCACCGAACGGCACGGCGAACACGCCCGTCAACTTCGGCGTCGTCACGGGGGACGTCCTCTTCGGCGGGGAGCCGCGCAACCAGGGCAAGGACGTCTACTGTCCGCTGAGCCACGGCATCACCGACACGCTCACGGCCAGCGCGACGTTCGAGATCTCGCCCCTCGACGCGGGCTCGTACATCGTCGAGGCCTTCTACGATTACACCGGGGACTTCTCCCCCGCGTTCAAGTTCCGGCAGCTCCCGGAGCGGGGCGACATCGCCGGCGGCGACCTCGACACGGTGGACGCCGTCAAGAATTCGAGCAACCCGAACTTTCAGCCGCACTTCCTGCCGGTGGACGTCGGCATCCCGCAGCCGCTTCCGCCGGGATCCGCGCCCGGCACCATCCCCCCCTTCGCGCTGCCGCCGAACAACGGCTTCGTGGCCGACAACGTCACGGTCACGGTGGGAAGCGCGCTCCCCACGACGCGGCCCTATTTCTACGCCGAGGGCCTCTCGGTGACGTTCGACGCCACGAACCCGACCGCCTTCGCGACCGCGTCCAACGGCCAGTCGTCGGCGCAAGCGGCGACGCCCGGGACGGCTCCACCGGGCGCGACCAACACCGATCCCAACTACGAGCCGATCCTGACCATCCCTCAGGACCTCGAGATCTTCGCGCCGCCGATCACGGTCAACGCGGCAAACCTGAACAACTACGAGTCACGCCTCCCCCACCTCAGGCTCGACTTCGGCGTGCCCATGAGCGAGGTCGCCAACGCGACGGCCAGCGAGCCATTTCACTTCCAGATCCCCGCGCAGGGGGGCGGCTTCGCCGTCTGGCAGAACGCGGACCGGAGCGCGGACGGGGCAACGTGGACGCCGCAGTCCATCCTGGAAGGGCTCGGCGTCCCGGACCTCTGGCCGCTGGTCGTCCTCACGAAGCTCGCCGACGACCGGACCGACACGGCCGACCTCGAGACCCAGGGGAGCCCGACGGAGCCGGTGATCGTCATCCAGGGGATCACGCTGCTCGCGTCGACGTCAAGCGACAGCGACTCGCTCGTGAGCACGGCCGCCGCCGCACCGAACCTGTTCGACATGGCGACGGGACAGCCCGTCGTCGGCCTCCAAGACCACCTGACGGCACTCATCCGCCCCTCGGCCATTTGCTTCGATTCGCTCTTCGACCCCAACGCTCTCGACAAGAGGGGGACGCTCGTTCTCCCCTACAGTCGGGGTCTGTCCGCCGACCTGCCGACGGGCACGGCCGACCAGGCGATGGCCCCGCCGTCCGCCTTGACCAACCCGCAGGTCCTCGCGCTCACCAAGGGAGGCCCCACCGAGGGCTGCCTGCCGACGGGGCGGTATGCGATTAACGTCGTCTACCCCGACGGCCAGGCGTGGACGGTGCCGAACGAGGCCGGTGCCTGCTCGGGGAAAGAGGGGGCCACCGACTTCGTCCATCTGACGTGCCGGGGGCAGGGACAGGCGCGCCCGGTCCTGCGGTCGCAGGGTCCGCGGGGCGTGGTCGAGGTCGTGCAGACGACCAATCCCGCCCATTGCCAGGGGGCGCACGCCGTACCTGCGGCGTGCCTGCCCCATGGCTGACAAAGGGCTCGGCGGCCGTGTACGATCGAAGCATGCCGTCCGTGGGTTCGGATTGGTGATGCGCTCGAGTCTCCGGTGGCTTGCAGCGCTGTCGGCGCTGTGCGCTGTGGCCATAACCGTCCCCTTCTCCGGATGCGGCGGGTCGGGCGTGTCGCCGCGGGACGCGGGCGCCGACTCCACTCGACCCTCCGTGTGCGGAGACGGCGTGGTCGAGACCGGCGAGGACTGCGACCTTGGATCCGCCAACGGGCCGCCGCCCTGCAAGAGCGACTGCACCTGGTTTTGCATCCCCGGGACGCTGAACGGCGACGCTCTCTGCGCCCCCAAGGACTCGTGCGGGGGGACGTCCTCTTGCGGGCCCATGCACACGTGCACGACGGCGACCCCCCTGGCTGACGGCACGTCGTGCGGCAAGGACGCCGGGTTCTTGTGCGTCAAGCAAGTATGCGCGCCGGCCCAGTGCGGCGACGGGTTCACGACGCCGCCGGAAGAGTGCGACCTGGGGTCGAGCAACGGCAAGGGCATGGGGTGCGACGTCAACTGCAAGTTCGACTGCGTGTCGAGCGACCCGGCGCGTAACTGCGGGTCGACCAACCAGTGCTTCGGCGCGGGCGTTTGCGACGACACGAAGCACGCGTGCTCGGGGGGGATGCCGAAGGCCGACGGCACCGCTTGCGGCACCGGTCAGATCTGCAAGGGCGGCACGTGCATTTCGCCCAACTGCGGCGACGGGGTCGTCGAGCCGGGCGAGCAATGCGACTTCGGGTCCAGCAACGGGATCGGCGTCGGCTGCGAGACGGACTGCACGTTCTCGTGCACGCTGACCCCCGATTCGTGCATCACTCCCGACCTCTGCGCCGGCACGAACGCTTGCGTCGCGTTCATGAAGGGCGGGTCCCTCGGGCAGCATTGCGTGGTCGGCCCCCCCCCCACAGCAGGCACGGCTTGCCCGGTGGGAGGCACTTGCACCGGCCAGCTTTGCGTGACGCCCAACTGCGGCAACGGAACGGTCGACCCCGGTGAGGAGTGCGACTTCGGCTCCGCCGGCAACATGCACGGGTCGGGTTGCGAGCCCGACTGCACCTTCTCCTGCGCGTCGACGCCAAACTCGCCCAACGTTTGCTCCGGCGCGGATGTCTGCAGCGCCGCCCCGCAGGTGTGTACGATGGTCAACGGCCCGTCGGGCGGCGCCGGAAAGAAATGCGCGGCGGGGCCGGTGCTGGCGCAGTGTGCTTCGTGCGGGGGCAAGGACATCTGCGTCGGGAACGTGTGCAAGGGAAGCACGTGCGGCGACGGGTGCGTCGTCGCGCCGGAGACTTGCGATCCGCCCGGGCCGGGGTGCGACGCGAAGTGCCAGAAGGTGGTGTGCGGCGACGGCGTCCGGAGCGACTCGGAGCAGTGCGACGACGGCAACACGGCGAACCTCGACGGCTGCGACTCGAACTGCATGTTCGAGCAGGAACAGCGGGTCACCGCCCTGGTGCTCTCGGGCTCGACGGACTCCTTCTGCACGGTGAACGCGCTCGGGGCTCAAGCGATCACTCCGCCCGGGCTCGGTCAAATCCAGGCGGGGATCACTACGGACGTCGCTTCGGCGGTCACCAACATCATCTTCAAGTTCATGCGCCCGAGCGGGCAATCGACGATGGACCTGAGCGGGACGACGGGGCCCGTCGTACTCGGGAGCCTCTCGGGG
>DATGJA010000347.1:0-8483 GCA_035295445.1 Polyangiaceae bacterium | reverse complement strand
CCATGTCCAACCCACAGAAAAGGCGGGGAAGACTGATCGATCTTTGCCGCGGGCGCGACAGGGCACGAAGGAGGCTCGTGGTATGAGACATCGCCCGTTGGATGTGAGGCGATGGGCCAGGCTGTGCGTCGCGATCGGCACCGCAGCATCGTGCGGCGGCAGCGATCACTTGCTGGGATCGCAGTCCACGCTCGCCGATGGCGGACTGGACGTACAACAGGGGGACGACGGAGGGCGCACTTTCACTCAGGTCGACGGAGCGACCGGAGAGGCTGCGGCGAACGCCGGCGACGAGTCGAGCGGTGATGCCGGCGTCACCCCCGGCGATGCGAGCGCGCAATGCGGCGTCTGCCCGCAGGGGCAGCACTGTGATCCGACTCTTGGATGCGTGACGTGCACCATCGACTCGCAGTGCTCTGCGTCCGCGCGCTTCTGCGTGCTGGGGAGCTGCGTCCAGTGCAAGACGAACACCGATTGCAGCGGCACGACCCCGAGCTGTTGGCCCGGCGTCCAGATGTGCCACGCTGCGTGCACGAACGACCAGCAGTGCGCCGACGAGGGCAACGCCCGGATCTGCAATGCGACCACCGGGGCCTGCGTCGGCTGCAACACATCCGCCGACTGCCCCACATCGCAGGCCATTTGCGATCCGGCCACGCAGCAATGCGTCCAGTGCGCCAGCAGTGCAGACTGCGCCGGCACGTCGACGCCGGCGTGCCTGCGGAACCGCTGCGTTCAGTGTGCGACCAACACGGACTGCTCGGGGGCAGTGCCGTATTGCGCTTCGGGCGGGGACTCCCCAGGGCGCTGCGTCCAATGCCTCCAGAGTGCCCAGTGCCCGCCGAGCGCGCCGAGCTGCAACGGCGGCACTTGTGGCAGATCCTCTGGCTGATCGGCAGAACCGTTGATCCGTTTTCGCCTCTGCCGCGACAGAGGCCACGGAGGAAAATCACGTGTCGCAAGTTGCTCTCGTCGGGCACCCACCCGGAGCTAAGCCCGCGCTCATCGACGAAAGACCGACGCACCGGCCAATAAGGACGTTGACTGCGGGTACACTCGTCGCCTTCGCGTTCACGCCGTCGTGCGGGAGTACCGGAAACTCCCCCGGCTCCGCCGATGGCGACGCCGGAAGCCTGGTCCCTGGTTCGGCGGACGGAAGCGGCGGTGGTGGCGGCAGCGGTGCGCTGGTTCCCGGCGAGGACGGCGCGGTCCCGGAGACGTGCACCGCCATCGGCGCCACCCGTAGCTGCTGTTCGAACGGCATTCAGACGTGTACGGGCATCGAGTTCGGCACCTGGGGTCCGTGCGTAGACACCTCGGGCGCCCCCGTGAGCTGCCATGGCGCGGGCTGTGACTCCCCCAGCGGATGCGATGCGGCGGTCGACGTCTCCAGCCCGCCGACGCCGCCGCCCCCACCGACCGGGTCGCCCACCCCGCCCCCGCCGCCGGCAGCATGCAGCGATCAGTCTCTCAACAACGAGCCGGAGATCCTCGTCGGGTACTCGCCCGCGATGGGTCAAACCGTCGGATCGACCGGACAGATCAAGGTGTGGGTCAGCGACGAGAACTCACCGTTCATCGCGCCGATGGAGCAGGTCGACAACACGACGGGCGCCATCACCACCCCCGGCGATCGAACCGCCACGGCGAGCGACGGGCTACTCTTCGAACCGGCGCTCTATCTCGCGCCCCAGTCGCCGACGAACGGCGGAACGCCGTACTTTCCGCAATGGATCAAGGGCGCATACAACAACAACCCTCCCGCGCGCGGAACCTTCACCGGGGGAGCCCCGATCGACCCCCCGCCCTCGGGCAGCTCGAGGCTACTCCAGTACACGGGGGAGTTCATCTGGGACGTCGGTGTCCTCGGCATCGGTCCAGGGTCGTACACGGCGGTGTTTTCGGTCCACGACGGTGATCGCGATCGCGCCATCGGCTGCGTGAGCATCGTGGTGACCCATTGAGGAGGCGGCCATGATCGAACGAAGCGCGTGGGCGGTCTCTCTGATCTGCATGGGGTTCGTCGTTGCTTGCGGCGACTCCGGCCAGGGCGGGTCGAACGGCGATGGCGGAGGCGGCACGCCGCCGATCATGTCGTTCACCGGAGGGGCCAGCGGAAGCGCGGCATCGTCGGGCCGCTCGGGAAGCTCCGGTGACTCGCGCAACTCGGGTGACTCGGGCGTAGGTACGTCCCCGAGCGGCGGTGCGACTTCGTCGGGCGGTTCGGGAGGGGCAACGTCCTCCGGCGGCTCGAGCGGCTCCGCGACAACCGGCTCCCCCGGCGGCGGGGACGGCGGGCCTTGCTCCACGTGCGCGTCGGATACCGATTGCCAAAATCAATGCACTCCGGCGCCGTCCGGCGCGAGCAACTGCTGCAACGTCACGACGCACACTTGCTACCTGCTGACGTCGAGCACGTGCACGCTGGCGTCGTCCTCCGGCGGCAGCGGAGGTTCCGGCGGCTCCGGCGGGGGTCACGGTTCCGATGGTTCCGGCGGTTCCGGGGGTTCCGGCGGTCCCCAGGGTTCGGGCGGCTCGGGTCATTCCAGCGGCTCGGACCATTCCGGCGGCGGCTGAAACACGGACGGACCCGGCGTCGTCCGCCCGTTATCGCGTGATCCGCGTCGACCCATGTTCGCCGACGAAGAGGCGCTGGCTCTGAAGCCACGCTTGGGACTTGGTGCGCAGCGGAGGGCAGAGTCTCGGAGTCGGCGATGACGCGCGTCAGCTCGCCCGCCGGATTTTCGCCACGCTGTGCCGCATGACGTCCCTTGGAACCCGTCGCGACCGTGGCTTTCCAGACATGGGCGGGTCACGGTCTCCCATCGGGCTCACGTGCGTCGAAGACGGGCTCGCGCCCGAGATCGTCGTGCGCATGGCCCGCGAGAACCCTCTGTGGAGCCGTCGCCGGATCGCGAATGAACTTTCCAGCGTTCAAGGTCCGGCTTCTCCGCGCGTATGTGGCGTATTGCGACGCCGATCGCCCCCACATGTCGCTCATCACAGATACGCGAGGGCTGCCTGAGCTTCACAGACGCGATTTCCGCCGGGACACGCGAGCCCCTCGGACGCGCGGCTCCCTCGCCAATCGACCGCGAGCACGCCCTATCGACAGCTCGCCGCGCCGGCCGGAAAGTAGTAGCCGACAGCCATACACATTTCGTTGGTCGCGGCCGTCTCTCCCACGGTGACGGGCGACGGCCCCGTGTTGCTGTAACTGCAGTGGTAGTTGAACGAATCGCCGCTTTGCACCGTCAAAAAGTTGGGTGCCGTCCAGAGACCGACCCCCGGGTGCTCCCAATCCGTGCCGGTGCCCGGCTCCTGGTCGGCGGGATAGTTCGCCGTCGCGCCGGTATGTACGATCTCCGTCGCTTGACCGTTGTGAACGTACTCGACCCACGCATCGGTTGCGTGCTTGTGAGTATGCGTGCTCATGGTGAAAAACTGGGCGCCGACGGGGGCCGTGCACGTTCCGCTGACGGTCTGCGTCCCGGGGCCCGAGGCCGTGGCGGCAGGGATGTTGATGCTCGTATTGAACGAGATCATCGTCCCGGCCTGGTACTGCACGTTCTTGGCGAAAAGAAGATTGAACTTGATCTTCGCCGAGAGCGTCGTAGACCCGGGGTTGATGAAGTGCATGTTGAGGACCAGCTGCGTATTCGCGGCGATCGCCATCCCGACTCCGGGCGGCATGTTCTCGGTGATGACCTGTCCGGGGGTCGAGCTCGCGTAAATCCAGTTGAACGCGAATGCGCACTGGCCCCCCGGCGATGCGGTGCCGCCCTTGTAGACGATGAAATGATGGCTGCTGCCCGCGGACATCCACGACTGGTATCCGCCGACCTGCACGTCCTTCGGGACCGTGACGCAGAAGTTCGGAAAAATTTCCTGGCCCGGCGCAACCATATATGCGCCATCCGGAGTCTCGAATTGGATGCCTTGGTCCGGAGGGGGCGCCGCGAGGTCCGTGGCTCCCTGTGGGCCGGTCGTGAAGCCCGCGGCCGTGGGGATATCGCTGCCGGGGGCGCCACCGGAGTCGGCCGCGCTCGTTTGCACTCCCGGTGTTTCGCCCGTCGGCGGTGCCCCATGGTGGCTGGTGGAGCTCGCGCTGCAGCCCACCCCCGTGACGGAAAGCGCGACGGACGCGACCGCGCCGAACACGAGACGAATCTTGTTGGCCGTGAGAAGGGACATCAGTGGGCCTCCCGTTTCACCCGAGCTGTGGACGGGCGCGCGCAGAAGGACCACCGACGGCGACTTTTTTTCTCAGCGGCCTCGGCGTTCGAAGTAAGAGCCGCTCGGAGGTCAGGCATAGGAGGCGTGTTCTTGCGAAGCGCAGACCCGAAGGCGCTCGGAGCGTGGTACGCGAAGCACCTGGGGGTCGTGGTGGGGGACTACGGGGCGACCTTCTCGTGGAAGGACGAAGTGCCGAAGGGGACCGGCATGACGGCGTGGAACCCCTTCCCGATGGACACGAGTTACTTCGGCGAGGGGAAGCAGGCGGTGATGATCAACTACCGCGTGGACGACCTCGACGCTCTCCTGGGGGACCTCGCGGCAGCCGGGGTCTGGATCGACCCGAAGCGCCAGAACGAGAACTACGGACGCTTCGCTTGGATCAAGGACTGCGACGGGAACAGGGTAGAGCTCTGGCAGCCGCTCGATCAGGGAGGCTGACAATCGCGGACGCTGCGCGGAACGGCGATTTGCGCCGCCGCGGTTGAATACGACGAGGCCGTCTTCGTCCCACCCTGCGCCACGACGGAAGGGCAGGAGGGCCGAGGGATGATCGACCGCATTCGATGGACCGGGACACCTTGGGCGGCGGGATTCTTCCTGGTCACGCTCGGCGGGTGCGGAAGCCAGTCTTCGGGACCTTCCGGACCTCCGGCCGATGACGCAGCCCCGACGACGGCCCCCGACGCCGCCACGGGGGACGCGACGTTCGCCGACGGCGGCCAACCCACCGACGCCGGCGTCCTGCAGGAAGCCGCGACTCCGATCGGCGACGGCATGGCGCAAGCGAGCGACGGCGGCATCCTCGTCTGCGCGGGGAACATCAAGAAGACGTGCGCGGATTGCACGAGCTGCGACCAGTGTCCCGGGTGCGCGCTGATGCCGTCGCCGGGCTCGTGCACCGGGACGCCGTCCGCCTCGGCGTGCAGCAAGTGCCCCAGCGACTGCACCGGCTGCCTCGGATGCACCGTGCAGTCGACGTGCACGTACTTCGACGCGGGGGTCAACTCGTGCGCGGAGTGCGCGACCGTCACGAGCAGCGGCTGCTACTACGCGGCGTGCGGCGGGTGCACGCCCGGCAACGGCGGCTCCTCCTGCACCGGGACGCTCACACCTTGCTCGGCGTTCAACGCGCCCGACGCGGGCCCTTGCCAGGGCCAGATCGACTGCGAGCTCGTCCCGACGGGCTGCACCGGGACGCTCGCCACGTGCGCCTCGCTCGACGAGACGGACTGCGCGACGCAGAACGGGTGCTCTTGGACGACGAGCGCCGGGATGGTCTGCCGCGGGACGATTCAATCCTGCGAGCAAATGGACGCGACGCATTGCACGAGCTTCTCCGGATGCTCCCTCGTGCAGGCGAATCCGCGTGCCACGTGCGACAGCTCTGCCCCGGGGTGTTTCGCGTGCGGCGCTGCGGCGGACGGCGGCGCCTCCGGCGCGTGCGCGGCGCCCATCGGCTGCTGCGGCGCGACCGCGTCGGCCCAGAGCTGCCAGCCCTTGTCGGGGTGCGGCAACGACCCGTTCCAGACGAGCTGCGACGGTCCGGAGGATTGCGTGGGCGGGCAGTGCTGCGCGTCGCTCCAAGTGTCGTCGACGACCTCCACCGGGTCCGTCCAATCGGGCAAGACCGCCTGCGCGTCGTCGTGCCCCGTCGATTCGGCGTCCTCGACGACGGTCGACGGCACCGACAGCATCGCGTGCCACTCGTCGGCGGACTGCGGGAACGTCGCCGACCAGTTCCAGGTCCCCTACCCGGTCTGCTGCAGGGCGCCCGGTTACCCCGTCGGCGCCTGCGTGAGCCAGACGTTTCAAGCCATCTTCATGGGCACCGGGGTCACGTGTAACTAACTACACGGCGGTCTCGCTGGCGGCTCGGTCAATCCGCCCCCTTGATGTTCGCGACCGGGTACAGCCGGTTCGCGACCTTCGCGATCCCCTCGGCCTCGAGCACGTCGAGAACCTCGTCGAGGTCCTTGTACACGTGCGCGCACTCGTCGAGCGGCACGTGCCGGTGGTTGCCGACGATGCCCTCGATGGCGACGCCGGCGAAGGTGCGCTGGACGGTCGCCATCTCGTCGTCGATCCGCTGCTGCTTGTGCTCGAGCCTCCGCTTGGCTTCGCCGCGCGCGAGCAAGCGTCCCGACCCGTGGTTCACGCTGCAGGCGCTCTTGTACGCGCCCGCAAGGGGGAACAAGATCGCAGCGCCCTCGTACATCGAGCCCGGAATGAGACACGGGTGTCCGGTTGTCTCCCAGCGCGTGCCTGCCAGGTCCGGGTGCCCCGCCGGGAGCGCTCGCGTCGCGCCCTTGCGATGGACGAAGCCCCTCTTCGTCGTGCCGTCCGGCAAGACGAGCGTCTCCTCCTGTACGAGGTTGTGGCCGATCTCGTAGTACACCTCGACGTCGGCGCCGAAGACCTCCTGCGTTGCCGCGCGGATGCCGTCGACGATGATGTGGCGGTTCGCGACGGCGAAGTTCGCCGCCGAGTTGTGGTGCGCCCAGTACTCCCTACCCAGGGGCTCGTCGGCGCGCAGCCACGAGTCCTCGCGACGGTTCGCGGGCAGGCCCCGGACCTTCGCGCCCTCGTAGAAGAAGTAGTTCGCGGTCTGCCAGCCATAACCGCTGCTTCCGCAGTGGACCATAACGTAGACCTCGCCCGAGTCGCGGTCGACCTGCATCTCCACGAAGTGGTTGCCGCCGCCGACGCTGCCGAGCTGCGGGACGACGCTCGCGTGCGCACGCTCGATCTTGGTGAGGTCGATGGCGTCGGGCACCGGGATGTACTGGCGCTCGCACAGGTCGGCGCGGACGCCGAGAGCCTTCGCCCCATAGCGCAGGATCTCGTCTCCCTTGCTGCGCGAGAACTTCGGCATCAGGTCCGGACGGTGGTGTCCCTTGCCGGTCGCGATCCGGCGCTCGACCTCCTTCACCCAGCGCTCGCGGTTGTACTTGCTCTTCACCGCGCCCGCCGTGACGTCGGCCTTCATGTAGAGGACGCCGCACGAGATATCGTAGCCGGAGCCGCCCTGGATGATGGTGTCCTCGGTGACGATCACGCTGCCGACGGGCACGCCGTATCCGGTGTGCGTATCGGGCATGAGGTACGCGCCGATGACGCCCTCGTAGCTCGCGCCGTTCGCGATCTGCCGCCAGACGTTCTCGTCCGACCCCTCGAAGAGGGCCTCCGAGAGGAAGGCGTGCGCCTCTACCTTCATGCTCCCGACCTTCGGGAGCACGTAGTGGTTGTCGGACACCTTCTGGACTGCGTACTTGAGAGACATCGTCGTCCCCACTTGCCGAGCGATGCCGGCCCATGCCAAGAGGATGCCATGCTCCTCGCTCGTGGCCCCGGCTTCGGAGGCCGGAGCGTGATGTTCCGTCAGGACAGGGAGATTCAAGAGCGTCCGGGGCAGGAGTCGAACCCGCGTTTGCGGTTTGAGGGACCGCCGTCCTAGTCCTACTATTGGACGATGTCCGCAAAGGGCGGAACCGAAGCTCCGCCCGCGTCACGCGACGCTGAGGATGACCCCAGCGCCCACGGTCTTGCTGCCCTCACGGACAGCGAACCGCATTCCGGGCTCCATCCCCACGGCCTTCTGCAGCTCGATGGAGACCTGGGCGTGGTCCCCGGGGCGAATCATCTTCAGCCCCTCGAGATCCACGAGAGCCCCCGTCACGTCCGTCGTCCCGAAGAAGAACTGGGGCTGGTACCCCGCGAAGATCGGGGTATGACGGCCCCCCTCCTTCGAGGGGATGACGAACAGCTCGGCCTTCGCCTTGGTGTGCGACCTCACCGAGCCAGGCGCGATGATGACCTGGCCGCGGACCACCTCGTCGCGGCCTACGCCGCGAAGCAAGAGGCCCACGTTCTCGCCGGCACGGCCCTCCGTCTGGTCCTTGTGGAACATCTGGATGCCCGTGACGACGACCTGGCGCGGCTTCTCGTCGGCATCGACGAGCCCGACGATCTCGACGGTCGAGTTGACCTTGAGCACGCCCCGCTCGATGCGGCCCGTGACGACGGTGCCACGACCGACGATGGTGTGGACACCCTCGATGGGCATCATGAAGGGAGCGTCGAAGTTGCGCACAGGATCGGGAAAGTGCGTCTGCATGGCCTCGAGCAGCTCGCGGATGCAGGCGCCCGCCATGGCGGGGTCCCGCAGAGCCTTGAGGGCCGAGCCCATGACGACCGGAGAGCCCCTGTAGCCTTGCAGCTCGAGGGCCTCGTTCACCTCGGATACG
>DATGJA010000346.1:0-3663 GCA_035295445.1 Polyangiaceae bacterium | reverse complement strand
TCGCGTCGCTCGTCGCTCCCCGGCTCGGCGACGGTCAGCGCACGCGCGAACGCGTCGCGAGCTTCGTCGTCGCCGCCCCCCGTGGCTCGCCGAGCGTGGCCAAGTCGAACCCAGACCTCGGGTCGCGACGGAGCTCGGACCGCGAGCGCCTCCAGCGTCTCCGCGAGCTCCGCGTCGAGATGCGCGGCCTCACACGCGTCGGCCAGGAGGGCAAGGCCGATGGGCGAGTCGGGCGTTCGCTCGAGAACGCGCCGCGCCGCCGATCGAGCGCGCATCGGATCGCCCGCCACGAGTGCGTCCTGGCCGTCGCGAAGGTCCTCGTCGGCTCCAGCGAGAACGATCTCCACCTTGCCGATCCAGTGGACGATGACATCCGCCAGACGCACGGCGGGGAAGGTAGAGGGCCTCGCGCGCCGGGTCGAGAGGGGAAGGGGCCCGCGCCTCGTGTATCGTCGGTCGATGCGACGCGGACGAGGCCGAACGTCCTCTCTCGCGGCGCTCGCCGGATGCACGGCGTCCGTCGTCTACGCGGCGCGCCTGTGTCCGGATCTCTGCCTCACGGGCGACTCCGCGGAGCTCGTCACCGCTGCCGCGCTCTGGGGCATACCGCACGCGCCCGGATATCCGGTCCTCACCGCCCTCGGGCACCTGTTCGCGGCGCTGCCTTGGCACGCGGTCCCCTGGCGCGTGCACCTGACGAGCGCGGTATTTCACGGCGCTACCGTCGCCGCGATGGTCGTCGCCGGGTACGCCCTGACGCGCAGTCGCCTCGGAGCGCTCGCGGCCGCCGCGGCGCTGGGACTCTCCCGGTCGTTCGTGCTCGGCTCCCTCTACGCCGAGGTCTTTCCTTTGAACGACTTGTTTTTCGCGTGTCTGCTCGCGCTCGGGCTTCGCCTTCGAGCGGGCGACCCGCGCGACCCTAACCGGTCGCTCCTTCTGCTCGCCGCGACGGCGGGCCTCGCGTCGGCGCACCACCCGATGATCGCCCTCGCCGTTCCCGCCGTGGCGATGCTGGTCTTGCCGCCCGCGCTGCGACTCGGGGCCCGGGGGCTGTCGCGCGGCGCGACGCTGGCGCTTGCCTTCGCCGTCCCGCTCGTCCTGGCCTACGCGCTCGTTCCCCTCGCCGCGTCCCGCTCGCCGTACCTGTCGTGGGGGGATGTGCACGACCTGAGGTCGCTTGTGCGACTGGTCACGCGGCAGGACTACGGCGGCTTGTGGAGCCCGGTCCGCCACCCCAGCGTGGAGCCGCCGCACGTTCGGGTCATCGCCTTCGCGCGCCTCGTCTATGACGGGATGGGACCTGCGGTCGTCGTCGGCGCCCTGACCGGCGTGTGGCTCTTGCTTCGCCGCGCCTTGCCCGTCGGAGCCGCGCTCTTGCTGGCAATTTCGCTGCCCGGTCCGGCGTTCGCGTGGGCGAATGCGCTCGACGCCGGCTCGCCCGAGGCGCGCGCGTATCTGCTTCGCTTCACAACCATGTGTCAAGTCCCGCTCGCGCTCGCGTTCGGCTTCGCGGTCACACGCGCTCGCGCCGCGCTCGGGCCAGGCCCGGGCGGCGCGCTGGTGGGCGCCCTGGCGTGCGCCGCATGGGTCTGGACGGCGTTCGCCCGCGCTCGCGACGTGGACCTCAGCGGAGATCGCCGCGGAATCGCCTTCGCCCACGATCTGATCCTCGGGACGCCGGACCGATCCCTATTGCTCCTCTCCGGAGACCAACCCGCGAACGCCGCCCTCTACGTGTGCGGAGTTGAGCACCTCTGCGGCGAGCGCGCGATCGTCTCGCCCGGGGCGCTGGCGCTGCCTTGGCGGATGGATCAGACGAGGCGCAGATATCCCGACGTCGAGGTGCCGTGGAAGAGCGGCCCGGCTCTGCGGCGTACCCACGAGATCGCGACGGGAGCGGCGCAAGAGCGACCGGTCTTCGTCTACCCCGACTTGATCGAGAAGGACCCGGAGCTATCGAAGGTGCTTACGTGTCTTCCGGACGGGCTCCTCTTTCGCGCCTGGCCTCCGGGGAACGACGCGACCGCGGAACGAAGCGCGTTTCTGGCGAGCGCGGGCAAGCTCGTGTCACATCCGTGCGAAGGGTGCACCGCGGTCGACGGCCCGTCGGCGCTGCCCGAGGACTTCCCGGTGGGTGCGGTGTACGGCGCGGCGTATGCGAACCACGCCCGCGTCGCCCGTCGCCTCGGCGCGGGTGATCTCGCGTGGCGACTGGAGGCTCAGTCCCCCGCCCGGGTGCCCGACGTCGATGAGAGATGGTAGCGCGCCGCGTGCGAGTTTCTCGAGATGTCTCGGACCCGGGACACTACGGCGTGCGGTCGATGTCCCGATAGACCTCGAGCTCGAACTGCATGTGCGCGGCCTCGTCGGGGAAGTCGGGGGAGAGGTCGAAGCGCTCCCCGTCCGGCGAATCCAGGTGGTAAAGGCGCGAGATGCCTTCTTTGTAGGAGGTCGCGAACTTGGCGTGGTCGTCGGTCAGGACCACCATCGGCGCCTCGGCGAACGCCTGCACGTGGGCGGAGGTCGAGTACGTCACCACGAAGAGATGAAGCGGCGCCTCCGGGGCCGAGCGCAAGCGCAGCCAGCTACGACCGAACTGCTCGGTCTCCCCGTTCTTGCCGACGAGGCCGAAGGCGCCTGCGATGGTCGACGCGATGTCGCGGTGGCTGACGACGTGCTCGTGGCGCCCCGGCGCGATTCCAGGGCCAACCAAGATCCCCGGAACGTGCACGATCTCCTCGAACGCCGACTGACCGTGCTCCCACGTTTCGTGGAGACCGAAGCCTTCGCCGTGGTCGCTCGTCACGATCATCATCGTCTTGGCGAAGCCGCCGGTCGTTTCGATCCGCTCTACGAGGCGGCCCACCTCTCGATCCACGTACGCGATCTCGGCGAGGTAGAGGGACGATTCCTCGTCCTCGCTCGGCAGCGGATCGAAGTGGGGGGTATCGGCAGGGAGCACTCTGACCGTCCGGGGGCCGTGCGCGTCAAAGTAGTGCAGCCACAAGAACGAGGGTCCGGCCGTCGCGTCGATCACGTCGAGGGCCCGATCGGTCACCTCGGTCGCCCGGAAGCGCGTGTCGACCTTCGCCGGGCGCTGCACCGAGGTGAAGCCGTCGAAGAGAGGCCCCTGGAGCGTCGAGTGCCGATACGAAAAGATGGCCGCGGTCTTCACTCCAGCGGCCGCGGCGATCGAAGCCACCGAGGGCGCGCCGTACGATCCGCGCAGCACGAGGGGGAGCGAGATTGCCGTCCGCGCACCGCCCGCATAGAGCTTCTCGAGGAGCAGCCCCCGCTCGGCGAGACGCGACAGGTTCGGCGTGACGCGCGGCGACAGGATGCTGTGGCGCATGCAATCGATGGTGACGAGGACGACGCGGTCGATCTCTCCCGGCGCGGCGTCCGGGTCTCCGATCGAGGGCGCGAGTCCGCGCTGGGACGGTGCGGGGTCGGTGAACCTAATCATGTGGTTGCAGTTGCGGTCCTTTCCGTCGACCTGCTCCGGCACGCCCGGCCCGCGGGTCGGGTCGAAGTCGTCGCAGTCGAGGCCGCCGAGCACCGGCGAGAAGCCGTCATCATCGAAGTCGAGCAGCACGCGGCAAAAGCGCCCGAGGCGCTCCGCGAAGCGTCCGTAGTCGCGCGCATAGACGCGATAGTTCGGCG
>DATGJA010000345.1:0-2336 GCA_035295445.1 Polyangiaceae bacterium | reverse complement strand
CGGCAGCGGCCCGACGTTGGCCGCGGCGTGGGCAATCCCGACGGACGCCGGCGCCGCGGCGGGCGACGGGGGCACCTTCGGCACCGCGAACGCCACCGGCGCGTTCCCTCCCGCCAACATGTGGGCCGGTCGATATGCGATCGACGTCACGTACGCCGGGACGGCCGCGGCCCCGACGGCTTGCGCGCAGATCTACGCGGGGGTCACGCCGCTCTTGCCGTCGTGCATACCGCTGCCGCCGCTGCTGGCGAACCCCAAGACGTTCTTGATCGCGATCGGTGACTCGGCGGCGGGACTGGACTTCACCGGCAACGTCGCGCTCGCGTTCGACAACGTGACGTTCAACGTCATCTAAATTTGGCTTGCAGACGAGAGGTGGCTGCTAGGCGCGGCCGGCCCAGATGTCGTCGACCACGCGCGCGTAGTCGGGGTCGATCATCTCGCGCGTGAGGTGGGCGGGCGGAAGGCGCTGCGGCACGGCCGCCGGCAGGCTGCGCAGGTGGCCTCGCAGAATGAGGCGCGAGACCGCCGGGAGGGTCTCGAAACACAGGCCCAAGCTCCGGCCAGGATCGCCCGGGCGGCGGCCCTCCACCACCCGCACCACCGTCGCCATGGTGTCGAACCATATCGGGAGCTCGGTGGCCTGGAAGCTGACGACGAGCTCGGAGCCCCAGTCGAGGCGCTCGTCGGAGAGCACCAGCATCCCCTTGGGAGACAGATCGACGGTGCGATCGCCCACGAGCTTCCACGTATCGATCCGACGCACGCGACACCCGACGTGCGCCAGCCGTCGCATTTCGCGCCGCCGGTTCGGCGCGGCGCCGCCGCACGCGGATCGAGACACCGAGGGGGTCAGGAGGCGCAGCGCCCGCGCCAGCGTGGAGTGGTGGTCGCGGCCCGACCAGGACGTGAAAGAGTGCGCGAGCATGGCTTTGACTCCTTGGGTCGAATCGTAACGGTCCGAGGACGCGCAGGGCCAAGTTGCAGGCGCGGAGGGCTCCCGGCGCCGGTTCACGAAGCGGCGGCCCGACGGATGGTCGCCGCGTAGTCGATGCGGCGGTCGCGCCTCGGCAGCGGCGGAGGCAGCCCTCGAAGCGCGCTGCGCAGGAAGCACTCGACGTCCGGCTCGATGCCGTCGAACGCGAGGCCGAGGCACCGCCCAGGGTCTCCCGGGCGCCTGCCGTGGATGACGCGCACCACCGTCGCCTGCGCGTCGAACCAGAACAAACTGCGCGGCAGCCGGAAAGACACGACGACCGGTTCGCCCGTCAACGCGGGCTCTTGGGCCATCACCAGCATCCCGGCGGGGGAGAGGTCCACCCCGCGGCTCCCGACGAGGCGGAAGTCCCGCTCCCGAACCACCTGGCAATCCACGCGTATCGCCCGGCGCAGAGCCCGGCGCTGCTGTGCGGCAACGAGTGTTCGGAGCATGCGACTGACGTGCCTCCCAGCCCGAATCGTAAGAAGGGCCTGCTCGGCGGGGCAAACTTTTGGGGACGTGGCGCCGCATGGCGGTTTGCCCTCCGGCCTGCGACAATCCGCGGCCATGAGCGACATCGACAAGATCGTCGCGCTCCTCTCGAGCGACGCGGTCGACAAACGCATCGCGGCCATCATCGTCCTCGGCGAGCTCCGGCCGAAAGGTGCGCCCGTGGTCGAGGCGCTGGCGAACGTCCTGTCGAGCGGGGTCCCCGCGCTGCAGCGGCACGCGCTCGACGCGCTGGCGAAGATCGGGGCGAGGCGTGCGACGCGGGCGATCTTACCCCTCCTCGGTGTCCGCGACGACGACGTGCGGCGCGCCGCCGTCGCCGCCCTGGTCAGCGTCGGCGACGACGTGCTGCCGGTCGTCCGGGCGAGGATGGCCGAGGCACCGAACGAAGCGAATGCCCCGGCCTCCGGCGGCCCGTGGTCGCGAGCCGACGAGAGACGCTCGGTCGACGCCGTGCTCGCGGCCCTCGGGGGCAAGGACGCCTTTCACGCGCTGCTCGAGGGCCTCGCCGCGGGGGACGTCGAGACGGCGAAGGCGGCCGCGATCGCGGTACGGCAGCAGGTGCGCGACGCCGACGCGCGCCAGCGTCGCGCTTACCTGGCCGAGACGGAGAAGTTCCTCGAGCGGGCCGCGAAGCGCGGCGGTCCCCCGGGCGGGCTGGCGGCGGGGATCAAGATCCTCGGCTACCTGGAAGACCGTCGGGCCCTCCCTACCCTCCTCGCGTTCGCGCGAGACCACGATCGCCCGTCGGCCGTGCGCCAAGAGGCGCTCATCGCTCTGCGCTTCCTGACCGCCGGCGACGGCACCCGGGAACGCGGACAGGACAAGGCGATCGCCGCCACGCTGA
>DATGJA010000344.1:0-2170 GCA_035295445.1 Polyangiaceae bacterium | reverse complement strand
CCACGCAGCCGGTCCGGGTGGACGTGAGGATCGTCTCCGCGACGCACCGCGACCTCGAGGCGCTCGTGGCCGAGGGTACCTTTCGCGAGGACCTGTACGCGCGCCTGTCCGGCTTCACGTTTCGACTTCCCCCCCTGCGCGAGCGCCGCGAGGACATAGGCCTGCTCGTGGGCGTCATCCTGCGCGCCATCACCGCGGAGACCGGTCGCGACCCGGCGCTCAGCCCGGAGGCGGGCACGCAGCTCTTTCGGCACCTCTGGCGACGCAACGTGCGCGAGCTGGCCAAGTGCATCGCCCACGCGCAGGCCCTCGCGGGTGACGGACGCATCGAGGTCGAACACCTACCCCAGGAGGTGCGCGAGGGCGCGCCCCGCACGGGCGCGTCGTCCGAGGACGCGGTGAGAGAGCGACTGCTCGCCATCGTCCGGGAGAGCGGAGGCAACGTGTCGACGGCAGCGAAGGCGTTCAACACCTCGCGCTCGCAGGTGCACCGCTGGCTCAAGCGGTTCGGCATCGATCCGCGCGCCTATCGTCGGTGACGCGTCCGCACGCTCGAGCGAAGCGAGAGTTCGGACGCAACTACCCCACGCGTCCACGCTCGAGCGAAGCGAGAGTTCGGAAACCAACCCCGAACGGACTGTCCGGAAAATCGTCACCGGTCGGACGAAGCCCCGATAGGCCGGTCCTCGCCCGGACATTGAACCCTACGGTAGGGCCGGGTTGGGGCAGCTTTGCGGCACGTGCGTGGGGCGCGGCCAGGGCTCACCCTCCGTCACCATCGCGAGGAACCACATGAGATTCCAGACTGCTGCGATCGCGCTGACCCTCTTCGGGGCCCTGGGTGCGGTGACGACCGCGTGCGCGACGAGGACCGACGGAGAGCCGGCGCCCCCGAGCGGATTTTTCTCGGGGACCCAGCCCGACAGCATCGACCCGACGCTCGCGCAGGCGGCCGACGCGGGCTCGGACGCGTCGACCGGTCCGGTCGGGACCGCTTGGCAGGTCGGCATCGGCAGACCGACGCCCGTCTTGCACAAGCTTTACACCGAGCACCTCGGCGAGTGGCTGCGGGACGAGCCCACGCACTCGGCCTCGTTCGGCCTCCTCGGGGCCGACATCGGCCTCAGTCTGCGCCAGTTCGGCCAGCAGGTGTTCTTCTTCGGCGACTCGTTCGCGGCCAACCCCGCCATGGAGAACACCAAGACGGTGGCGACGATCCCGCTCGGCCCGCCGCCGGACGTCCTCGACCTGCCGAAGCTCGTCTTCCCCCTCGACTCGACGGGGGTGTTCACTCCCGTCAGCCTTCCCGGCCTGAGCTTCGGACCGTTGACCGTCCCCTGGGGGAGCATCGCGCTGGGCAATTCGACGTACGTCTATTACGCGGCCGCGTGGGATCCGACGACGCAGACGCAGACCCAGAGCGCGCTGGCGCACACCCAGAACGGCGCTTTCACGTCCATGCAGCTCGACTACGACGTCCCGAGCACGCACTTCATCGGCGTCCAGGCGCTCGAGGCGGGCGACGACGTGCTGCTCTTCGGCGAGGGTCCGTATCGCCAGAGCGCGCTCTACCTGGCCACCGTCCCGAAGAAGCAGATCGCAAACCACTCGGCGTGGCGGTACTTCGCGGGCCAGGGGGACGCCGGGTGCCCGACGTTCAGCTCGTCCGAGGCCGACGCGGTGCCGATCATCCCGTCCGACTGCATCGGGGAGTTCAGCGTCATGCGGAGCTTCGAGCTCGGCGGCTACGTCGTCACGTACAACTGCTTCGACACGAACGAGCGCGGCATCTTCATGCAGATGGCGCCGACGCCGCTCGGTCCGTGGAGCGCCCCGGTCAAGATCCTGGACCCGGAGTTCGACTCGTACACGAAGTTCATCCACGCGAACCCCCAAGTCATCGGCTTCGACGACGGCTTGAGCGACTGGGGACGCGAGACGACGTTTGGCTTCGAGTACGCCCCGAACCTCGTCCCCGAGTGGACTCGCGCGCTTTCCCCCGGCGTGTTCTCGATCGTGTACACCCTGTCTTCCTGGAATCCGTACACGCTGCACCTCGTGCACACGGTGGTCGGCGTCGACGGGACCAGCGCCTCCCCGACCCCGCGTGGGGTGGGTCTCCCGAAGGCGACGCTCGTCAACGGCGACTTCGGCACGGGCGACCTCACAG
>DATGJA010000343.1:0-2357 GCA_035295445.1 Polyangiaceae bacterium | reverse complement strand
CCTCGGTCCACCCGACCTGCCGGAGCAGGTCCGCCGCCGAGACGTCCCAGCGGTGCACCACGCGGGCGAGCTGCGACACGAGCGCGATCGGAACAGAGTGCTCGGACCCAGACATGCGCGCCTCACTCGAGCGGGCGGAGCCCCTCGAATGGTGGCACGACCTCTCGAGCTTCGCCGAGTCGATTGACGACCCTGCTCAGATGCCCTTCGACGACAGGATGGCCCAGCCGGGGTTCTTGCAGATGCCGCAGCCGCTCGGTGTCCCGCCTTGAAACAACTTGCAGGCCGTCTGGTCGTCCGCGAGAAAACACCGGAACCAGGCCGCGTAGAGGTGCATGAACTGATGCGTGCCCTCTTGCCCGGCCGTGTATCCAGCGAGCGTCTCGGTGGTCACGTGATCGCCGCCGTCCCAGTCCGCGAGGAACGCGGTGCCGGGCGCCGCCATGACCGTCGATTTGCACGCCGACTCCGCCTGGTCCATCGTTCCGGTGAGGCACAGAAACGAGTTGTTCTTCTGCACCGACCCGCCGCCCGCGACGCAGACTTCCGCCTCGACCGAAGCGCCGATGAGGTCCGCGCCAGCGGTGGCGCCGATCCCACCCTGCGAGTGGCCCGAGGTGCCCACGCGCGTGCTGAGCTTTTGATAGAACGGGCTCTTAGGATCCGCGTTCTGTTTCATCATGTAGTCGATGGCGGCCTTGTGGTAGACGCCGGAACCTACGTTCGAGTTGTCCGATGCGATGACGACGATCCCGTACGACGCGGCGTACACGTTGAAGAAGTCGTAGGTGCCGGAAAGGCAATCGAGCGTCGTCGTCCCCGTGCACGCGCCGGCCGGCGTGGTCGTCGAGGATCCGGTGACGCCCGTGCCGTTGCCCCACGCGACGACCGGGTGCGGGCAGTTGTCGTTCAGGGGAGACGGGGTGAAGATCGCGTACGTCGTTGGTCCGGCGTCCGGGAGCTCTCCGAAGGGTCCGAGATCTACGCTCGACTTGGTGACGGTGTACGGGCCCTTCGTAGCGAAGTCGGCTGCGCCCGGTTTGAGGCACGTGTTGCCCATATGAGGGGTGGGCGGAACGGGGGCACCGCCGTCCGTGATGGCCCCGCCGGAACCGGTCGACCCGTGTGTCGTGCCGCCTTGGCCACCGCCCTGGGCCGCGCCCGCGCCCGCGCCGGCGCCGGCGCCTGCGCTGGTGCCCGCGCCCCCGCCCCCCCCCGGGGTGTCGCCGGTCGTCGATCCATTGGCTGCCGTGTCCGCTCCCGCCGGCGATTCACTCGGTCCGGTTCCGCCGGCCCTGGTGCCGCAGGCGAAGGCCCCGCCGGCGCCGAGAATGGCCATCCACCCCAAGGTCCGATGCAGTTTCATCGACGCACCTCACTCATCGGACAGTAAGCCGCACCAAAGTCGCGGCAATGCTATTTCGGCTTGTTTTGTAGCGGATTCAGCGCAGCTGCTGCGGCCGAAGCGCAATCTTGTGAGGGCAGTGTTGTCGTGTCCTCTTGTGCGTAGAATTGGCCGCGACGAATCGTCGGACGACTCGATCAGATCGGGAAGCGGTACAGGATGAGCGCCCACGCCGCGACGATCGCGGCGACACTGGCTCCGGCGACGGCCGCGGCGAGGCGCTGCACCGGTGGTCCCGCGAAGACGAACGCGTCGATCCCGAAGCCGCGAACGAGGTACGGGAGCGGGTTGACCCACCCTCCGAAGACGAGCATCCACGCGACGCTCCCGCCGGCGGTCACTGGCCAGCGCGAGAAGATGAACGCGGCGCCGAGCTGCATGAAGGCAAGCATGAGCCAGTCGAGGTGCGTCGCGAGGAGCGCCTTCGCGTTGACGCGCGCTCGCAGGGCGCGCCCCCACGGTTGCATGGGAAGAAGCATGAACACGCCGAGCACCGACGAGACGAAAATCTGGAGCGCCGCGTTGAAGGCGAGGAGCGTCGTCGGGTCGCGCGGCATCGGGGAGGCCGAGGCTAGCGTCCGCACGCTCGAGCGAAGCGAGAGTTCGGACGACTCACCAAACCAGCGCGTCGCGGCCCGGTTGTCACGTGTCGCGTTCTGGTTGTCACTTGACGGACGTCCGGCCCATCCGCGATGCGTGGATCTGCTGGTGTTTTCGGACTCGGTGCAGGCGATCCACCGCGGTACGTGTCTTGCCCGTTCGCGGCCGACGATGGCACACCCTTCGCGCATCGCGTTTCATTCGCTCGCTCTTGCCTGCAGCCTGGCCTTCGCATGCGGCGGCTCGGGGAATGGCGGTGGCCTGGGCACCGCCGTGGACACCGGAAGCGGAGCGCCCTCCGGTGCGGGGGCGGGCGCGGGGGCGAGCGCGGGCGCGGGCGCGGGGGCGAGCG
>DATGJA010000342.1:0-2083 GCA_035295445.1 Polyangiaceae bacterium | reverse complement strand
CTCGAACCCCGTGCTAACGAACGCGCAGCGGATGGAATCGGGCCACGCAGAGATCGGCGCCGCGCTCGAGGCGGCGCTCGTGCGCGAGCTCCGGGCAGCGTGGCGTCAGGTCAACGAGACCTACTTCGGCGGCCGTCTCGTCGCGCCGACGCTCGAGCTCGTGACGCATCGTACGTCGCTTGGCCGGTGGCTGCCGGCGACGCGGGCCCTCGAGATCTCGCGCCCGCTGGTCCTCGAGCACCCGTGGGGGGCGGTCCTCGAGGTCCTCAAGCACGAGATGGCGCACCAGTACGTCCACGAGGTGCTCGGCGAGACGACCCAGACGCCGCACGGAAAGGCGTTTCGCGAAGCTTGCCATCGTCTGGGCGTCGACGGGGGCGCCTCCGGGGTGCCGGCCGCCGGAGACGCGGACGCCAAGGTCGTCGATCGCATCACGAGGCTCCTCGCGCTCGCGGAGAGCCCCAACCGCCACGAAGCAGAGGCCGCGATGAACGCGGCGCAACGCCTCATGCTCAAGCACAACCTCGAGCAGGCGCCGGTCCTTCGAGACTACGGCTTCGCGCAGCTCGGCCGGCCGACGGGGCGCGTGAGCGAGCACGAGCGGCTCGTGGCGATGATCCTAGGCAAGCACTTCTTCGTCGAAGTCATCTGGGTCCCGGTCTACCGCCCGCGGGAGGGCAAGCGCGCGAGCGCCCTCGAGATCTGCGGCACGCGCGGGAACCTGGCCATCGCCGAGTACATCCACGGGTTTCTGCACGAGACGGCGGCGCGCCTATGGCGTGACCACAAGCGGGCGCGCGGCATCTCGTCGGACCGCGAGCGACGCGCCTACCTCGCCGGCGTCATGATGGGGTTCGCGGACAAGCTGACGAAGCAGGATGCGCAGAGTCGGCGCGAGGGCCTCGTGTGGGTCCGCGACGGGAACCTGCGCGACTACTACCGCCGCCGCCACCCGTACGTGCGCAGCGTTCGACACGCCGGCCAGCGGCGCACCGACGCGTGGGCCCACGGGCGCGCCGCGGGCCGCAACATCGTACTCTCGAAGCCGGTCCGGGGGTCGGCGACGTCTCGCGGAAGCTTGCTCCCTGCCAAGACCTGACACAGCACACATCCCGCCGGAGGCTACCGTGAGCGACAAGAAGCCGACGAACGCCGACGTCACCGCCAAGTTCAAGCGGTACCTCTTCCCGAGCAACGCGACGTACTACGCCGAGCCCGTCGCGATCGAGAGCGGCAAGGGCAGCTACGTCCACGACTTCGACGGTCACCGTTACCTCGACTTCTTCGGCGGCATTCTGACGGTGGGCGTGGGCCACGCGAACGACCGGGTGAACGCCGTCGTCCGCGCGCAAGTGGATCGGCTCGGGCACGTCTCGACGATGTACCCCACCCTGCCCGTGGCCGATCTCGCCGAGAAGCTCGTGAAGCTCGCGCCGGGGAAGCTCGAGAAGGTGTTCTTCTGCGCCAGCGGGACGGAGGCGGACGAGACGGCGGTGGCCCTCGCCCAGGCCCACACCGGGCGTCAGGAGATCGTCGCCCTCCGCCACGGATACTCGGGCCGCACGATGCTCGCGCAGTCGCTGACGGCCCACGCCAAGTTCCGGGTCGTGACCACGCAGGCCGCCGCCGTGAAGCATGCGCACGCCCCCTACTGCTATCGGTGTCCGTTCTCGCTCACCTACCCGAGCTGCGAGATCAAGTGCGCGCAGGACATCGAGGACCTCATCCAGACGACGACGACGGGGCAGATCGCGGGCGCCATCTTCGAGCCGATCCTCGGCGTGGGCGGCTTCATCACCCCCCCGGCGGGGTGGATGAAGCTCGCGGTCGACATCGTCAAGAAGTACGGCGGCATCTTCATCTGCGACGAGGTCCAGACCGGCTTCGGCCGTACTGGCGGCAAGATGTGGGCGATCGAGCACGAGGGCGTCGCCCCGGACGTGATGACGACGGCCAAGGGGATCGCGAACGGGTTCCCCATCAGCGCGGTGCTCGCGACGTCGGCCATCGCCGACGCGTGGAAGGGCGGGAACATCTCGACCTTCGGGGGAAACACCGTCTCGTGCGCCGCGGCGAACGCGAC
>DATGJA010000341.1:0-2810 GCA_035295445.1 Polyangiaceae bacterium | reverse complement strand
TGAAGAACGGCTCGAAGATACGCCGCAGCGCGTCGTCGGGATCCCCGAGGACGCGCTGCGGCGTATCTTCGAGCCGTTCTTCACCACTAAGCCGGTCGGCAAGGGAACGGGCCTGGGCCTGCCGACGGTCCTCGGCATCGTGAAGCAATGCGGAGGCCACGTCGCGGTCGCGACCGAGCCGTCGCGCGGGACGACGTTTCGCGTGTACCTCCCGCGTTCGCTCGAGGCGACGACGGCCACGCGCGCCGCGGTTGCGCACGACGCAGCGGAAGACGTCCCGGGAGGAGCGGAGACGATCCTCCTCGTGGAGGACGAGGACCAGGTCCGGGCGCTCGTGCGCAGGGTCCTCGGCCGCGCTGGCTATACGGTGCTCGAGGCGTCGGACGCGGACGGGGCGCTTGAGGCGGCTGCCGTCCCGGCTCCCATTCATTTGCTCGTCACGGACAGCGTCCTGCGCAAGACGACCGGCCGGCATGTGGCGACCCACCTCGGGAGCGACCGGCCGGGCCTGAAGGTCCTCTATCTCTCGGGCGGCACGGGCGGTTCCCTCGATGCATCGGGGGAGCCGGAGCGCGGCGCGCGGACGCTGCGCAAGCCGATCACCCCGCGCGGGCTGCTCCGGGCCGTACGCGATCTGCTCGACGCACCCTGACCCTTGCCGTCAGCGTACTAAGTCCGATCTCTCGCTTCGCTCGAGCGTGCGACTAGCGGCTCCGGCCCGCGGCGTCGCGGATCGCCTGCGCGAGCTCTTCGGGATCCATCGGCTTGGCGATGTGGTTGTCGAAGCCGGCGGCGATGGCGCGCATGCGGTCGTGCGGTCCCGCGTAACCGGTGACCGCGATGATCGGCGTGGCGCCTCCGCGGTCGGGCGGGAGCGCGCGCACCGTGCGGGCGAACGAATAGCCGTCCTCTCCCGGCATCCCGATGTCGCTGATAATGACGTCGGGCCGGGAGCTCGCGATCCGCGCCCGGGCTTCTTGCGCGGACCCCGACGTCGTCACCAGGGCGCCGAGGCTGACGAGAAGCTCGGCGACCACCTCGCGCGCGTCGAGGTCGTCGTCCACCACGAGGATCGAGATCCCGCGAAGCGAAGATTCCTGCGGCGTCGTAGGGGAGTTCCGGTCACCGTTCGGCGCGTCGGGGTTCTCCTCCGCCGGCAGGGCGAGGACGAACGTGGTCCCCTTCCCGATGCCTTCGCTCTCGACGCTTATCGTGCCGCCGTGCAGTTCCACGAGGCGTCGGACGATCGCCAGCCCGAGTCCCAGCCCCCCCGACCGCCTCGCTGGCGACGATTCCGCCTGGCGAAAGCGGTCGAACACGAACGGGACGAATGCCGGATCGATCCCGCGTCCGGTGTCCAGTACCGATACCCGGATCGTACCGTCGCTCTTCTCGGCCAGGACCCGGACGGACCCCCGGTCGGTGAACTTGACCGCGTTCGACAGGAGGTTCCACATCACCTGCTGCATCCGGGAGGCGTCGATGACGGCGGGCAACCGCTGGTCCGCGCCGACGACATCGATCGCGAGGCCCCTCGCCGTCGCCGACGGCCGCAGGGCTTCCACCGCCTCACGCACGATTGGGCCGAGGTCGCCGGCCCGGGGCTCGATCCGCATCGCGCCGCCGATGATCCGCGAGACGTCGACCAGGTCCTCGATGATGCGCGCTTGCGACTCGGCGTTGCGAACGATGGTACCCGCCGCGCGCGTCGTGTACGGGTCGGTCGAGCGCGACGCGAGGAGGCGCGCCCAGCCGAGGATCGCGTTGAGCGGGGTCCGGAGCTCGTGCGAGATGTTGGCCAGGACCTCGTCCTTGACCCGGTTGGCGGCCTCGATTTCGGCCTCGAGCCTCGTCGCCCTCCGGCGAAGCTCGGTGAGGGCGCGGAGCCTCGTGTGAGGGTCAGCGGCGTCCTCGGTCGCTGAGAACCGGTCGTGTGCATCGCACACCCGCTCGTGGACCAGCGGGTCCCTGCAGACGTGGTCGATCCCGTACGCACAGTAGAGGTCCATGGCGTGCCGGGCGGCGACGTCGTTCCACATCTGCTCGATGGCGATCGCCCACTCCGGCCGACCCGCTCGGCACAAGAGGTCGACCATCTCTCCGTAGGCGCGCAGGCGCGTCGGGCCACCCCTCGCGGTCAACCGTTCGAGCATGGGGGCGACCGCCGCACTGAAGCGTCCCACGTCAGGGACGTCGCCGGCGACGATCTGCGAGAGCATGGCGCGCGCGTCGATCCACTCCACATCGCCGTCGCGCGGTGCCCCCGCGCCGGTCCCGGTCGCCATCGCCAGCGCCCTACGGAACGCCTCCTGGTGCTCCGCCGTGGCGATGACGACGATCGGCTGGCGCGCGTCGAGGCCGGCCTTGACGAAGGTGGCGACGGAGGCGGAAAGCCCACGGTCGTCTTTGTAGAAGAGAACGCTATGGCTGCCGTCTGCGCGGGGACTTCCGGTTTCCGGAGATCGATCGTGCGCAGCGAGGGTCATCCGTGGCCGCGTCCACTGTGGGACGGGTCCCTTGAAACGTCAAACGTCGCCGGGCACGGACGACCCAGCTTCTGTAGGGAGTTCGACGCCTCCCCAGGCGCGTCCGGGAGATTCCGGGTCTCCTCAATAGGGGTTGTCGTCGGCGGGCTTCGGCGCAGGGGTCGCCGCCTTCGGCCGGGGCGGGGGCGGCGCGGTGTGCACGGGCGTCGGGGCTGCGGACGCGGGAGCGGCGCCGGGCGCTGTCGCCGCCGAAGCGATCGAAGTGGAGGTGGCGGCGGCGGCTGCCGACGCCGCGGGCGCAGGGCCTGGCTTGGGCGCCGCAAC
>DATGJA010000340.1:0-13057 GCA_035295445.1 Polyangiaceae bacterium | reverse complement strand
GCCGAGCAGCCCGCCGCGGCGCCGCTCGTGGCGCAACCTTTCGCGGCGGCCGTCTACGGCGCGGCGGACGCCGCCCTCCCCGTGGAGCAGGAGCGGCCGACCCTCGTGCTCGTCGCCGCGGCCGGCGCGCTGCTCTGGACGCTGCTCCTGCTGGCGGCGGCGGTGCCGCTCATCGTCGTGCTGACGCGATCGCGCGAGGCGGGGGCCGATGGGCGAGAAGATCCGACGTTTGCAGCGCTCGCATCGTCCGCCGCCGCCCGTGCGCTTCCTCCCGCCCCCTCGGAGGCGCCCGTGCCGGACAGTCCCCCGCCGGCCCCGCCGGCGGCCGTGCCCTTCTCCATCTCGGCTGCGCGGCGCGCGCTCGACGCGACGACGCACGATGTCGGCCGATGCCGGAAGGGCAAGGTGTGGGGCTATGCCTTCGCGACGGTGACGTTCTCGGGCGACGGTTCGGTGGGTCACGTCGACGTGGGCTCCCCCTTCACGGGGACGGACACCGCGAGCTGCGTGGCCGACGCCCTCGGCGCGGCGCGGATGGATCCGTTCGCCGAGGAAGCGGGGCGGCGCCCGTTCATCGTCTACAAGTTCTACGTCGCGCCGCGATGACGCCGGCGTCGACGCCCTGCTACTCTTGCCGACAGAAGGCGTCGCATGTCGATCCCGACCGAGGACCCGAGCCTTCCTGCCGGCACAGTGGTCGCTGGCAAGCTTCGCATCGTCCGCACCTTGGGCGTGGGCGGCATGGGGGTCGTCTATGAGGTCGAGCACGAGCTGACGAAGCACCACCGCGCGCTCAAGATCCTCCACGCGCGCGTCGCGCGGCAGCCCAGCGTCGTCGAGCGATTCGTCCGGGAGGCCTCGGCCGCAGCGCGCATCGGCAACGCTCACGTGGCCGAGACGTTCGACGCGGGGCGGCTGGACGGCGGCGAGCCGTACTTGCTGATGGAGCTGCTCGAGGGCGAGACGCTCGACCAGCGTGTGAGACGAACCGGTCCGATCGACTACGGCGAGCTCGCGGACCTCATCGCCCAGGCTTGCGAAGGGGTGCAGGCCGCCCACGAGGCGGGGATCGTCCATCGCGATCTCAAGCCGGAGAACCTCTTTCTCGCGGCTCGCGAGGGGGTCCCGTTCGTGAAGATCCTCGACTTCGGCATCTCCAAGTTCGACGCCGATCGGACGGGCGCCCTGGGCATCACGACCGAGGGGTCGGTGATGGGCACGCCGTATTACATGTCGCCCGAGCAGGTGCGGGGCGCCTCGGACATCGACGCGCGGACGGACGTCTACGCACTCGGCGTCATGCTCTACGAGTGCGCCTGCGGCGTGCGTCCCTTCGAAGCGCGATCGCTCGAGCAGCTCGCGGTGCTCATCCACGAGGCGAAGCCCGAGGCGCTCGCCGTACGCCGACCCGCCCTGCCGGCGGCGTTCTGCGAGGTGGTGCACCGGGCGATGGCCGGCGAGCGCGAGCGACGCTTCGAAACGGCCCGTGCGCTCGCGAAGGCCCTCGAGCCGATGCGCAGACGGGTGCTCGGCGTCCCGCCGGATGGATTGTCGAACGCGCCGCCGCGGGTCGTCCTGCGGCCGTCGAGCCGACCCCTCGGCGCCCCGGACGAGGCGCCGACGTCCGCGGTCGTGCCCTCCACCCAAGCGGCCCTCGCGGCCACCTTGGCGACGGATCCGCCTCCCGGAGGGGCCAGGCCGCGCGCCGTCGCCTGGGGGCTCTTCGGAGGGGCGCTTCTGCTCGCTACGGCGGGCGCCGGCTACGCGGTGCTTCGCCCGGAAAAGGTCGCCCCGGTGACGGCGGCGCCGCCCCCGTCCGCGATCCTGCTCGACCGCGACCCTCACGCGCCGAGCGTGGAGCTCACGCCGCTGTCGGTCGCGGCGCCGAGCGCGAGCGCCGTTCTCTCCGTGGCGCCTTCGGGCCCGAAGCCCGATCCGTCTGCCGGCGTCGCCGCGCCGCCCCCGTCCGTCGCGCGCCAACCCGGCAAGCCGTCGGCGGAGGCCGGGCCCGCGCCGCCGATCGCCCCGGCGCCTCCAAGCCGGGTTGACCAGAAGGGGCTCGCGGGCGAAAACCCGTTTCGATGACCCGACGCTCGCTCGCGCTCGTCTTCGCCTTGGTCACGGCCGCGTCCCTCCCTCCCTCGGTCGCCCGCGCGCAGGCCCCGACCCAGCCGAACGACGCCGCGCGCGCCGAGGCGAGGGACCGCTTCGATCGGGGCCTTCGCATGTTCAACGCGGGGGACAACTCCGGGGCGCTCGCCGAGTTCTTGCGCGCTTACGAGATCACCGGCAACGTGGTCGTGCTCTATAACCTCGGCCTCGTCTACGCGCAGATGGGACGAGCGGCGGAGGCGACCGACGCGCTCGACCGCGTGCTCGGCAGCCCGGGTGCCCTCTCCCCCGAGCGTCAGGCGCTGGCCAAGAGGACACGCGACGAGCAGGCCGCGCGGATCGCCGAGGTGATCGTCACGACGAGCGTCGACGGAGCCGCGATCGAGGTGGACGGGGTCGAGGTCGGCAAGACGCCGCTCGCGCAGCCTCTGCGGGTGACCAGCGGGAGCCACGTGGTCGGGGCTTCCGCGCCCGGGTACTCGCCCCAGCGCAAAGAGGTGACGATCGCGAGCGGCGAGAAGCAATCGGTGGCGATCGATCTCGTGCCGACGCAGGCCCGTCTGGCCCACCTCGCGGTGAAGACGCACGTACCGGGGGCCGATCTGTTCGTCGACAACCAGCGCATCGGGGTCACGCCGCTCGCCGCGTCCATCCCGCTCGACCCGGGAGTGCACGCCGTCGAGCTGCGCCGCGCGGGGTACAAGACGGCGGGCACGAGCGTCGCGCTGGGCAACGGCGCGTCGGGCGAGGTGTCGCTCGATCCGGAGGAGGACCCGTCGGCGTCGGCGCGCGACGCGGGCCTGCTCTCGCTCGACATGACCGAGACGCAGGCGGTGGTGACGATTGACGGTCGCTCGCGCGGCGTCTACGGAGCTGCGCTCCGCCTCCCCTCGGGTCCGCACCACCTGCTCGTGGAGCGGGGCAACTTCGAGCCCGTGGAGCGCGACGTGGCCGTGGCGCCGGGGCAGACGGCGGTCGTGCGCGTCGCGCTCGAGCCGACTCCCGAGTATCGCGCCCAGTTCGTGTCGCGTACGACGGCGCAGAGGACGTACGGGTGGATCGCCACGGTCGGCGGCGCGGTCATCCTCGGAGGCGGCATCGGCCTCGTCGCCTACGACGCGGGACAGCGGAGCCACTACGGCGGGATCGTCGGGTCCTTCAATCTGCAGAGCGGGACGCACAGCGGGCAGGTGTGCGACCCGGCGCAGGACTTCACGACGTACCAGCAGAACTGCCTCGTCCCGAAGGCCGCCGCGCAGTCCAAGGTCGACGACGCCAACATGCGCGACTACTTTGGGTGGAGCGCCGTCGGCGTCGGGGGCGCGGCGATCGTGGTCGGCGCGATTCTCCTTCTCACCGACGACGACCCGCACCGGTACGATCCGGCCAAGCCCTCGTCGGACGTCGGTCGCCGCCTCTTGCCCCTCCCGTGGACGGCGCCGGGCGGCGCAGGGTTGTCGCTCGTCGGCGCGTACTGAGAGCGTGCTGTAGCGAAATTAGCGCGGCCGGCGCGGGCGCGAGAAGACGCTCGACAAGAGGAGCAGGACGGCGGCGCCGATCGCGACGCCGGTCATCCAGCGGGCGAGCGCCGTCTCCCCGCTGCGCCACGAGGCGAGGGCCTCGTGGCCCGCGTACAGGCCGATGGCGGTGTAGATGATCTGCCGTCCGGCCGCGTACACGGCGCGCCCGGCCTCTTGCACGCCGCGCACGCGCACCTGCAGCTCGCCGCGGTTGGCCTTGGTCAAGTACCGGTGCACGTCCTCGGGGAGCGTGATGGCCGTCATCGCCATGTCGCGCACCGCTTCCATCGCGATCTGCGCGAAGTCGCGGTTGCCGAGGACGAAGTCGCGCAGGTACGGCTGGATGATCGCCACGGGCTCGAGCTCGGGGTCGAGCAGCGAGCAGCACCCGTAGATGAGGAGGATCGTGCGTTCGAGCAGCACCCAGTCCTTGGGGACGTGGAACGCGCCGGAGAGCTCGCGCAGGCCGATGTTCATCTTGCGCAGGTCGAGCAGGTTCTCGAAGCCTCGCTGCGGGTCGATCCGGATGTCCTTGAGGTTGAAGCTCTCGAGGCGCACCTCCTCCTGGAACCGCCGGTGGAAGTACTCGATGATCTTCTCGCCGAGGCCCTCGTCCGTCGTGCGCGAGATGAAGCCCATCTTGCGCAGCGACTTGACCAGCCGGTCCGTGTCGCGCCGGAGCACGCCCTCGAGGAACTCCGGGATCCCCTCGCGCATCCCGGGGCTGAGCTCGGCCACCGCACCGAAGTCGAGGAGCACCACGGTCCCCCCGCGCTGGACGAGGATGTTCCCCGGGTGCGGGTCCGCGTGATAGACGCCGTCGACGAAGATCATCTGACAGTAGAGGCGGACGAGCCGACGCGCGACGTCCTTCTTGTCCACGCCGAGGGCGTCCAGCGCGGCCACGTCGCTCACCTTCACGCCGTCGACGAAGGTCGTCGTCAGCACGCGACGGGTGCTGAGGTCGCGGACGGGCGTCGGGAAGGCGACGCGCTCCTCGCCGACGAAGTTCTTCGAGATCCGTTCGATGTTGTCGGCCTCGAGCGCGAAATCGAGCTCGTTCGACAGGAGCTCGCGAATCTGGTGGTAGTACGCGTCCAGGCCTTGCACGGGCACAAACCACTGGACGATGCCCATGATGCGGCGAATCGTGCGAAGGTCGAGCCGCACGATGCGGTCGATGTCCCGGTGTTGGACCTTGACGCACACGCTCCGGCCGTCCGCCAAGCGCGCCATGTGGACCTGACCGAGCGACGCGCTGGCCAGCGGTTCGCGCGTCAGCGACGCGAAGCGCTGCATCTTCGTCCCGAGCTCGCTCTCGAGGCGCGCCTCGATCTCGTCGAAGGGGCGGGGGGGCACCTGGTCCTGGAGGCCCTCGAGCTCTGCCCGGAATTCGGGCGGCAGGAACGCCGCCATGATGGACAAGAGCTGGCCCACCTTGATGAAGAGGCCTTGCAGTCGCAGGATCGTCCGGTAGACGCGCCGCGCGTTCCTGGTGTGGATGCGGCCGATCCGCTCGTCCCGCCAGGCCCTCCCGTAGAAACGCCCGCGCAGCCCCAGCCACAGGTAGCTCGCGATGACGAGGAACGTCGTCGCGTAGGCGCGCACGAAGCGCCACCCGCTGACCGACGTCCCCGCCTGCGTCACGACCGTGGATCGCGGCCGCGGGTCCGCGTGGGTGTCGAGCGGAGGGCTCGATTTTCCCGAGGTGACGAGCTGTGCCATCGCTGCCGCGCGCTGTCCTTCATTGCCGAGTGAACGCCAATCCCCCTCACTCCGCCACGAGGAATTCGGTGCGCCCGACGAGCTGGCCGTCCTCCGTCTCGACGTCGACCGACCAGGGACCGACCAGGTCCTCGGGCAGGTCCTTGCCGGTCATCGACGACCGCAGGCGCACGACGCCCCGGGGCCCTGGGATGCGCGAGGTCTCCTCCGTCGTGCGATGGACCTCGCGGCCGCGGAGGCGCCACACGTGCCTCAGCCGGTCACCCTTGCCGCCCGGTACGACCACGTCCGTGACGGCGACGAGCTCCTGGATCACCGACGGGTGGAGCGTGCGCACCTCCATCGCGAGCCGTCCGTCCGGCAGCTGCTTGGGCCCGACGGCGGCCGACGACACGTACATGGGCACGGGCGGAATGGCGGCGCGGCCCCAGTATGCGACGCCGAGCCCGCCGCCCAGGCTGAGGGCGAAGACGGCGATGTAAATCTTCTTCTTGAGCTGGCGCTTGGTGACGTGGATCGTCCAGAAGCTGACGACCGCCATGGCCGTGGCGGCCAGGAGTGACCAGAGGGTGCGCGTGTCGGGGAAGAGCGCGGGGATGACGAGGTTGAGGCAGCCGAAGAGCGCGAACCCGTGGAAGGTCGACGCGAGCCATCGCCACCGCATGAGCACGCGATCGAACACGACGTCGAGGGCCGACAGCACCGCGCACGCCGCCAGGACCACGACGAACCAGCCATTATAGGCGTCGAAGGTGGTCGACTTCCAATAGAAGGGGAGGAGGAAAAAGAGCATCCCCTGGTAGAGGTTCTTGAGCGCGTACGTCATCGCGTAGAAGCGCAAGCGGCTCTTTTGCGCGGGCGCGTCGGCTCGGAGCTCGGTCCCTGAGTCCGACAGGCGGAAGATGAGCACGACGAGCAGCCAGGCGAGCCCGAGCGAAACCGCGAGCCAGCGCGCATGGCCGAAGCCCTCGCGCGCGAACGCGACGACGCCGGCGCCGATCGCGAGCGCGTAGAGCGAGTGCAGCCACCAGAGCCTGCGCCCATGCTCACGCAAGAAGCGCCGGACGCGCGTCAGCGGCCGGATCGGCGGGGCGGCGCCGAGGTCCAGGCCACCGGAGGCCTCGCGGCCGAGCTTGACGTTGGGGGGCGGCTGCACGCTTTCTCCGGGCGAGACAGCGTGAGTCTATAGCGCCGGGCGGTCTTTTCGAGCGGCGCGACGCGCGCGAGGGTATCGTCGCGGTCGTGACCTCGGCCTCGCGACACCTTCGCCCTGCAGCGCTCCTCGTTTCGCTCTCGTGCGGCGGCGCGCGGCAGCCCGCCGGGCCCGTGCAGCCGGCCCCCGCGTCCCCCCCGCCGGCCGAGCACGCCGCCCCTTCCGCGTCGGCCGAGCCTCCACCGCCCCTCGCGTACCCCGCGTCGCGCCGCGTCGAGACGGTGGACGTGATCCACGGCGTCTCCGTGTCCGACCCGTATCGGTGGCTCGAGGACGGGGCGAGCGACGAGGTCAAGAAGTGGGCGGGGGTGCAGGACGCGCTCGCGCGCTCGTACCTCTCGAAGCTCCCGGGCCGCGACGCGATGGCGGCGCGGCTCAAGGAGCTCTTCTACGTCGAGACGATGGGCGCGCCCCGGCGTCTCGGGCGCCGGTGGTTCTACCCGCGCCGCGACGCCGGCCGAGAAAAGTCCACCGTGTACTGGCGCGAGGGCAAGGACGGCCAGGAGAAGGTGCTGCTCGATCCGAACACGTGGTCGACCGACGGGAGCGCGTCGCTCGGCGTCTGGAGCGTCTCGTACGACGGCAAGACGGTCGCTTACACGGTCAAGGGCAACAACTCGGACGAGGCGGTGCTCCACGTGATGAACGTCGCCACGGGCGCGAAGAGCGACGTCGACGTCATCGAGGGCGCCAAGTACGCCTGGCCGTCGTGGACTCCGTCGGGCAACGGCTTCTACTACACGTGGCTGCCCCCTGCCGGCAGTGTACCCACGGCGGATCGGCCCGGGTTCGCCGAGGTCCGCTTCCACGCGCTCGGCACCGACCCGCAGAAGGACCGCGTGGTCCACGAGAAGACGGGCGATCCGAGGACGTTCCTCGGCGCCGGTGTCGGCAAGGACGGTCGATGGCTCGTCTGCACGATCGAGCACGGCTGGTCGCGCTCGGACGTCTACTATCAGGACCTGCGCGAGCGTTCGCCCGCATGGCGCCCGCTCGTCGTCGGGAGCGACGCGCGGTACGACGTGGACGTCGACGGGGACCGTTTCTTCGTGCGGACGAACGAAGGCGCGCCCCGATATAGGGTCTTCCGCGTCGACCCGGCGCACTCGGAGCGCGCGCGATGGGTCGAGATCGTGCCGGAGCGGCCGGACGCGACGCTCGAAGGGCTGAGCATCGTGGGGCATCGGCTCTCGCTCGGCTACCTCAAGGACGTCGTGAGCCACGTGGAGCTGCGCGACGCGGACGGCAAGCTCGTTCGAGAGGTCGCGCTCCCGACCCTGGGCGCGGCGTCGGTCCTCAGCGGCGAGGTGGACGACGATCTGGCTTACTACTCGTTCCAGTCGTTCACCCATCCGACGGAGATCTTCGAGACCAGCGTCGCGAGCGGGAAGACGTCGACCTTCTACGCGCTGAAGGTACCGGTGGACCCCAGCCTCTACGAGGTCGAGCAGCTCTTCGCGACCAGCAAGGACGGGACGCGCGTCCCGTTCTTCGTCGTGCACGGCAAGGATCTCGTGAAGAACGGCGAGAGCCCGACCATCCTTTACGGCTACGGCGGCTTCCAGTCGGCGCAGGCGCCGTTCTTCTCGTCGTCGATTTTCCCGTGGCTCGAGCGCGGCGGGGTCTGGGCCGTCGCGAACCTTCGCGGGGGCAGCGAGTACGGCGAGGAATGGCACAGGCACGGCATGCGACACGAGAAGCAGAACGTGTTCGACGACTACTTCGCCGTGGCGGAGGAGCTCGTCCGGCGGGGGTACACGCGGAGCGGGCGCCTGGCCGCGATGGGGGGGTCGAACGGAGGGCTTCTCGTCGGGGCGGCGATCACCCAGCGGCCGGAGCTCTTCGGCGTGGCGCTCTGCGCGGTGCCCCTGCTCGACATGGTCCGATACCACCTCTTCGGCAGCGGCAAGACGTGGATCGACGAGTACGGCTCCGCCGACGAACCCCAGGACTTCGCGGCGCTCTACGCGTACTCGCCGTATCACCACGTCACGAAGGGGACGCGCTACCCGCCGACCCTCCTGCTCAGCGCGGACAGCGACGACCGCGTCGATCCGATGCATGCCCGGAAGTTCGCGGCCGAGCTCCAGTGGGCGACGAGCGACGGCGCGGTGCTCCTTCGCGTCGAGAAGCACTCGGGGCACGGTGGCGCCGACCTCGTGCGCGCCGCCGTCGAGAAGATCGCTGACGAGTACGCGTTCGCGCTCGATGTCATCCTGAGGGAGGGAAGCGACCGAAGGACCTCACGGTAGCCGGCACGAGTTGGGTCCTTCGCTTCGCTTCAGGATGACGTCCTGGGGTGGTCCTCCAGGTACTTCGCGACGGCCTTCGCGGTCTCGGTCAGGTTGGCCTGGATGCGCGTGGTGAGAAAGTCCTCGATGGCGCGCGCCGCCCGGCCGGCGAGAAACGAAGGGACCCCGCGGATCTTGGTCGCGTCGACCTCGAGCGTTCCGCGAATCTCGAGGACCGTGTCGCGCGGGCCTTTCTCGATGAACCGGTTCCGACCGGAGCACCGGAGCGCGTCCTTGAAGACGTGCGTTTCGGTGCGCCAGTCGCAGTGCGCCGCCGTCTCGTCCCACGTGGCGTAGTCGGTCCACGCGAGCGCCTTTTCGCCGAGGACGGCGCGCACGGCGCTCGGGATGTCGCCGCCGCCGCGCCACTCGTTGACGAGCTGCGCCACGGGGCCGTCGTCCTTGCGGGAGGTCACCTCGATGCTGACGACGTTGGGTAGATAGGGCAAGAGGCTCTTCATGTCGTCGCGATACAAGGCGAACACGGCGGCGCGCGGGTACGGGATGTGGGTGTCGACACTGAGCTGCATATCTGCTTAGTACCCCATGTCCCTGCGCCCAGACACCACCTTGGAGGAGACACCATGACCCTCTCCGTCGGCGACAAAGCCCCGGACTTCACGCTGCCGTCGCGCTCGGGGGAGTCCGTGACCCTCTCCAAGCTCCTCGGGCGACGCGCGGTCGTCGTCTTCTTCTATCCGAAGGACGACACCCCCGGCTGCACGGTCGAGGCGTGCACCTTCCGTGACAACTACGAGGCCTTCGTCGAGGCCGGCGCCGAGGTCGTCGGCATCAGCTCGGATTCGCTCGAGTCGCACGAGCGCTTCGCGAGCAAGCACCGCCTCCCGATGACGCTCCTCAGCGACGCCGACGGCAAGGTCCGCGCCCTCTACGGCGTCCAGTCGCTGCTCGGCCTCTGGCCCGGGCGCGCCACGTTCGTCGTGGACCGGGAGGGGGTCGTCCAGCACGTGTTCGTGTCGCAGCTCCGGGTCGGCGCGCACGTGAAGCAGGCGCTCGACGTCGTCAAGCGCATCTCGGCATCCCCAAGAGTTGACGCGGTCGGGGGCTAGGCCCGAAGATCGGGCCCGTGTCTCGAACGATTGCGATTGGCGACATCCACGGCGATCTCTCGGCGCTCGAGCGGATCTTCGATCGCCTGCCCCGCCTGAAGAAGGAGGACACCTTGGTCTTCCTCGGCGACTACCTCGACCGGGGGCCCAAGTCGGCGCAGGTCGTCGGCTTCGTGCGCAAGCTCGAGGCCGAGGGCGCGGCCAAGGTCGTCGCCCTGCGCGGCAACCATGAGGACGCGTGGCTGCGCGTGGTCGACGTGGGATGGCCCGAGTTCGTGTCGCCGCCGGCCAACGGCTGCCTGGCGGCGATGCGCTCCTTCACGGGGGGCCCGGTCCCCGACGCGGCGGCCGAGCCGAGGGCGGACGAGCGGGCGGGACTGCTGACCGGCGACTTCTTCCCGCCGGACGTCCTCAAGTGGATGCGAAAGCTCCCGTTTTGGTACGAGGACGAGCACGCGATCTACGTGCACGCCGGGTTGCCGAGGGGCAAGAGCGGCTTCTGCCACCCGTCGAAGGCGCCTGCCCCGGCCGCCCTCCTCTGGCTGCGCGACGAGGACTTCTTCCGGAATTACCGCGGCAAGCTCGTGGTGTTCGGCCACACGGCCACCGCGTATCTTCCGCCTGAGCTCAGTAGCTACACGCCCGAAGACCCGCTCGACGTGTGGGCTGGGCCCTGCTGCGTGGGCCTGGATACCGGCGCCGGCAAGGGCGGCTTCCTTACGGCCCTCGAGCTGCCGACGATGCACGTTTACGAGTCGCGCTGAGCCGTGCGCGCGCCCGAGAGTACGAACTTGTGGGGCCCCTCGACCCCCCACGTCAAGAACTCGGCCTGAGGTCCCTGCTCCGCGGGGTGGATGACGAGGTGCGTGCGTGCGGCGCGGTAAGCCCCGACGCGATCGTCCTCGCCCTCGTGCCAGGAGCCGACGTTCACGTAGGTCGCGGTCCCTTGCGCGATCGGCAGCATCTCCGGCACGTGGGTGTGGCCCATCACGACGAACGCCGCCGGGAAGAGGCGCGCGAGGTGATGTGCGCGCTCCACGAGGATCTCGTCGTTGTCCAGGCGTTCGCCGAACCAGGCGCGGCGACGCCTCATCAGATGCCGATGCGCGAAGAACCAGCCCACGGCGATCGCGACCATGACGGGCCAAGGCCACACGTGGTGCGTCGACAGCGGGGCGAGCGCGACGATCGCGGCCGACGCGGAGAGCGCCACGGCGAGGCGATCCAAGAGGACGCTCGCGAGGATCTTTTGCGCCGACCGCGTGACGGGAGGGACCTGGAGGGCCGCCAGCGCGCGCAGCCGCTCGATCCCGATGCGGGTGGCCTCGGCCAGCGCGTTCATCCGCCGCTCGTGCTCCTCGCGCAACGCCTTCGCGGCCTCCGAGAGGTGCCCGCGCCGCAGCCGAAACAGCTCGACCACGGCAGAGGAGAAGCGCGCCGCGAGCCGCACCAGCCCGCCCGCGCCCAGGCGGGTCGCGAGCAGGACGTAGTCGGCGAGGCCCATCCCGTGATGTCCGTACTCGGGCACGCCCTTGGTCGGCCGCACCACCCAGCGCAGGAACACGTCGGAGAAGCTCCGCGCGATGCGGCGGGGATCGAGCGGGGAGACCGGCGCCATCACGTGGTCGGTCGAGCAGAGCGTGTCGTACTGGTGGCCGTGCTCGACGTAGGCGACGCCGCCCACGTAATAAAACCAGGGCGCGAAGTCGATGCGTGACGCCAGGTCCTCCGCCTTGGCGCCCGGCGACGCGAGCTGCGCGAGGGCCGTCTTCAGCTCGTGCTTCACTGCGTCCCAGTGGAACTCGACATCGTGGTTGCCGTGCACGATGGTCACGGCGTTGCCGGCGCCGAGGAACTGCGCCACGGCCTCGAACACGGCGCGGTGCCTCTCCACGACGGCGCGCAGCTTCAAGCGCGCGTGATCGGACGCGTTGCCCAGCCCGTGGGCGCGCTCCTCGTCGCTCGGCTCCGTCGCGAGCTCGTCCCCCTTGGGGAGGATGGCCATCCCGATGAAGTCAATGAAGTCGCCGGCGATGACCAGGCGCCAGCGTTTGCCCGCGCACGGCGTGCGGCGATAGTGGGCGAGCAGATCGACGAGGTCTCGGTCGACGCGAGCGGAGCGGCGCACGTGCCCGGCCGTGAGGTCGTTGAGATCGTTGCCGAGATGAACGTCGGAGAGAATAAGCAGGCTCTCGTCGAGCGAACCCAAGGTCACGCTATACTCTGCGACGAGCGCGCGGTCGCAGCAAGGCCAGCCGGGCACGCCCGGCAGCCTCGCTCAGGGCTTGGCGGCTCGGTCGAGCAAGCGGCGCGCGTCAATGGCGAACATGTAGCATTCGAGCGCCTCGCGCATCGTCGGGGTGCGGCGCGCTCGGGACAGCCGTGCGATTCCGCGAAACGCGAGGTAACGCACCCCGTCGATACCGAGCAGGGTCACGACCAGGGCCGGGTCGCGCGGTCCCGACTGGCCGCCGAGGAGCATCGAGCCGGCGGCGAGCACCCGCGACAGCAGATCCTCGCACGCGGCGACCGCGCCTGCCGGGTCCCTTGCGGCGAGGGCTTGCTCGGCCTTGCGCACGCCGTCGCGATCGGCCGACGGCCAGAGGTCGACGAGCGAGAACCCGGCGCCGGTGCCCGCCACTTGGGCGACGGCGGCCGAGGGGAGCGGCTCCGGCGAAGCTGCCTGCGCGGTCGCGGTGGCCAGGGCGACCCCGCCGGTCCTCACGACCTCGACGGGCGCGGCCACCGGCACTCGCCGGTCGCTCGACGGCGGCTGGGCTGGACGCGAGTCGGCCAGGTCTCGAATGGCGTCGGCGAGTCCGACCTCCTCCGCGTCGAGGAAGAGCGGCACCCCGTCGCGCTTTCCCGAGGCTGGGATCTCCGCGCGATAGGCGTCCACGACGAGGTGGGTGATCTTCTCGAGGACGGCGAACACCCCCTGACCGGTGGTGGCGATCGTCGCCATCGACGGCGCGCCGAAGAGGTTGACGCGGCGGTCGAGCTCGTCGAGGGGCGTGACGTCGGGGAGGTCCCTCTTGTTCCACTGAAAGACGTGCGGCACTGACGATAGCTTCGCCCCCTGCTCGGCGAGGTTCGTGTTGAGGTCGTCGAGCGACTCGAGGTTCG
>DATGJA010000339.1:0-4140 GCA_035295445.1 Polyangiaceae bacterium | reverse complement strand
ACGTGCGCTCTCCAATGCGACGCAGAGCGAGGCGGTGTCGGCGGTTTGCGTCTTCACACCCGGCGGGGCACGCCTCGCGTGCGCCGGTGACCCCGCGGAGACGGACGCGATCGCCGCGCCGCGCCACGGGGCGAGCGAATCGTTGCGTGCGGCGCGCGGTTCAGGGCGGCGGTTCGAGGGGGTCTGGCCGGGCCGGCGGGTCGACGTGGTACTGCACCTGCGAGCGGACGCGGACCCGGACCTCGGCGCATCGCTCCTGCGCCTCGTGGCCCTCTACATGTCGGTCTTCGCGCTCGCGCTCCTCGTCTTTGCGTATTTCTCGCTCACGCGACTCATCGTGCGGCCGGTCGAGCAGCTCGTCGAAGCCACCGATCGCATCGCGAGTGGAGCTCGCACCCTGCGCTTCCCTCGAAGCGGCGCGCGAGAGCTCGTCGAGCTCGGCGCGAGCGTCCAGGCGATGGCCGGGAAGCTCATGTCGGAGGAGGCCGCGCTCATCCTGAAGGTGGACGAGCTGACGGACGCGACCAAACGCCTGACGCAAGCGCAGGCGCAGCTCGTCCGCAGCGAGCGCATGGCGAGCGTCGGCCGTTTGGCCGCGGGGGTTGCGCACGAGATCGGAAACCCCATCGCGGCGCTCATCGGGATGCAGGAGCTCTTGCTCGAGGGCGACGTCCCCGCGACGGAGCTTGGCGACTTCCTACGCCGCATGCGCAAGGAGACCGAGCGGATCCACACCGTGGTGCGCGACCTGCTCGACTTCGCGCGCCCCGAGGAGCGCGCGGCCGAGACGGTGGGCCGCGCCGACCCCGCGGACGTAGCCGCGGTCGCCGGCGACGTCGTTTCGCTCGTCCGCCCTCAGCGCTTCTTCCGGTCGGTACGCGTCGAGACCGAGATCGACGCAGCGCCGCTCGTCGTCCTCTCGGCCGCGAGGCTGACTCAAGTTCTTCTCAACCTCGTCCTCAACGCCGCCGCGGCGATCGAGTCGTCCGGTCGCCAGACGGGGCGCATCACGATCCGAGCGCGCGCGCAGACGCCGGACACCGTCCGCATCGAGGTCGAGGACGACGGACCGGGCATCGACCCCGCCGTTCGCGATCGCCTCTTCGAGCCGTTCGTGACGACCAAGGCGGTCGGCGAGGGGACGGGCCTCGGCCTCGCGGTGTGCCGCGGCCTGGTGGAATCGGCGGGCGGCGAGATCGCCGTCGACCCCTCGTACGTGGGTGGCTCGCGATTCGTCGTGGTACTGCCGGTGGGCTGAAAACGTGACTCCGGATCAATCGAGCGTATCGTCCCCGGCGACGAGCGAGGAGTCGGGCGGAGGCGCCAGGGGCGCCTTGGCGGACGACGGTGCCGCGGGCTCCGGCGATACGAGCTTGCGTACCAAATCGGCCCGATTGTTCACGCCGAGCTTCTGATAGAGGCGACGGACGTAGGTGCGCACGGTGTTCTCGCTCAGTCCGGAGAGGGCCGCGACGTTGACGCCGCTGTACCCGGTGACGAGCAGTCGTGCGATCTCGCGCTCTCGCCGGCTCAATCCCTCGAGGAGCGGCGGTGCGCGAAGGGCGCGCACGCAGAGCACGGCGCATCGGGCCCCCCCGAACACCGGGTCTCCGTCGATGCTCGCGACCGACACGAGGGTCCCGCCCGGAAGGGTCGGCGGCGTAGGGAGAGGATCGCCACGCTCTTTGGCCGCGAGGGCGCGACCCGCCGCCTCCACCAGCAGGTCTTCGACCGGGCTCACGTCCTCGGTCCACTCGATACCGTTCTCGCGGTCGGCGGCCCAGACGACGCGTCCGCGATCCCGATCGACCACGAAGAGCGCGCCCGACGTGCGCCCGAGGGCACGTAGCGCCGCGGCCTCGCGCGAGAGCTCGTCGTACTGGAGCTGCGCTCGAGCTCCGGCGACGCAGAAAGGCGCCAGCCGCTCGAGCACGGCCGAGTCGGCGGCTGCGAACGCCGGCTCGTCCGCGCGCCGCTCGAGGCCCGCGAGCCCGAGGAGCACCCCCCCTTCGTGCAGGAAGAGCAGGACGGCGCGACTGAAACCCTCGGGCGCGGAAAGGTCGCGAAAGTACGGCAAGAGCGCGCGCTCGGACTCCGGCCAGAGCTCGTCCGACGTGTAGGCCCGGCGCGGCGTGGCGACGACGCTCTTCGGGTCGAAGCCGAACGCGAAGGACAGGGTGACCCCCGCGGCGGCGGTCATGGGTCGCGCCTCGGCGCCCACGAGGCGAGTCCCCTCCGAGTACGCGCGAGCGTCTTCTCGACCGAAGAAACAGAACGCGCCGCTGCCGGGCACGACCTCGCGCATGGCGTCGATCACGCGGCGCCGAAAGCTCGCGCGCGATCCGGGGAGGACGACCTGAAGCTGCGCGGATTGCAGGGGCGACGGCGCTTCGTCCACGGCTACCGTCGTATACTCGATCAATGCCCGAAGGACAGGGGAGGGCGAAGAGTTGGCTCCTCGCCATCGACGTGGGTACGACCGGCGTCCGCGCCGCCGTGCTGGATTTGGCGGGCCGGGCCGTCGCCGAGGCGGGTGAGGACTGCGAGCCGCGCGCGCAGGGTGATGGGCAGGTCGAGGCGGACGCGGAGGGGTGGTGGGAGGCGGCACGCCGGATACTCGGCCGGATCGGGCAGCGGGCCGCGCTGTCGCAGGTCGAGGCGATCGCGGTCACCGGACAAGCTCCGACCGCCGTGCTCGTCGACGCGGACGGCCGGATCGTTCGCCCGGCCATCGTCTGGTTGGACGTTCGCGCCGCAGCAGAGGCCCGCGCCCTGGGTACGTCCCTGGGACCCGGCCGCGCCGAGGCGATCGGCGGCAACCGGATGCACGCGTACTACCTCGGGCCCAAGCTCGCCTGGCTGCGCGCGCACGAGCCGAGGTCGCTCGAGCGCGCGGCGGCGGTCCTCCAGTCGCACGCCTTCTTGGCGTTTCGGCTGACCGGGGAGGCTGCGTGCGACCCCTCAACCGCCATGCTGTGCGCCCCGCTCTTCGACGCGCGCACGCTCGGGTGGTCGCGCGAGGGCGCTCGCGCCGCGGGGGTGGACTTCCGCCTGCTGCCGCGCATCGCACCGTCGCACGAGGTCATCGGTCGCGTCACCCGCGCGGCGGCGACCGCCACGGGCCTGCGCGAGGGTACGCCCGTCGTCACCGGGGGCGGCGACTTCGCCGCGAGCGCCCTCGGCGCAGGCGTGGTGGACCCCGGCGAGGCGTGTCTCATGCTCGGCACCGCCGGCAACCTCCTCATGCCGGTCGCCGGGCCGCGTGCATCCTTCGACACGCGGCTCATCAACAGCCACCACGTCGGCTGCGAACACTGGCTTTCGCTCGGGGGAACACTGTGTGGCGCTGCGCTTCGGTGGTTTCGGGACGCGTTCGCCCCCGGACAGTCGTGGGAGGCCCTGGACGAGGAAGCCGCCGCGGTCTCCGCGGCGCCGAGGCCCATCGTCTTGCCCTATCTGCAAGGGGAGCGAACGCCCCTGTGGGACGAGTCGGCCCGGGCCGTCTTCTTCGGAATGGACCTGACGCACACGCGCGGACATCTGTACCTGGCGCTGCTCGAAGGAATCGCCCTCGGATTTCGCCACTGCATGGTGGTCGCCGAAGAGAGCGGCCTGCGCCTCGAGCGGGTCGTCGCCGCGAACGGCGCGGGACGGAGCGCGCTGCTGCGGCAATCGCTGTCGGATGCGCTGGGCGTCCCGCTCACCTACGCCCGCGCCGGAGGCGGAACGCTGGCTGGCGCCGCCGTGCTGGCCGGCCTCGGCGCGGGCTTGGTCTCGGACCCGCGCGCCGCTCGAGCTTGGCAGGGAGAGCTCGTCGTCCACGCGCCGAATCCAAGAGAACATGCCCGCCTCGTCGACGTCTTCGCACGTCGTGTTTCGTTGTATGCCGCCGTGCGCGACTGCTGGCGCGACGGCGCACCCCACACGGCTTAAGCGCGTTTGCGGCGCCATGTTCGTCGATGGTAGAAATTGAAAGGATATGGCTTGGTGGGGTGGCTTTCTTCGGGAGTGCCGGCGGGCGGTCCATGCTTGCCTGCGACGAGGCGTCCCTAGTACCGCTCCGATCTCTCGCTTCGCTCGAGCGTGCGGATCGGGTCGGGTGTGTCGTCCGATCTCTCGCTTCGCTCGAGCGTGCGGACT
>DATGJA010000338.1:0-5359 GCA_035295445.1 Polyangiaceae bacterium | reverse complement strand
TACTCCACGGCGGGGGCGGGGTTCGGCAGCGAGAGGCGGCCTGCATCCAGCCAGAGGCCCTCGATGTCGTAAAGCTGCCGCGCGTCGCTCTGGAAGACGTGGACGACCACGTCGCCGAAGTCCATGAGCACCCACGTCGCGTGGGGCAGTCCCTCGACGGCCACCGGGCGGATCCCCTTCTTCTTGAGGGCTTCCTCGATACCCTGCGCGAGCGCCTGCGCGTGGCGATCGCTCCGGCCGGTCATGATGACGAGAAAGTCCGCGTAGTCCACTTTGCCCGCGACATCCAAGATCTCGAGGCCGACGGCCTTCTTGTCGAGGGCCGCCACGGCCACGGCCGTCGCGACGTCGCGCGCCGAGGCGCTTGCGACGCTCCATGCTCCCGCCGTGCCCTCGGCCGCCGCCTCCGGACTCCGGCCCTTGCGCAACGCGGGGCGCGGCGTCTTCGGGCCGTGAACCCGGGCGCCATCGCCCGCGGGCGGCGCTGCGCGTCGAGTCCGTCCCGAGCGCGGGGCCTTTCCCCTCTCGTGCGAGCTCTTGAGTCGCGGACGCCCGTGTTCAGTCGCGTTGCCCTTGTCGCCCCGGCGTCCGGTCGTCAATCGTCGTTCCTCTCCTCGGCCGCAAGCCTAACGCATTCGCCTCGCGGCGCCATGGTCTACGTGCGGACTTGCCCCTCGCCGTCGAGGACCCACTGGAACGTGGTCAGGCCCTCGAGCCCCATCGACCCGCGCCAATGAAGCTTTCCCGTCGCCGTGCCGATCTCGGCGCCGAGCCCGAGCTCGCCCCCGTCGTGGAGGCGGGTGCTCGCGTTCACGACCACGCAAGCGGCATCGATCTCGCGCCTCCACCGGTCGGCGTGGGAGGCGTCCCGCGTGCAGATGGCCTCCGTATGGCCGGAGCCGTAGCGGGCGACGTGCTCGATCGCGCCGGCGATCCCGTCGACGACGCGCACCGCCAGAATGCGGTCCGAATACTCGTGCCCCCAGTCGGCGTCGGTCGCCGCCTTGATCGCGGGCACGATCGCCCGCGTCCGCTGGCAACCGCGGAGCTCACACCCGCCCTCGACCAGGGCGCGCGCGATCGGCGGGAGAAGCCGCGCTGCGTCGGACGCGTCGACAAGGAGGCATTCGAGCGCGTTGCACACGGCCGGGCGGCTCAGCTTGCCGTTCACGGCAAGGGCCGTCGCCATCGCCACGTCGGCCCCTCCGTCGACGAACATGTGGCAAACGCCCGTCGCGTGCGCCATGACCGGCACGCGAGCGTGCTCGCGCACGAACCGGACGAGCGCCTCGACGCCCCGCGGGATGACGAGGTCCACCGTCTCGGCCTGCTGGACGAGCTCGCGGATCGCGTCCCGATCGCCCGGCGGGAGCATCTGGGCGGCGGCCCGCGGGAAGTCCGACGCCGCGAGCGCATCCCCGATGACGGCGAGGATGGCCGCGTTGGAACGCGACGCCTCGGAGCCGCCGCGGAGGACGACCGCGTTACCCGCCTTGATGCACAGGGCGCTCGCGTCCGCGGTCACGTTCGGCCGCGCTTCGTAGACCATGGCCACGACGCCGATCGGTACGCCCACCCGTCGGACCCGCATCCCGTTGGGCCGCACGCTCTCGTAGAGAACGCGGCCGATGGGATCCTCCAGGGCGGCGATTCCCTCAACGGCGTCGGCCATTTGCGCCACACGACGCGCGTCCAGCGAGAGCCGATCGAGCATCGCCCCGCCGGTGCCCTTGGCGCGCGCGTCCTCGACGTCCCCCACGTTGGCCCGGAGGACCTCCGCCGTGCGCGCACGCAGCCCCGCCGCGATCGCGTAGAGCACGGTGTCCTTGTCGGCCCGCGAGCGCCGCGCAATCTTGCGCGCTGCGCCACGCGCGTCTCGGCAGAGCTCGGGCACGCCGGGCATGCGCGTACGCTTAGCATGCGCGGGCCTGCGTCTCGAGCAGGGCCTCGCCTTCCTCGCCTTCCCTGCCCGGCGAGCGCGGTATGCTCGGCGAGATCATGGCCCCCGGGAGGCGGCTCCGGTTCCTCTTGTTGGCCGTGGTGACGGCCGGCGGCGCCTGGGCACCCCCATCGCCCGCGCAGGAGACGAACACGGCGAGCGGGATGGCCGCGCGAAGGCATTTCGACAGCGCGCGCGCGCACTTCGGTCTGGGTGAATACAAGGAGGCTCTCACGGAGCTCGAGGCGGCGCACGCGCTCGACCCCACGGCCAAGGACCTCGTCTTCAACCTCGGCGTCGTGCACGACAAGCTTTCGCACACCGATGACGCGCTTCGATGGTTTCGGCTCTACCTGACGATGGATCTCACCGACAAAGAGCGGGAGCGGGCGGAGGGCTACGTCCATCGCCTGGAGAGCGCGAAACCCGAGCCGGAGCCGAAGCACGCCGAGGCGACCACCCCCGAGACACGCGCGGCTCCTCCGCCTGGACCCGCCGCCACGGCGCCGGCGGTCGCGACGGCGCACGGATCCGCCGCCCCGGAGGCGGACGCCCCGCGCCCCGCGCCGGGGCCGCCGGGCATCACGACCCATGCGGACGCGGGGGCGTCGACGTCCTGGCTGACCGGCGGGCGCACCGACACGGCGACCCTCGTCGCGGCCGGGGTCACGGCGGGCGCGTTTCTGTTCGGCGTGACTTTGGGCGTGAAGGCGAAGGTGGACCAACCGGGCGGCGACTTCGTCACCGGCCGCGACGGCTCGTACGCGGATCTCGCGTCGCGCGCCGACTCGGCGCATCGCGAAGCGGTCCTCGCCGACGTCGGATTCGCGACGGCCATCGTCGGAGCGGCCCTCACGGCGTACCTCTATTTCGGCCGACCGCGCGCGGCGGTCCCTCCGCAGACGTCGCACACCCCCCGGCTCGGCGGGGCCGCAGGCCCGGGGACCGGGGTCCTCTCGCTGCGAGGATCCTTCTAGTGCCGCTTGCATCGGGGTCTCGCAAGACCGCGCTGCTCGTGGTCGCGGCCCTCTTGGCCGTGCTCCCCGGCGGCGGGTGTGAGCTGGCCGTGCCGGACACGGTCCCGTCGTTCACGTGCCATGTGGGGGCCGACACCTGCCCGAGCGATTCGACGTGCGTCCCGGCGACGGGCATGTGCATCCCCCGATCGCAAGCCTGCACCGGCGCGACGTGCCCGGCGGGGACGACGTGCAACCCGGACACCCTCGCCTGCCAGCCGGCGGATGACGGAGGGCAGCCCGACGCGACCGTCGACGTCGCGGCACCGCTCGACGCGAACGACTCCGGCGCCGACGAGCCTGCGCCGGAGATCGACGCGCGATCGGACGGCGGGGCGGATGCGGGCGGCGCGTGCGGGGGCATCGGGTGCAAGTGCAGCGGCGACACGGAGTGCGACGGCCGGATTTGCGGCGATCAGCTGACCGTGGGCGGGGACGTCTACGCAGCGGCCGGCAAGGCCTCGTTTTGCACCCGGCCTTGCTGCACCTCGAGCGACTGCGATCCGTCCTCGGTCTGCTTCGCGACCTCGGCGGGCGGCAACTACTGCATGCCGCCGCAGTGGCTGTCGCGCTCGCTCACGCTCGGCAACCGCATCGGCGGCCAAGCCTGCAACGCCGATTCGGATTGTCGCTCCGGGTTGTGCTCCTCCAACGTCTGCGCCGACACTTGCTGCTCGATGGCGCGCGCGGGCTCCCAGTGCGCGCCGGGCACGACGTGCCGGTTCAGCGCCTTCCCGGGCGTCGGCTTCGACATGCACTTTGCGGCACATTGCGCCGCGCCGGCCGGCCTCGGGGCCGACGGCGTCGCGTGCCGAGCGCTCACCGACTGCCAGAGCGGCTTCTGCGACGCCTTGAGCCTGGTCTGCCGGGCTCCCTGCGGCAATCCCCAGGACTGTGCTCCAGCGCACCAGGACTGCGGCTACTCCGGCGCGACGCCCATGAGCGGCGGGCTCGTTGCGGCGTGCGGCTCCGTCCAGGGGCCCGGCGCGGAGGGGGCCGCGTGTCAGGCCGTGAGCGATTGCCAGAACTCCTTCTGCAACATGGCGATCCACCAGTGCACCGACGTCTGTTTTTCGGACGCCGACTGCACGGTCCCCGGATGGCGGTGCCGCCCCATGGTCGTGCAGTTCGGAGGGAGCTTCTCCGTTCTATCCTGCGGAAGCTAACGTGGTGAGTCTGCGATCGTCGCACTAAAGGGATGTCCCTAGTCCGCTCTCTCGCTTCGCTCGAGCGTGCGGACTAACCTCGAGCACCATCATGGCCGCCTATCGATCCGTCTTTCGCTGCTTCGCGGGCTGCGACGCCGAGTACCCGCTGACTCTGCCCATCTACCGCTGCCCCAAGTGCGACGGCCTGCTCGAGGTGTCGCACGATATGGAGGCCCTGCGCGACCGCGGCGCCGCCGCGTGGATGAAGCTCTTCGACGATCGCTGGATGCGCACGCAGTGGCCCTACGGCTCGGGCGTCTGGGGCAAGCGCGAGTGGGTGGCGCCTCAGGTGCCGGACGACTGCATCGTGTCGACGGGCGAGGGCGGCACGAACATGTTCTGGGCGGATCGGCTGGGCCGGGAGATGAACGTGCCCGACCTCTGGGTCAAGCTTTGCGGCAACTCGCACACGGGCAGCTTCAAGGACCTCGGCATGACGGTCCTCGTCAGCGTCGTGAAACAAGCCATCGCGCAAGGCAGCCTCAAGACGCGTGCCCTGTGCTGCGCGAGCACGGGCGACACCAGCGCGTCGCTCGCGGCGTACGGCGCGGCCGCCGGCCTCCCCGTCGCGGTCCTCTTGCCCCGCGGGCGCGTCTCGACGGCGCAGCTCGTGCAGCCCCTGGCCCACGGCGCCCGCGTCTTCGCGTTGGAGACCGACTTCGACGGCTGCATGGCGGTCGTGCAGGAGCTCGCCCGGCGCGGCCTCGTCTACCTCGCCAACTCGATGAACCCGCTGCGGATCGAAGGTCAGAAGACCGTATCTCTCGAGATCGTCCAGCAGTTCGACTGGGAGGCGCCGGACTGGATCGTCCTGCCGAGCGGCAACCTGGGCAACGCCGCGGCACTCTACGCCGGCTTCAAGATGATGCTCGACCTCGGCCTCGTCGCGCGGGTGCCGCGCCTTTGCGTGGCGCAGGCCGAGCGCGCGAACCCCATGTACCGCGCCTTCGTCGCGGGAAAGGACGTGGTCGAGCCCATCGCCGCGGGCGAGACGCTCGCGACGGCCATCCAGATCGGAAACCCGGTGAGCGCGCCCAGAGCGATGGCGGCGTTGCGGGCGATGCACGGCGTGGTCGAACAGGCCAGCGAAGAGGAGCTCGCCGACGCGAGCGCCCGCGCCGACCGTACGGGCCTCTACACGTGTCCGCACACGGGGGTCGCCCTCGCTTGCTTGTTCAAGCTCCGCGCGAAGGGCT
>DATGJA010000337.1:0-2418 GCA_035295445.1 Polyangiaceae bacterium | reverse complement strand
ACCCGCCGCGACCCCTGCACTTTCCCCTTCGTTTTTCCCCGGGTATCCCGCACCCACGCCGTACGGGCCGTGGATCTTTTGTTACGCGGGCAATCGTGGGGCGATAGAGGAACGCTCGCCGCACCTTCCTCGGTCCCGATGGCGAACCCAAATCCGCAACCCCGAGGAAAGCCGAGGTGCGCGCCCCTCGGCCCCAAGGTCTACCCGCTCGCTAAGCACATCCCGGGCCGCGGCGACGGATCATGCCCTCTCACGTCCTCTCGCGCTTCCGGTACTCCAGCACTTGTCCCGGTCAGCCGAGCGCCCGTCCTAGGACACCTTCGAGGCTCCCTCCGAGGAGATAAGGCTCGCCCGGCGGCCACGCCGTCCTAAGCTTCCTCGTCCGCAGCGCTCGACCTCACACGGAAGGGGCTCATGGAGTCGCACCGGTTCTGGGGACCTCTCGCGATGGCCGCCGTCGGAATGCTGTGGGGTGCCGCTTGCCGGGGTCGCACGACGGACGAGCCTCCCGACTCGGGCGAGGACGTCGCCGTACCGAGCGTCACGACCACGGACGCGACATCTGACAGGACGGTCAGCGACGAGTCGCCCGACGTGGACGAGAGCTCCGCCGAGGTTCGAACGACAGAGAGCGCCGCGCCCGATCAGGCGATTCTTGTCGGTCCTACCGACGCTGCCGCTGGCGGATCCGCCGCGGACGACGCGGCGCCCGAAGGCACCCGCGAGGCGTCGTCCGTCCTCGTGCGCCCCGACGGTCTCGTTTACATCAAGCCGTCGAACACGAAGCCTGGGCCCACGTCGAATTACAGTAGCTCGTTCGACTTTAGCGACGCACTCGCGCTTCAGGGGGACACGCTCGTCGTGGGCGCCCCTCAAGAGTCGAGCAACGCGAGCGGCATCAACGGCGATCAAAGCGACGACTCGGTGCCTTCCGCGGGCGCCGTCTACGTCTTCACGCGATCCGGGTCCACCTGGTCGCAGCAGGCGTACATCAAGCCCTCGAACGGCGGCAGCCCGATGAACTTCGGCTGGAGCGTCGCTCTCGACGGCGAGACGCTCGTCGTCGGCGCGCGGGAGGAGGCCAGCGCCTCGACGGGGGTCAACGGCAACCAGAACGATACGTCCGTGAGCGGCGATGGCGCCGTCTATGTGTTCACGCGATCGGGCACGACGTGGTCGCAGCAGGCATACCTCAAGCCGGCGCACACGGCCCCGAACCAGTGGTGCGGATTCGCTGTGGCCGTCTCCGGGGACACGCTGGCCTTCTCGTGCCCGCAGGATCTTCCGACGGCCCCCGACGCGGCGAACGAGGTCGGCTCGGTGTACATCCTCACGCGCACCTCGGGCGTGTGGACCCAGCAGGCGTACCTGGCACCGAACGCGTATGGTCTGGGCGCCAGCCTGGCGCTCCAGGGGGACTTGCTCGCCGCTGGCGTCCCCTATCAGCTCAGCCCCGCCGACGGCTCGTCCCGAACTCAGGGTGGGATCGTCGAGGTGTTCTCGCGCAGCGGGACCACGTGGACGCAGGAAGCGTTGCTCTCCGCGAACCTGGGCCCTGTCGGCGACCGGGGCCCGCCCTCGTTCGACGACAAGTTCGGCACGTCGTTGGCCCTCTCCAACGGAACGCTGGCGGTGACGGCGCCCGAGGAGGCTTACCCGGTCGACGGGAGCCCCAACGGTTGGGGCGGCGCGACGTACGTGTTCACTCGGAGCGGGACCGCGTGGTCCGGCCAGGCACGCTTGACCGCCCTCGACGCACAGCTCGAGCCGGCGGCCACGGGGGGTGGGTTCGCCAACGCCATCGCACTCGACGGCGACCGCCTCGTCGTCGGCGCGCCGCGGGCATGCCCCTGCGTGTCGACGGACCTGAACGAGCTTGTCTCGGGGCAAGCGGCCCTGTTTACCCGGGGCGGTACGGCGTGGTCATGGCAGTCCGACTCCGTCCTGCCGCACGCCCCTCCGGGAAGCTACGGATTTGCCGTGGCGGTGTCCGGCCCCACCATCGCCGTCGGCAACCCCGGCGATTCGAGCGACGCTGTCGGCATCGACGGCGACGACACGGACACGTCGTCGCCGGGGTCGGGCGCGGTCTACGTGCTCCCGTGAGGTTCGCCCCGGTCCGTTCGTTCACACGCGAACGACCGGCTCGACGCGTCGCCGCAGCGCCGCCGCGGTCGCCTGGCGCGCACGCTCGTACGCCCGCGCGCCCGCTTCGAGGCGGAACGGGCCGACGCGCGGCAAGTCCGTCAGCGAAAGGGCCACCATGTCGGCACGCGGGGGCACTTGCATCGAACGAAGGCTCCGCCATGGCGATCGCGACGCGAGGTGGTGGTAGAAGACGCGCTCTCCGAAGGGAACGCCCGCGAGCCCCGGTCGATCCGCGACGCCCCCGTCGACGTGGGGCGCGTGGTTCATCCA
>DATGJA010000336.1:0-28866 GCA_035295445.1 Polyangiaceae bacterium | reverse complement strand
GTGACCCTGTAGACGGAGGCCATTCCGCCGCGGCCGAGAAGAGCCTCCACGCGGAAGCGCCCCCCGATCATCGAGGGCAAGGTGGGTGCGGTCGCTTCGAGCTGCGATGCCATGGCAGCGCCCCCTCGACTCGAGGGCCAGCTTCTCAATATACGATACGCGACTCCACGCGTCTCCATGAAAGGCCGAGCCGGGTCGACTGGCCCGTGTCGTGCAGCCGTCGACATGCGGGAGGTCCCCATGACCCTTCGCACAGTGACTCTGCCCATCCTTGCCGCGATGGCCGTGACGACGCTCTGCGCAACCGCGCAAGGGCAGCTCGCCCCGCCGGTGGCGCCGGTGGTCACCGAGAAGACGACCTCCGAAGCGACGGGGCCCAGCATGGCGATGGTGGGCAGCGGCGTCGTGATCTTCGGCGTGTCGTACTTGCCCGTCGTCGTCGTCGGGGCCACGAGCGGCCTCGAAGCCGACCACACGCTCTTCGTCCCGATCGCCGGGCCCTGGATCGACTTCGCGCAGCGGCCGGGTTGCTCCCCGGCGGCCCAGTGCAACGGGGAGAACACCGATAGGGTCCTTCTCGCCGTCGACGGCGTGCTGCAGGGCGTCGGCGCGCTGACGATCGTCGGTGGCTTGCTCACGACCGCGCACGAAACGACGACGGTGCGGACCGCCCGCGCGCTCGACGCGCCGAAGCTGCGGCTTGCTCCCGCGCGCCTCGCGTCGGGCGCTTACGGCGTCGTCGCCGCGGGCGCGTTTTGAGGCCCGGCGCACCCCTGCGTAGTGCGTCGTCCTGCACCACCTGGGGCGACCTTGCACGCGAACTCGGCCGATCGTCGGGCGTCGAAAACCCAAAATGTTTCGGGCGCCGTCGATTCACGGTACGGCGCATGCCTATTCGGCGACGGTGGGTCGCAGCTTGAACCACGAAAAAAGGAGACTCGCCATGAGGACTCGTCAAGCGTGGAGTTCGAATTGTCTTATCGCGTTGTGCGCATACGGCGCCGTGGCGGCAGCCGCGGGCTGCAGCGCCGCGGACAAGGCCATCGGCAACGTGGAGGGGCTCACCTCGGGCTGCGACGAGTTCAAGAGCGGTCCGTCGGCCGTCGACAGCTTGAGTATCGACGGGGACACCAAGGCCTTCGTGCAGGCGAGCGCCAACCTCGTGGCCATCATCGACGACGGCGAGAAGGCCGTCTTGCAGGCTTGCGTCGGCATCGACGGGGACCTCGGCGTCCCGGACACCTGGTCGGCGAAGGCCCCGTCGAAGGGCGCCGCGCCCGACGCCGAGGTGACCGAGGCCTGCAACCAGGCGGCGGCCAAGATCTCGTCCGTGCTCTCCGCCGCGCAAGCGCAGTGCTCCCTGGACGTCTCGCCCGCTCACTGCACCGTCGACGAGACCGCCCAGGTCAAGTGCGAGTCGTCGTGCACTTCTCAGCAGACGTGCCAGCCGGGCGACATCACGACGCTGTGCTCTCCGGCGCAGCTCACCGGCGAGTGCGACGGCAGCTGCATGGCCAACGCGGTCTGCGAAGGTACGGTCCAGACGCAAGCGCACTGCGACGGATCGTGCCGGACCCGCTGCACCGGGACGTGCGACTCGACGCCGTGCAACGGGACGCACTGCGGGGGGCGCTGCACGGGCACCTGCGACGGGGACTGTACGGTCGACTCCGACGCCCAGGTCGCGTGCGGGGCGAACGTCGACTGCCGCGGCGGCTGCAGCGTCGCGTACCGAGCCCCCAAGTGCGAGACGACCGTGACGCCGCCGACGTGCAACGTCAGTCAGAGCTGCCAGTCGAGCTGCAAGAGCCTGGTCGAGTCCACGTCGACGTGTACCCCGGCCACCGTGAGCCTGGACTGCGGCGGCAACGTGTCGTCGCAAGTCAACGCCGTCGTGCAGACCGTAGGGAAGAACGTTCCGGCGCTCGTGGCGTTCGTGCAGGACAAGGGCACCCTCGCGCTCGACGCGGCCAACGAGGCGGAAGCGACGGGCAAAGTGGTCGCCGATCACGTCACGACGCTCGGTGGCAAGGCCATCTCGTGCTCCGCGGCCGCGGTGTCGTCCGACGCGACGGCGGCGGCGAGCCTGAACGTCACCGTCAACGCGAGCTCCAGCGTGAGCGGCGCCTGCGGAGGTCCGATGCGGCAGTGAGCGCGAACGCGCGAGTCGCCGTCATCGATGGGACAAAATGACTATGGCTGTACCGCGGGCGCGCGAGCTATCTCGACGGCGCCCGCGGGGTCTGGTTGCGCACGTCGACTTCCGTGGTCGCGCGCCGGCCAACGCGGGCGCCATGGAGGCATCCGATGAACGTGCAACGAGAACGCTCGCGCCTCGCGCGGCACCTGTTCGGCGGAGTCGCGAATCGATTTCTCGCCGACGCGGCCCAACCGGCGCTCGCCGCCCTGGCTGCGATCCTTCTCGGTGCGTGCGGCACGGGGTCGAGCCCGGCCGCCGATCCGAAGGCGAGTCCAGCCGACGGCGTGGGTGCGGGCGAGCTGCACTTGACCGCCGCAGCCCCATCGGGCGTCACGTCGGCTTCCGACGGCGGGCTCGCGCCGGCGCGGTTGTTCGTGGCGCAGAACGCCGGGGCCGATGACAAGCTGCACCTCCTGGCCCGAGCGTTCGCGAACGAGGACACCGAGGTGGTGTCGTTCTACGAGCCGCAGCCCGGCAACGTCATCGTCGTCGCGTCGGGAAGGCCGAAGGGCCAGGCGCAGATCGTGCCCAGCAAGGTCGCGAACCCCACGGACTTCTGGAGCTCGGTCGCGCCCGGCCAGAGCATGCCTCAGGCGTTGAGCGACGCGCTGAGCCGTCAGGCCTCCGGGGTCGGCAGCGCCCAGCTCACGTCTTCGCCCGCGGACGCGGCCCCCTCCGTGGCGCGTCTGGAGAGCCCCGTGCCTTCGGAACAGGCCCCGATTCCGAAGGTGCTCAAGACCGGGTATTGCGACGCGCGGTGGCCGATCGACTTCAATCCTTCGAAGATCATGGGGTGCGCGACCGCGACCCAGCCGAACGAGGTTCCGCTCGGCTGCAACACGAATGGCAACCCCTTTCCCATCGAGTACGCCGCGCCGGTCGGGTCGACGGCGTATCCCTACGGGGGCTGCAGCTGTTCGGGGAGGACGGTGCAAGGTCTGCTCCTGAGAGATCGGTTGAACTTCGGCGGCCTGGCGTCGACGGCCACCAACATGTGGGAGAACTTCGCGACCGTCTGCCCGGCCTCGCTGCCCGCCGATTTCACCATCAACGCGACCGGGTGGAATCAGACGTGGGAGGTCAACGAGGACAACTACCTGTGGGTCGAGAAGGCGGGCACCGTGAGCTGCTTCTTCGATATCTGTACGTCGACCAACGACGTCCCCCAATTCAACATCAGCATCTATAGCTACGGCGTCATCAACTACTTCGCAGAGGCGTACGGGCCCTGACCGACGCGCGTCGCCGTCGTGGGGTCGAGGCCCTCGCGGCCGAGGAGCGGGGGCGGCGTCGCCCACGCCGGGAGCGAAGAGGTGGACGGGCTCAAGGGCGCGAGGTCCAGCGGCACCGAGGTGCTCTCGAGGCTCGGCATCCAGCACGCGGCGGCGGCCGCTGCGTGGCGCGGTGGCGTTCGCGCGGAGCACCACATGGCGCGCCCGTAGAGGCAGCGGCCGCTTGAGGCGAGCGCGCCGCACGCCGCGTCCCCCGATCCGTCGGGGGACACGGCTGCTCGCAGCCACGCGCCGAGGCGATCGACCCGGGTGTACGTGTCGGGGCCGTCGCACGTGGGCGATCCGAAGCTCAGCACCCCGGCGATGCGTGACTCTCCATCGGGCGAGCGGACGAGCAGCGGCCCTCCCGAGTCACCGACGCACGGCCCATCTTTCCCGAACCCGCTCACGGTGACGCTCGAAGCGTCGACGGCGGCGATTCGCCCTGCCGCCGCGTGCAGCGTCCCCACCGTACCCTCCGAGGAGAGACCGCGGCCGGCAAACTCGACGACGCCTCCGATGGGCGGCAATCCGCCGGACGACGCGGCGGGGATGGGCACGATCCCGGGCCCACCGACGGGGTCGACCGACGCGACCTCGGGCGCCGATCCGGCGACCTCCAAGAGGGCGAGGTCCGCGTCGGGATGCGCGGCGACGCGTACGACGGGCATCACGCGACGGCGAGCGCCTAGGTCGGGAGGGTCCACGACGACGGCGGGCTCGCGCATCTGAAGGCAATGCCACGCCGTCAGCACCCATCCTCGCGCGACGAAGGCCCCGCTGCAGAGCCCTCCACGCGTCGGGCTCGCGTCGGGTCCGAGCATCGCGGCGTCGACCACGGCGACGATCGCGCGGCGAGCCGGGCGCGTCGGTCCCTCGCGGTGGGAGGCGACCACGACGATGCCGGCGGTCCAAACGGCGAGGGCCACGCGAGGGCCGAAGGGACGAACACCTGGCTGTTTCGAAGAATCCACGTGACGAGGCGTGTATACAGGCTGGACCCGAAGGCTGCGGCGATCGGAACGATAAACTCGCTCGATCTCGTCCGGCGTGTTTCCGCCGGACGCGAGCGTGTGTAAGCTCCCTTGGTCGCGAGCTTGGCGACGTCAGCGGCCACCGCCCCTCGGAGCGGAACGCCGTGGGGGAGGAGCCTTCGTCCATGATCACCGACGACGAAAAAGCGGCCATTAAGGATAGCTGGCGCCTGGTGGTTCCGATCGCGGATACCGCCGCCGATCTCTTTTACAAGAGGTTGTTCGAGCTCCGCCCCGAGTATCGCCGCCTCTTCTCCGACGACATGAAGGTGCAGAAGCGCAAGCTTCTCGCCATGCTCGCCTTCATCGTCAAGTCGCTCGACTGGCCCGAGTCGGCGTGGCGGGAGACTGTCGCCGAAGAGGACGACCTCTGTCTCATCCTCCTCGCGCTCGGTCGACGGCACACCGATCTCTACCGGGTGCCCGACGCCGGATACGAGGTCGTCGGCGAGGCGCTGCTGTGGACGCTCGACTATGGCCTCGGCAAGAAATTCGACGCGCGCACGCGCGGGGCGTGGACGCACGTCTACCAGCTCGTATCGCTGACGATGAAGATGGGCCGGCTTTCGGTGCCCGGCGCGACGCGCGCGGACGACGCGCTCGGCCGGGTCATCGCCGCACCCGACGGCAACGGCGTGAGCGAGGCCGCCCGCAGGGAGGCCCGGTGATGCGCACCGCGGTCATGGAGGGCACGCTTGCGGACTTCGACCTGTCGAGCGTCATCCAGGTAGTCAGCCTCGGGCGCCAGTACACGGGTGTGGAGCTCCTCGACGACGACGGACGGGTCGTCGGGACGATGTTCCTCAAGAGCGGCAAGATCCTCGCCGCGAGGTCCGGCTCGCTCTCCGGGCTCGACGCGGTGACGACGCTGCTCCGCAGCGACAGCCACAAGCGGTTCACGGTCTACCGGACGGAGTCCTTTGCCGACAACCGGAGCCCGGTGGGCTCGGTCGGCGAGGTGCTCTTCAAGCTGATGGCCAGCGAGGCCCGCGCCCCGGAGCGCGTCTCGGTGATGGAGGGGAGCCTGACCGAGTTCGACCTCATGTCGATCCTCCAGGTCATCAGCATCGGTCGCCAGTTCACGGGCGTGGAGCTCTTCAACGCGGCCGACAAGCTGCTCGGCCGGATCGAGCTCAAGTCGGGGATGGTCGTATCGGCGAGCGCGGGCAACCTCTCCGGTGTCGATGCCATCGCCCGCTTGATCGCGAGCCCGAAAGACACGCGCTTCGTCGTCCATCGCTCGCAGAGCGACGTGGGGGAGCGCTATCTCGGCTCGCTCGCGCAGATCCTCATGAACCTGCCGGATTCCGGCGCGCCCTGGGACGCCGAGGAGGCCAACACCACGGCCCAGCGTGGAGAGGTCGCGCAGCCGAGCGCCGCCGCCGCGCCGGCCCCCGCGGTCGCGCCGCAGGGCGTGCCGGGCGCGACGAAGGCCAAGAGCATTCCCGAGGATCGCGAGTCGTCGCGCTTCGTCGACACGTACACGAGCCCGTTCGGCCTCACGACGTTGCCGCTGCCGGCGGGCGGCATCCCGGTCATCTGCGTCACCAGCCCGAAGGGCGGAGCCGGCAAGACCACCGTGGCGCTCAATCTGGGGATCGCGCTCGCGCGTCAGCGCCGGCGCGTCATGCTCGTCGACTCCGACTTCAACGGGGTCCTGCTCGCGCTCGGGGCCAAGGTCCCGGCGCGTGGAGCGTACGACGTCGTGGCCGGTCGGGCGCGACTCTCGGACGCCACGCTGAAGACCCGGATCCCGGGCCTGCGCATCGTGCCGTCCGGCGACCCGTCCGCGCTGCCCGCGACGTCGCGCGCGGGCTGGGCCCAGCTCTTCCTTGAGGCCAAGGCCGACGCCGACGTCGTCCTCGTCGACACGCCCGCCGGCCTGCACGGTCCGGGCGCGACGGCTTGCGAGGCGGCGACGCACACGCTGGTCGTCGTCGCGGCGGAGCCGGCGGGTCTGCGCGCCCTTCCGGCGCACCTGCAGCGGCTGGAGGCCCTCGGCAATCCGCCGCCCAAGGTCGCCGGAATCGTGCTCAACATGCTCGATTTTCGCACGCGCGCGTCGGTGGACGTCCTGCGCGACCTCTGCAGCGGGCCGTCGGCGCCCTGGGTTTTCGACGTCCCGATCGCGCGGTCTTCTGCTTTCATGGAGGCGGTCGCCCGGGGGGTCCCGGTCTGCCGGGGAGACCGCGACGACGCGCCGACCATCGGCTGGGTGTTCGAGATGCTCGCCAGCGGGATTCTGGAGCGCCTCGGCATCGCCAAGCCCGCGTTCGACGACGCGCCGCTCGTTTCGTAGAACTTGCGCGGGGCTGTACGCGGGGGTAAGGACGGCGCCCGGCCGTTTGCTGCGCGCTCGAGCGCCGGCGCTGCCCCGAGAAAGTCTGTTTCATGATCGACGCCTCGCCCTTCCAGGCATTGGGCCTCTCCGGCCCGATCGTCCGGGCCCTCCTCGGTGAGGGCTACCGGACGCCGACGCCCGTCCAGGCCGAGGTGATCCCGCACGCCCTCGCCGGTCGGGACGTCCTGGCGTGCGCGCCCACCGGCACGGGGAAGACGGCCGCCTTCGTCCTGCCGACGCTCGAGGCGCTCGCCGTGTCGGAGCGTCACGGACGCATCCGCGCGCTCGTGGTGACCCCGACGCGGGAGCTCGCCGCGCAGATCGCCGAGCGCGTCTCCGTCTACGGGCGCCACCAGGGCGTGCGGTACACGGTGGTCTACGGCGGCGTCGGCCAGCGGGGTCAGGAGATGGCCCTCGCCCGGTCCCCCGACGTCCTCATCGCGACGCCCGGCCGACTCCTCGACTTGATGGAGCAGGGCTTCGTGCGCCTCGACGGCGTCGCCCACCTCGTCCTCGACGAGGCCGATCGCATGCTCGACATGGGCTTCATCCACGACGTGCGCCGCGTCTGCGCGGCCATCCCGAAGAGGCGCCAGACGCTCCTCTTCTCCGCGACCCTTCCGGCGGACATCCAGGCGCTCGCCGGTGGGATGTTGGTGAATCCGGTTCGGGTCACCGTCACGCCCGAAGTGACGACCGCCGAGAAGGTGACCCAATCGGTGGTGTTCGTCGCGCGCGGCGAGAAGCGCGCGGTGCTCGAGCGGATGCTCCGAGGGGCCGGGGTCGATCGAGCGCTCGTCTTCACCCGCACCAAGCACGGGGCCAACCGGCTCGCCGAGCAGCTCGAGCGGTCCGGGATCGAGTCCGCTGCCATCCACGGCAACAAGAGTCAGGGCGCGCGGGAGCGCGCGCTCGACGACTTTCGGCGTGGGCTCACGCGCGTGCTGGTCGCCACGGACGTGGCCGCCCGCGGCATCGACGTCGACGGCGTCTCGCACGTCTTCAACTTCGACATGCCCAACGACGCGGAGAGCTACGTGCACCGCATCGGTCGCACCGGGCGCGCCGGCGCCGCAGGGAGCGCCGTTTCGCTGTGCGACCCCACGGACGAGCGCAACCTCCTGCGGGACATCGAGCGCCTCATTCGACAGCGCCTCCCGGTGGTGGGGCAGGACGGTCGGGCCGTGGAAGTCGCGTCGACCGGCGAGACGGCGGCGCGAACGCGGATGCCGGGCGAGGGGCGCGGCCCTCGTCGCTGGCGCGGCGTTCGGCTTCATTGACGCCCGCGACGATTGCGCGTCTCCGGAGGACCTCGCGCGCGGCCTCTCGCCGTGCACCGACGCCGAGGCCTGGATCGCTTGCGACGGGCCGACCCACTCCTTCATGGACTGTCCGAGGGCGAGCGCGTCAGCAGCGCCAGAGCTGCTCGCGCATCCGGGTCACCATCTGCGTCGCGTGCCGGGCGTTCGGGAGGCCGGCAAAGCGCCGCACCGACGCGGGCGGCTCGTGACCCGCCGCGTTCGCGATCTCTTCGACCGCGCTGCGTCGCGCGTCGGCCACGCGGCGCCGGTCTTTCGCCGACAGCCGGCCCTCGATCCAGGCGGCGACCTTCCAAGCGAGCGCGGCGTGCTTCGTCTCGTCGTCCGCGATGCGCGTCATCGCCCCGCGCATCCCGGCGTCTCCTGCGGCGCGCGACTGATGGATCGCGACGAGCGCTCCGTACGTCTCGCGCACGCACCCCTCGGTGGCGTTGTCGATGGCGATGTCCGCGAGCGAACGGATCGGCCGCTTGGCGACGCGGGGCTCTCGGCATACCGCGTCCTGCCGGCGCGCCAGGCCGCGCATGACACGCGCGTGGCGTACCTCGTCGCGCGCGGCGCGCGCCGCCGCTCGAACGAGGGACCGCGGGGCGCCGTGGTGGCGCAGCTCGTCGCGCAGCGACGCGAACGCCGGGACGGACGCGGCCTCGAGGTACGCCATCTCCTCGAGGTACGCCGCGACCTCGGTCCGCTGCGGCTGCCGGCCTCCCTCGCCGAGGCCCGCCGGGCGCCGCCCGGTGCACAGGGCGGTGCACCGCACGAGCTGCTGGGCGTCGACTTCGACGAGGGAGCACCCGGTCCCGCCGCGGGAACAGAACGGGGCGCACGCGGCGCCGAACGAACCTCCGTCCGCGAGCGCCTGGGTGCTCGCGTCGGGAACGACGCAGTAGTTGACGGCCCCTCCACAGCCAGGTTGCGGGGAGGGCGGCGAACAGGGGTCGCTGGCGGTCGGCGAATCGGTCAACGCCACGTCGGTCGCCTGCCCATCCGCGGCATCGCCTCCGCTCGCGTCTCCCGCGGTCGTATCGGCCGTCGTGCCGTCGGTGGGCCGTCCTTCGTCGCTCGGCGCGTCCGCGCTCGTCGCGTCCCCCGCGGACGCGGAGTCGTTCGGCGCCGACTGGTCCGGCCCCGTGGACTGATCCGCGGTCGCCCCCTCCGGCGACGACGCGCCGCTGCTCGCGGCGTCCGCGTTGTCCGTGGCCGTGCTGTCGCCGCACCCCATCCCGACCGTCGCGACCGACCAGGGGATCGCGCCCAGGGCCACGCGCGTCAGGAGCTGCCGGAGCTTGTATTCACGCATCGCGCCTTCCTCCCGTCCTAGGGGTGTTCCTGGTCCGATCTCTCGCTTCGCTCGAGCCTGCGGGTCAGGGGGTGTTCCTGGTCCGATCTCTCGCTTCGCTCGAGCCTGCGGGTCAGGGACTGACGGTACGGCCAAGCAGGGCCCGTACCACGCGCGTCGAGCGCGAGATCGACGGCTCCGCTGTGTCACGGTGTGCCAGCGCCGACGCGCCGGTCGCGGCCCTCGAATCGCCCCGTCAAGACGGCCTCGTAGTTGAAGTTGATCGTGGCGATGAGGCTCGTGTTTCGTTTGCCGAACACGTCCGCCGTGCGCGCGGCGGCGATGTCATAGAGGTACGCGAGGTCGATCTTGAGCGGCGCGACTGCGAGGCTCATCCCCGTCGTCCACGTCGTCTCGTCGAGTCCGGCGCGCGCCCAGACGTGCTTGGCCACGAGCGCCTGTTCGACGCCCACCGTCGGGTACACCTTGAAGGTCGAGGTCCCCCCCACCGCGTCCGAGCGATCGAGCGCGTCGCCTCCGAGATCGAGGACCAACCCCTTCCACGGCGAGTACGCCATTCCGAGGCGGTACTCGTACGAGCGCAGGAGCCCCGATCGGGAGGCGCCGGCCCGGGTGCGGGTCTCGGTGTCGTGGTTCAGGATGACGCGCGCGCCGGCCTGCCAGTGTTCGTCGGGATGCCAGTGAATTCCCGCTCCGCCGGAGGGGAGATACGACGTCCGGTAGTCGATGACGGGCGAGCCGTCGTCGGGGCGCAGGGTGGCCTGGGACAGCTCGTACGCGCCCATGACGCCGACCGACCACGTCCGGCAAAGCGGCTTGGCGAACTTCACGAAGACGGACGTATCGGCGAGGTCCCCGATCGACGGCGGGCGAGCCGGGCTCGGCGAGGTGTCGTCCCAGACGCGGACGCCTACTCCGCTCTGCCCGAGCGCGATGACGTAGAAGGCCGCGTCGTCCCAGAACGCCGGCGTCGTGAAGCCCACTCCGCTGAACGTGAAGAAGTCCCCGGTGTCGCGGAACCGGACGATCCCCTCGTCGAAGAGCGCCCCGCCGTGGTCCTGGTAGACGAGGGCGTAGTTGCCTGTCGTCGCGCCGTCCCCGCCCATGCCGATGGTGCGCACCCCCTTCTTCACCTGGCCGCCTGCAAATTCTCGCAGCGCGGTCTCCGGGCCCGCGCGCACGTCGGCGGCTAGCGCCGTCAGCGCGATCGTCCAAACGGCGCAAGTGCGGGTCATGGCGGTCATCGGCACCTGGGCCCGGGGCGGCAGCCTGTGATAGGGTGCATCTCGTCGGGAGCCAGCCACCACCTCGGGGGACGGCGCAACGATAAAGAACGCAAACGACAAAACCAGCGAGCACACGTGCGCTATAGCCGGAGACAGAGCGAGGGCGCACAGCGGTTCGCCGAGCGCCGCAAGCGTGAGGACGAGTCACCGCGCCTCGCCGCCGAGGTCCCCCACCTGCAGAGCCTGGCCCTCGAGATCGAGGAACGGATCGAGGGAAACCCCGTAGCCGAGCCTACTCACGTCCGGCGCGTCGTCGTTCAGCACGCGCCCGCCCTCTTCGTCGTGCCGTGCGGCGATACGCGCTGCAAGGACGGGGGTCACGACGTCACGCACACGGTCATGCGGGCCCTTCGCGCCGGTGAGACTCGCTTCGAGGGCCAGGACATCTGCACCGGCTCCGTGGGGGTGGGGCAGTGCTCGCGCGTCCTGCACTTCGTCGCCATCGCCACCTACGAGTAGAGCCGGGGCAGGAACCTTCGGCGACCGGGCGCTGTCTCACTCGGCAGTCTGCGTTTTGCCGGTGAGGTCGTCGATGGATGGGCAGGAGACGGGCATGGGTGTGGCCTACGCGGTCGCGGCGGACGGCCCGAGCAGCGGGTTCGCGTACTCGATGGTGAAGAACGGCCCGGACGTGAGCGCGGGCGAGGTGGAGAACCCTCACGTCGCCGCGCTCGAGGTCACGGTGTTGTGGGATTCCAACGTCCTTCACGTGTCGCACCTGACGCCCCTGCGCTCGTTCTACGTGGGCGAAGAGATCAGCGGGCTGCGCGAGCCGGGGCGCGGGCGGGCGTGCGATTTCCTCATCCCGAGCGAGACGCTCGGGACGACGCGCGCCCCCGTGGCCGTGTCCGGCGGGGTGGGCGCGTCGCTCGTGATCCTGCCGCGCACTCGCGGCTACGTGGACTTCCCCGGCAGGGGCAGGATCGCGTTGGCGGAGCTCGTCGCGTCGGGCCGCGCGCGCCCGTCCGCGGAGGTGAGCGGCGCCTTCGAATGCGACCTCCCCCCCGGCGCGAAGGCGCGCATGGAGCTCGAGAACAGCGCGCTCGCGTTCCAGGTGGCGGCGGTCGACGCAGGAAGGAGATCGCCGGCCGGCCTGCTCGCCACGATCGAGCCCGTCGCGTTCGTCTTCACTGGGCTGTCGTTCTTGGTCCACATGGGGCTCGTCGCGGTGTTCGCCTTCGTCATGCCGGCCATGAAGGGCGACGACGCCGACGCTCTCGACCGGGACCAGATCCTCGCGATGCAGAGGCTCCTCAACGCCCAGGCGGAGCGCGAACGAGAGGAGAGGCCCGATCCGGAATCGCTCCCGAGCGTGTTCGATCGAAAAGAGGGGGGCACCGGAACGAGGGCCGACGGCGAGGAAGGATCGATGGGAAGTCCCACCACGAGAGAGACCGGGCACAAGTACGGCGTCCAGGGTCCGAAGGACAACCCCGACCCTCACCTGGCGAGAGAGGCCGCGCTCCGACAGGCCGCGCAGTTCGGCGTGATCGGGCTCATCGCCGCGATGAGCGGCGGGGATCCGAACGCGCCGACGGCGCCCTGGGGCCGCGAGGAGTCGTCCGGCCAGGACGACGAGAGCGCTCGAGGCAACATGTTCGGAGACACGATCGGCGATGCGCTCGGCGCCGGGGGCATCGGCTTGACCGGGCTCGGTGAGGGCGGCGGCGGCCGCGGCGAGGGGATCGGCGTCGGCGCCTTCGGCGGGTTGGGCAATGGGGCCGGTGTCGGCAAGGGCAACGGATTCGGCTCCGGCCGCGGGGTCCTGAACGGGGGGCATCAAGTCCGAGCGCCGCACATCCACGAAGAGTCGACGACCGTCAGCGGACGCCTGCCTCCGGAGGTCATCCAGCGCATCGTCCGACAGAACTTCGGTCGCTTCCGCCTCTGCTACGAGCACGGCATGCGCTCCAACCCGAACCTGCAGGGGCGCGTGACCGTCAAGTTCGTGATCGACCGGAGCGGCGCCGTCGAGCTCACCGCGGACGGCGGGAGCGATCTGCCGGATCGGGACGTCGTGCAGTGCGTCGTGCGAAGCTTCGGGAACCTGTCGTTCCCCCCGCCCGAGGGGGGCATGGTCACCGTCGCGTACCCGATCGTGTTCAGTTCCGGCGATTGAGTGGAGCATGCGGTCGCTCGCTGTGGCACCCTAGTGGGGTGTTGAAGAGCGAAAGACGAACCCCGAGGACGCTCGTCGGGGTCTGCATCGGGGCGGTCGCGATCGCGTGCGGGAGCGGCGGTGGGGCAGGCCCCGACGGCGGTCAGGGCGGCAGCGGGGCGTCGACGGGGAGCGCGGCGTCGGGCGCGGGCGCGGGCGCGGGCGCGGGTGCGGGTGCGGGCGCGGGCGCGGGCGCGGGCGCGGGCGCGGGCGCGGGCGCGAGCGCGGGCGCGGGCGCGGGCGCGGGCGCGGGCGCCGGCGCGAGCGCGGGCGCGGGCGCGGGCGCGGGCGCGAGCGGGGCGGTGACTGGAGGCGACGGCGGGTCCTGTTTGGGCTCTGCGCTCCTCGCGAGCTTGGGGCGCAATCATCTTCTCGTCGGCGGGAGCATGGCCGATGCCACGGCGAAGCTCGCGCCCTTCGATCTCCGCTACGTGTACATCTCCGGCGGCCTCTTCGACGGCGCCTCACCTTGTGCCTCGTGCGCGACCGGATGCACCACCAAAGGGAACACGTGCGCCAACTCGGGCCCCGGTTGCGCGTGGTGGGGGTGCTGGCAGTACGACCAGGATCCGCCGGGCGCCTACTCGCGCAACTTCGTGAGCACCTGCTCGGGGGCTTCTCCCGCGCAGATTCCGATGTTCACGTACTACCAGATCCTCCAGTCGAGCGGCGTCACCGAAGGCAAGGCGGAGGCGACCCAGGCGGCGACGAACGCGAGCTTCATGACGCGATACTTCGCGGACTGGCGCTTCCTCTTGCAGCAAATCGGACAAAGCGTCGCCCTCCTGCACATCGAGCCGGACTTCTGGGGGTACGCCGAGCAGGCCGGCGGCGATCCGCACGGCCTCATGGCCGCGGTCGCGAGCGCCAACGCCACAGACTGCGCCTCCCAGGAGAACTCGATCGCCGGGATGGGGCAGTGCATGGTCGCGATGGTGCGCAAGTACGCGCCTCACGCCCTCGTGGGACTCCACGCGTCGGCGTGGGGGACCAACATGGACGTCGCGGGGAACACGAACCCGTCGTTGTCCGTCGCGGGCGAAGCAAAGAAGCTCGCGACGTTCCTCGCCGCCGCCGGAGAGTCGAACGCGGACTTCGTCGTCGTCGAAACCAGCGACCGCGACGCCGGGTACTACCAGTCGCAGGGCAAGAACACGTGGTGGGACGCGGCCAACATGAAGCTCCCGGACTTCCACCAGGACTTCGCGTGGGTCACGGCGCTCACGGAGGCGCTCGGCAAGCCGGCCCTCTACTGGCAGACGCCGCTCGGAAACATGAGCCAGAACAACACGACCAACCACTGGCAGGACAACCGCGTCGACTACTTCTTCGGGCACATGAACGAGCTCGCTGGCGCGCACGCGATCGGCGCCGCCTTCGGTGCAGGCGCGGGCGACCAGACGTCGCCCGAGTCCGACGGCGGCAACTTCACGTCGAAGGCGAAGGCGTACTACTCGAGCGCGGGGGGCGGTCAGGCGCTTTGCCCGTGAGCTGCCGCGGGCGCGGCAGAATCTGGGCGGCGCCTACCCCTTCGCGAGCGCGTCGGCCGCCGGCACGTGCGGCAACCGATGCGCGCGGGCGACCGGTTCGTATGTCACGTGCCCGCCGTACGTGTTGAGGCCCGCGAGGAGCGCCGGGTCCTGACGCGCCGCCGCGACGAGGCCCTTCTCGGCGATCTGGACGGCGTAGGGGATCGTGACGTTCGTGAGCGCCCATGTGCTCGTCTGCGGGACGGCGCCCGGCATGTTCGGCACGCAGTAGTGCACGACGCCTTGTACCTCGTACGTCGGGTGGTCGTGATCCGTGGGACGACACGTCTCGATGCACCCGCCCTGGTCGACGGCGACGTCGACGATCACGCTGCCCTTCTCCATCTTGGCCACGAGACCCTCGGTCACGAGCTTCGGCGCCGCCGCGCCCGTGACCAGCACGGCGCCGATGACGAGGTCGGCCCGAGCGACCGCGTCGTCGATGTTCGTCGGGTTCGAATAAAGCGTCTCGATCGCCCCGCCGAACACGTCCTCGAGGTACGCCATCGTCTCGGCGCGGACGTCGAGGACCGTCACCTGCGCGCCCATGCCGACCGCCACCGTCGCCGCGTTCCGGCCGACGGTGCCTCCGCCGAGGATGACGACGCGCCCGCGCCGCGTCCCGGGGACGCCCCCGAGCAGCACGCCCTTGCCGCCGCGCTCCTTCTCGAGGCACGTCGCGCCGACCTGGACCGCCATGCGCCCGGCCACTTCGCTCATCGGCTTGAGCAACGGCAGGAGGCCGTCGGCGAGCTCGATCGTCTCGTACGCCACCGCGGCGACCCCCGCCCGCGCGAGGGCCCGTGTGAGGTCGGGCTCGGCCGCGAGGTGCAGGTACGTATAAAGGACGAGACCCTTGCGGAAATATGGCTGCTCGACGGCGAGCGGCTCCTTGACCTTGACGACGAGGTCCGCCGCCCACGCCGCCGCGGAGTCGGACACGATCGTCGCGCCCTGGGCGACGTACTCGGCGTCCGCGATGCCGCTTCCCTCCCCGGCCCCCTGCTGGACGAGGACGCTGTGGCCGCGCGAGGTCAGGCTTCGCACCCCCGCGGGGGTCATCCCCACGCGGTACTCGCGTGTCTTGATCTCCTTCGGAACGCCGACGATCACGTGGGGACCCCTCCACGTTCGACGATAGCAGAAGCGAGGCGGGCGGTTCTCGCGGCCGAAACGGCGTATGGTCCGGGCGCGATGTACGCTCGAGCGCTCCGACCGCTCCTCTTCGTCCTGCCGGCGCACGCCGCCCACACCCTCGCGTTCGCCGCCCTCGGACCGCTCGAGCACGTCCCCTTCCTGCGCGCCCTGACGAGGACCGCGCTCGGCGTCCCCGTGGACCCTCGGCTCGCGGTGCACGCGCTCGGGCTCGACTTCGCGTCGCCGGTCGGTCTCGCCGCGGGCTTCGACAAGGATGCGCGCAGGGCGCGGGCCCTCGCGGCGCTCGGGTTCGGTCATCTCGAGCTCGGGACGGTCACGGCGATCCGGCAAGCGGCGAACCCCCGCCCGAACCTCTTTCGCCTCCCGGACGACCGCGCGCTCGTGAACCGGCTGGGCTTCCCCAACGACGGGGCGGAGCGCGTCGCCCGGCGTCTGCGCGCGGCGCGGCGGTCGGTCCCCAATGGCATCGGAGTGCCGGTCGGGGTGTCGATCGGCAAGTCGCGGGTCGTCCCGGCGGACGATCTCGACGCGGTGGTGAAGGACTACGCCCGGTCGTTCGATCTCGTACGGAGCGTCGCCGACTTCGTCGTCGTGAACGTGTCGTCGCCCAACACCGCGGGGCTGCGGGCGATGCAGGCGCGCGAGCACGCGACCGCGCTGCTGCTGTCGCTGACGGCGCGCGCGGGCGGCGGCGGCCGTCTCCTCGTGAAGATCGCGCCGGATCTGGACGACGCGCAGCTCGAGGACGTCCTGGCGGTGGCGGAGTCCGTCGGGCTGGGCGGGGTCGTCGCGACGAACACGACGACCTCGCGCGAAGGCCTGCGCACGAACGCGCGGCGGGTCGCGGCGATCGGCGCCGGGGGGCTCAGCGGACCGCCGCTCCAGGCGCGGGCGATCTCGGTGGTCCGGCGAATCCGGGCACGCCTCGGGCGTCGGGTCGCGGTCGTCGGCGTCGGTGGGATCGAGCGCGCAGAGCACGCGATGGCGATGATCCGCGCGGGCGCCGACCTCGTGCAGCTCTATACGGGCTTCATCTACGAGGGGCCCGGCATCGCCGCGCGGATGGGGCGGGAGCTCTTGCGCCTGATGGAGCGCGAGGGAGCCCGCGCCATCGGCGAGCTCGTGGGGGTCGCGGGGTAGCAGGGCGCGGGGCGCGCGCTCGGCTTGCGACGGGAGGTGCGCCGCCGTGTGCCACACCCGATCTCCGCGTCGCGTTTAGGCGGCGCCATGATCACGTGAGGGCCGCGCGATCGCGCGGTACGCATCGTGCTGCGCGCGGAACGTGGCTCCGGCGCGCGTGCTGACTCCGATGCGCGGCTACGCGCTCGCGCGGTCCCAAGCGCCCACCTTCGCGATCCTCGCGCTCACGGCGGGCGCTCTCCTGTGGCAGGCGCGCGAGTACATGCCGTTCTTCGTCGACGACTCGTTCATCGCGCTGAGGTACGTCTGGCGATTGCTCCACGGTCATGGCCTGACCTGGACCGACGGCGAGCGCGTCGAAGGCTACTCCGATCTCCTGTGGCTCCTCCTCATCGCCGCCGGCGGGATCTTCGACGGCGACCTCGTGATGGTCAGCCGATTCATGGGCGTGGTGACGACGATGGGCGCGGTGCTGGCGATCGCGTTCGCCTACCGACCGAGGCGCCTCGCCGAGATGCTACCCCCGCTCGTGGGCGGCCTGGCCATCGTCCTGACGAGCCCCGTCGTCGCGTGGTCGATCGGCGGCCTCGAACAGCCGCTGCTGGCGGCGCTGGTCTCGTGGGCGATCGTCCTGAGCTACCGGCTCGTCGATGGGTGCGGCGACGGCCGCAGGACCGCGACCCGCGTCGGAGTTCTTCTGGGACTCGCGGCGATCACCCGTCCCGACGCGGGCCTCTTCGCCGCCGCGACGTGCGGAGGCCTTCTCGCGACGTCGGGGCTCCGCCGCTCGAACCTGCAGACCGTTGCTCGCATCGGATCGATCGTCGCGCTCTTCATCCTGGGGCAGGTCGTCTTCCGTCGCGCATATTACGCGGCGTGGCTACCCAACACGGCTCACGTCAAGCTCGCGTTTACCTGGACGCGCGCACGCCAAGGCTGGGAGTACGTCGCGGGCGCCGAGCCGTACCTGCGGAGCCTACTGCTGATGGCCCTAGCGGCCGCGGCGGCGTCGGCGATACGCCGGGAGAGCAGGAGACGCCTCGTCATCGCCCTGGTGAACGCCGTCGCGTGGACTGCGTACGTCGTCGTCATCGGGGGCGACATCTCGCCGGCCCGACGCCACCTGGTCGTCCCGATCGTCCTTCTAGCCCTGGCGATTGCCGAGGGCGTGCACGGGATCGCGACGCGCGGCCGGATGGGGCGAGGGCTGGCCGCGGCGCTCGCCGCCGTCGGCCTCGTGACGCTGGCGCGCGCTCAGAGCAGGGACCCGGAAAGGACCCACGCGCTCAACGACACCTGGCCATGGACGGGACGCGAGGTGGGAGCCTTCCTCGAGCGGGCCTTCGCCGCGGACCGGCCGCTGGTGGCCGTGGACGCGGCGGGGTCCCTGCCCTATTTCGCGCCCCACCTTCCTTGCCTCGACATGCTCGGCTTGAATGACCGCACCCTGGCGACCCGCCATCCCCCCGAGTTCGGGCAGGGCTTCATCGGGCACGAGCTCGGAGACGGCGACTACCTCTTTGGCAGGAGGCCCGACCTCATCGCGTTCGGCTCCCCGATCGGCGATTCGGAGGCACATTGGCGCGGGGGCCGAGAGATGCAACGACGGCCCGACTTTTACCCTCTCTATCAGCTGGTGAGGTTCGAAACTCCCGAAGGAGTGTCGACGCGACTGTGGGTGCGCAGGGAGGGGCGAATCGGGGTGACGCGGACGGAGTCGGAGATCATCGTGCCCGCCTATCTTTTCGACACACCGCCCGGAGGGTTCGCAGGACTCGACGACGGCGGACGCCTGGCGCTGCGCGTCGACGATTCCCATCCCGCCTTCATCGGGGACCTCCATCCCGGACCGGGGCATTGGTCGGTGCGGGTCGAAGGGTCGGGCGACGTGGAGGCGACGATCACGGGTACGGTCTCGAGGATCCCCGCTCCCGACGACGCCGATGGGTCTCGCGGCGAGCTCCGGTTCGTGCTGCGAGACGACGCGCCGGCGAGCATCACGGTCCGCCTGCGGACGGGCGACCGCGCCTTCTTGCGGCGGGTCGTGTTCCGTCGATGGACGACGTGAGCGGGCGCGGGGGTTGGGTCGATGGATCCCTCAGCTCGAACGCACCGCGATCTTGCGGGGTTTCGCCTCGGCCGCCTTGGGCAGCTTCACGACGAGCGTCCCGTTCTTCGCCTCGCCGACGACGTTCGCGGTGTCGATGCCCGCCGGGATGCGGAAGCTTCGCACGAAGTCGGCCTCGTCGTACTCGCGCGCGAGCGCGCGGGGAACGCCGTCGGCCGGCTCGACCCTCTTGGCTTCGATCGTCAGGGTGCCGTTCTCGACGCGGATGTCGATCGCCCCGGCAGCGACTCCGGGCACGTCGGCGACGATCCGCACCTCTTCGGCGTTCTCGAAGACGTCGACCGCGGGCGAAACCTTCGCGTGCGGCTGCGACCTCGGCGCGACGCCACGGGGCGCGTCGCCGTTCCGGTAACTGGATATCTGGCTCATGATCTCTCTCCTGAATCTTTGGTCGGTTCAGACCGCCTTCACGGCGATTTGACGAGGCAGGGTTTCCTTCGACTTGGGCAGGGTGACGGTGAGGATGCCGTCCTTCATCGTCGCGGTGACGCCCTCGGCGTCCACGCGACCGGGCAGCGGCAGCTTGCGGCTGAACGCATAAGGTGCGCGCTCACGCATGTGCGTCTCGTATCCCGGGGGCGCGTCGCTCTTGCGTTCGCCGCGCAGGACCAGGGACTCGTCCTCGACGAGCACGGAGACGTCGCCCTCGCCCAGACCCGGTACCTCGGCCGTGTAGACGAAGGCCTCCTTGGTTTCGAACGCGTTGATGGACGGCCACGAAGTCCGGGCCGAGCGTCGCGCGCGCTCGACGAAGAGGGAGGGTAGCGCCCAGGGTCCGAAGACCCGGTCGAGCTCGTGCTGCATGAGATCGAAGGCGCGGAACGTTTGATCGAAATCTCTCCAACCGGTGAGCATGATGGATTCCTCCTTTTGGCCGGATGAGCGCCCGCGCGCTCGACCTCGAGGCGGGGACCACCGGCGATGACTTGCCCGGGCGAACGCCACGGCCCCGGAGGGCCGCTCGGCGCTGCGCCGCGAGCTCGTGAGCAATGAATTAACCACCGCAAGAGGCGTGTAAAGGGGCCCGGGCTATGCTCGGGGGGGCTTGAAAACCGCCACGTTCGCCCTGGTCGCGCTTTTCACCGCCTGCGCCCACGACCGTACTCATGCCCCCGCCTTGCGGCCGGCGCCCGCGACCACCTCCCGCGCGGGCTCATCGCCCGACGCCCCCGTCGAGGAGACGTCGCTGCGCTTTGTCGAGAACGACTACGTCGGCGCCCTCGCGCAGGCCCGCACGCGCCACGTGCCGCTCTTCGTCGACGCGTGGGCGCCCTGGTGCCACACCTGCCTCAGCATGCGGGCGTTCGTGTTCCCGGACCCCGGCCTGCGACCCCTCTGGAAGCGCTTCGTCTGGCTGTCGCTCGACACGGAGCGCGACGAGAACGCGGCCGTGGTGGCGCGCCTCGCGCCGAGCGTGCTGCCGACGCTCTACGTCATCGACCCCGCCAGCGAGCGCGTCACCCTCGCGTGGCCTGGATCGCTGACGGCCTCCGAGCTGCTCACGCTCCTCGGCGACGCCGCGATCGGGGCGGGCCCCGACGGACCCCTCGCCGTGGACGCGCAGGTCGCGCGGCTGAGCGAGGAAAAGCGCTTGCCCGAATGCGTGACGGCGGGGGCGGACGCGGCCCCGCGCATGCCGCCCGGGAGCGCTGTGGCCGACGTCGTCCGTGCCGCCATCGGCTGCGCCGAGGATCTCGCGAAGGACGCGCCGGAGCGGGCGCGCTTGCCGGAGCTCGCCGAGCTCGGCGAGCGGATCGCGTCGGACCGGGCGCAGCCCATCCTCGCGGACGACCGATCGGACCTCTACGACTACGTCGTCTTCGCCTGGCAGGAGCTCGGGCGCAAGGACGACGCGCGCCGGCTGGCGCTCGCCTGGGCGACGTTCCTCGAGGGCGAGGCCGCGGCCGCGCCCAACCCCGCGGCTCGGGCGGTCTTCGACGCGCATCGGCTCCGCGCCTACCTCGCGCTGGACGAACCCGAGAAGGCCGTGCCGATGCTCGAGCAGAGCGAGCGCGACTTCCCCGGCGACTACAACCCGCCCGCGCGCCTCGCCGCCGCCCTCATGGCGCTCAAGCGAACGGACGAGGCGCTCGCCGCCTCGCAGCGCGCGCTCGGCCGTGCGTACGGCCCCCGCAGGCTGAACCTCTGGTCTCTCCAGGCGGACATCCTGGTCGCCCGGGGCGACCGACGCGGCGCCGCGGACGCCCTTCGCGCAGCGCTCGCGTACGGGGCATCGGCCTCGCTGACGCGCAGCTATCCGAAGCAGCTCGAGTCGCTGCGCCGGCGGCTGGCGGGGCTCGACGGCGGTCCCGACGCGACGCCCGTGGACGGGGCGCCGCCCCGGAAGTAAGGGGACGCCCCATGACCGACGCCAAGAGGGAGGCCGCCATCGCGGCGCTCGACGAGGTGACGCCCGGGGGGACCATCGGGCTCGGGAGCGGCAGCACGGCGGCCCTCTTCGTCGAGGAGCTCGGCAAGCGCGTGCGCGCGGGCCTCTCCGTCGTGGGGGTGCCAACGTCCGAGTCGACGCGCGAGCTGGCGACGCGGTGCGGGATCCCGCTGCTCGACGACGACGGACCCTGGGCCATCGACGTCAACGTCGACGGCGCGGACGAAGTGAGCGCCGGGCTGGACCTCATCAAGGGGGGCGGCGCCGCCCACACCCGCGAGAAGATCGTCAACTATGCCTCGCGGCGGAACGTGATCATCGTCGACGCGAGCAAGACGTCGCATCGCCTCGGCGAGCGCTGGCCCGTCCCGATCGAGGTGCTGCCCTTCGCCCACAGAACGACCGAGGCGCACCTCGCGCGCTACGGCAAGCCGGTCCTGCGCCGCCGCGACGGGGCCGTCGTCCGTACGGACGCGGGCAACGTCATCTACGACCTCGCCACCGGCCCGATCGACCTGCCCGCCGAGATGGACGTGCGCCTGAGGGCGATTCCGGGCGTGGTCGAGACCGGACTCTTCGTCGGCAGGGCCGACGTGGTCCTCGTCGCCGACGGCGAGCGCGTGCGGCGCCTGGTGCGAGGATCGGACTGATTCATGCGCGCGATGGAGCTGGCTGAACCCGGCGGCGGATCCCGTCTGCACGCCGTCGACCGCCCCGACCCGACGCCCGCGGAGGGCGAGATCCTCCTGCGCGTGACCGCGTGCGCCGTCTGCCGGACCGACTTGCAGATCTGCCGCGGCGATCTCGCGGCGCGCCGCCTCCCCGTCGTGCCGGGGCACCAGATCGTCGGACGCGTCGAGTCCGTGGGCCCGAACGTCGCGGGCTGGCGCCCCGGCGATCGGGCGGGCGCCGCGTGGCTCGGCGGGACCGACGGGACGTGCGCCGCGTGCCGCACGGGTCGCGAGAACTTGTGCGCGCAGGCGCGCTTCACCGGGTGGGACTCGGACGGCGGATACGCGACGCACGCCTTGGTCCGCGCCGACTTCGCGCTCGCGCTGCCCGAGGGCTTCGCGGACCTCGACGCCGCGCCCCTCCTCTGCGGCGGCGTCATCGGCTACCGTTCCCTCCGGGTGAGCGGCGTCCGCCCCGGGCAGAGGCTCGGCCTCTACGGCTTCGGCGCGTCGGCGACCCTCGCGATCCAGGTGGCGCGCCACTGGGGGTGCCGCGTCTTCGTCTGCTCGCGGTCGGCGGCGGAGCGCGAGCGCGCCCTGCGGCTCGGTGCCCAGTGGGCCGGACCGTACGAGGAGCGGCCGCCCGAGCCTCTCGACGCGGCCGTGACCTTCGCGCCGGCCGGATCCGTCGTGGCGGCGGCGCTCCGCGCGCTCGATCGGGGCGGCACGGTCGCCATCAACGCCATCCACCTCGATTGCGTCCCGGAGCTACGATACGGCGACCTGTGGTGGGAGCGATCGATCCGCAGCGTCGCCAACTTCACCCGGCAGGACGCGACCGAGTTCCTCGCGCTCGCGGCCCGCATCCCGATACGCCCGGAGCGCGAGACGTACCCTCTGGGGGACGCGAACGCCGCGCTCGACCGCCTCGAGCGGGGCGAGGTGCGCGGCGCGGCGGTCCTCGTCACCTGAATGTACCCTCGACCCCGACGCTCGGGATGGTGATGGGCCCGAGGCGATCGATGCTGCACGGATCGAGCGGCGTCCCCGAGCTGGAGCGCCCGCCGCCGGTCGTGCCGCCCGTCACCGAGAAACCGCACGCGGCCGACACCGCCTCCGTGTTGAGCGTGACGTTGACGCCCTCGAAGACGAGCGCGATCCGATCCCCGCCCGCGAGACGCCACGCCTTCTCCAGACGCGCGTCGACGCGATAGAAGCCGGGCAAGCGCGCGCTGTTGTAGGGGATGACCTGCACCCCGAGGGACGTCTGCGTGTACGGCCGCCCCGAGTACGCATAGAGACGCGCGCCCGCACGCCACTCGCGCCCCAGGTCCAAGGACGCCGCGACCGTGACGACGTGCGTGCGGTCGTACTCGCTCGGGATCGTCATCGACGCGACGCTCGAGTCGTACGGGCGCGCCTGGCGCGTCGATCGAGAAAGGGTATAGGAGACCCAGACCGCGAGCCGGTCGGTGAGAGGCCGGCGTACGAGGAGCTCCCCTCCGAAGGCGCGGCCGTTCACCGTGGGCTTCACGAGCTCGCCGGGCGCGGCGCCGGGCACGCCCTGGAAGGTCACGTCCGCAAGACCCGAGTACGCGTGGAGGAAGAACGTGACGGCTGCCCAGAAGTGCGCCGGGAGTGCAAGCTCGACCCCCTGGCTCGCCTGCGCCGACGACTGGACGCCGTCCTGGACGCCCGGCTGGAGCAGTGGCGTGGCGTCCGGAACCGGGACGAAGAGGCCGGGCCGCTCGTGCGCCAGGCCGAACGTCGAGACGACTGTGAGGTCCGTCGCAACGAGCGACCGCACAGCGATCCGCGGATCGAACGTCGGCGTCGCGTCGTGGCTCTGCGCGAAGGCCGGGACGGTGCGCGTCGTGAAGACGTCGGCGCGGAGGCCGGGGACAATCTCGACGCGCGGGTGGACCCGCCAGGCGACGTCGACGTGGGCCCCCGCGACCGCGTCGTCGCGCGAGGGCACGATGGCGGCGAGCGCGCCGAAGAGGACCGCGCCGGCGGGAGGGGCGGCCGGGCGGAGGCGATCGAGTTGCGCGTCGGCACCGCCGCGAACCCGAAGGGTGCTCGAGAACCGCCCGTCGAGCTCGAGCCGGAGCCTCGCGATGTCGTCGGTGCCGTTGGCGTTCTCGTTGCCGACGGCGTCGCGGCCGAGGGTCAAGGCCAGGCGCATCGTCCCGTGGCGACCGAGCGCGCGGTCCCACCGCAGATCGGCGCGGTGGAACTCGTCGGCCACGAGCTGACCGTCGACGCTCTGACCGCCGACCTCCTCGCGCTGGGTCAACCGATCATGGCTGCCGAAGGCGAAGGCGCCGAGCCGATCGCGATCGTCCGGCGACCACGTCACGCGCGCCTGGTAGTCCCAGTACGAGAGGCCCACGTCGGGCTGGAAGAGCGGCACGACGAGCCCCGGGTAGCCGTAGCGCGCCGCAGCGAGGGCGCTCGCGGACCCGCCGGCCCATGGCTCCTCGACGAGCGCGCCGGCGTCGAAGGCCCGCAGGTTGGCCTCGCCGTGACCGCGCGGCTCGGGGGCGCGCGTCGTGCCCGACAGGACGCCGCCGACGAAGCGGCCGTAGCGAGCCGGCGCGGCCCCCTCGAAGAACTCGGCGCGCTCGAGGAGCGCCGGGTGGACGACGCTCGGGCCAAAGCCGATGTGATAGAGCGCCGGGACGGGCACGCCGTCGATGAAAGAGCCCGTCGCCGTGGGCGGCGCGCCCCTCACGAAGAACGCCTGCAGTCCGCTCGTCGTCGGCGCGACCCCGGGGAGGGCCTCGACGAGGCGCGTGGGGTCGCCGAGGGCGCCGGGCACGTCGCGTGTGTCGTCGCGACGCAGCGTCGTGGCGCCCACTTCGCGGTGCGGCGCGAGGACGCGCACCTCGCTCGGGGGCGGCTCGGTCGTGGCCCCCCCCGACGTGGATCCATCGTCGGCGCTGGCACGAGGCGACGAGAAGAGGAGCGCGACGACCGCGAGCGGCCCGGCGTACGGCGCGCATCGGGGCATGGCGGGAGCGAAGGTTTTACCCGAACGATCGCCGAGCCTGAAAGGGACGCTTGGCCGCGCGATGCAGGACCTGTCCCCCGTGGGGCGGCGACCGTAAAGTTATTTCGCCTGGACGACCCTACCCAACGCGTCTTTATTTCCTGGGCGGTGCCGGTCCCGGATTGTGACGCGGGCGGCCATGCTGGAGGTACTTCTGCATGATGACGCGAAGCTCTTTCCCCGCGATCGGCGTTGGTACGGTTTGCTCGGTCTGGCTTGCTTGCCTGGCTTGCCTGCCCGGCTGCACGGCCTCGACCGGCGACGGCACGGACTTCGGCTCCCCCGGCGACGGGATGCAAGATTCCGCTCCGTCTGCGCACTCCGGGTCGAGCGGGTCCGCGGAGGGCGGGGGAGGCTCGACCGGCGCCTCGGCGGGGACGCGGTCCGGGTCTGGCTCGATGAACGCGACGGTGGACGCCGGCGGCCAGAACTCCGGCTCGACGGCCGACTCCTCCGTCCAGCCAAGCATGGGGGGAATGGACGCCGGCGGAACGCACCCGGGCATGACCGGGATGGACGCCAGCATGATGACGAGCTCGAGCGACGCATCGGGCGACACCGGCGCGAACGCCACGGGGGAGACGGGCCGGCTCGTGGGCATGACCGCCGCGCACAACGCGGTCCGCGCCAAGGTGATGACGACGCCCGCGCTGCCGATGGTGACGTGGTCCCAGACGGTGGCGGACTACGCGCAGCAGTGGGCCACGATGCTCGCAAGCAATCCCTCGACCTGCACGGCGCCGGTGCATCGCTCGCAGTCGGAGCTCGGTCCCAAGAACTACGGCGAGAATCTGGCGGCGTTCTTCGGTGGCGGATTCGGCGTGTCGCAAGGCGGAAACCTGAGCACGGCCCAGCAGGCCGTGGACTCGTGGGCCTCCGAGGTGATGTGCTGGACGTACGGCGCGTTCATGACGAGCGACCAGTGCAACACGAGCTGCTACCAGAACCTCCACAGCGACGGCTGCGGGCACTACACGCAGATCGTCTGGCGCAGCAGCATCGAGATCGGGTGCGGCGTGGCCACCTGCACCAGCAACGGGCAGACCTCGGACATCTGGATCTGCAACTACGCGCCGGCGGGAAACCTCGTGGGGGCCAAGCCTTACTGACGCGGGCTCGGGCGCGTCACTGCACGACCGGCGGCGGCGGCTTCGGGGGCTCGTTGTCGGGCTGCACGCACGCCGACAGGTCGAAGAAGAGAAACTCGAGCGCCTTCTCCTGCGGCGTCATGTCCTGAGCCATGCAGCTCTGGGGCACCGTCGTCGGCGCCGCCCCGAGGCCGCCCCCGAGCAGCCCCCCCATCATCGCGCTGGCCGATCCGCCGCCGGCGTGCAGGTCGGTCAGGACGGCCTTGCCGCAGTATTGAGGCGTCGCCCCCTCCCCGGCGTCGGCCGCGGGCGGGACCCCACCGACGGGCGTGCCGAAGGACATGTACTTCACGTCGTTCGGCGTCGTCGACGTGTCGTAGATCCACCGGACCGACGGGCTGTTGACCGTGGTCATGCTCGTCCGCACGTCGGACGCCTTGAGGTTGATCGTCCCGTTCGCGTTGAGCGCGCCGACGTTGCCCAGCCACTTGTTGAACGACATCCCCTTCGGGAAGCTCGTGTCCGCCTGGAAGGGGCCGGGAACCATGAGCACCAGACCCGCGTCGGACCAGTTGGCGACCTTCTGGAACTCGGCGGGGCCGTTCTCGAACCACGTGTAGTGGTAGTGGGTCGCGAACACCTTGCCGCCCTCGTTGAGCCAGTCGTGCATCGGCATCTTGTCGGGCTTGGTGTCGTCGTGCGTATCGCACTCGCACGAGAGGACCACGATGTCGTATCGCTCGAGCTGCGTCTTCTGGCTCCAGAGCGGGCACTTGCCGGCGTTCGAGCTCGTGCAGTCGCCGGCGGTTCCGCCGCCGCCTCCCGCGAGGTCCGGGCCGGCGCCCACCATGCCGGCGATCCCGCCGTTGCCCGTGTCGCCCCGGTACATGTGGAGCCGGCCGTTGCCGCCAGGCCCGGTGAACTCGTTCGGGTCGAGCCCCATGTCGATCATGAAGCACGGCAGGTAGTCGCACCCGCCCGTCAGGATCGCCATCTGCGGGATGGAGCCCTCCGCCTGGTTGCGCGGCAGGCGGCTCTGCGCCGCCGGAACCGTCGTCGACTTGCACGCCGACGTCGTCACGCGCGTCTCGCTCCGCCACTTGCCGATCTGGAACACGACCGGAATGGCCTTGCCCGTCGGCACGTTCGGCAAGGTGAACGTCCCGGACTCGTCGGTCAACCCCACGGCGACGTAGTCCCCGATCTGCGCGTCGCAGGTGTTGCACGAGCTCGTGCCCGTCGTCACGGGCGCGAGCCGGCCCATGGGGTCGCGCGGCACGTAGACGACGACGTTGTAGATGGGGTTCTTGCCGGCTGGGTCGTAGACCTTTCCGGTCAGCGTCGTGGGGCTCGAGCCGCAGCTCTTGTCGATGCAGCCCGCGAGCCCCGCGTCGCCCTCCGAGCAAGGCGGCGGCGGATACGACGCGTCGAAGTCGAAGGCCCCGCTCGGATTGGCGTTGCCCCCGCCGCCGGTGATGTTGCCCCCGCCGGAGTTTCCGCCGCCGTCGTCGCCCCCGCCGGCCCCCGGAGAGGGGCTCGGCATCGGGGCCGTGAAGCCGGAGCCACCCTGACTGCTGCAGCCGGCCCACGCCGCGACCGCCACGGCGGCGGCCGCGGATCCGACGAAGAAAAGGGAACGGAGGCCACCCTGACGAGCCATTCGAGATCTCCTTGATCGTGAGCTTGCTAACGGACTTTCGAAGTACGTCATTCAGGCTCAGGCGGGTCCTCGTGCAGATCGGGCGCGTAGGCGTTGCCGCCGTACGCTTTGCAGAACCCGGTCATGTCGCCCTTGAACATGGGATCGCCCGAGATGACCGCCGGACTGATGGCGTCCCAGACCATCTTGGCGGTGCCGGGACCCGCGCCCCCGGGCTGCGCGTTCCTGGCCACGATGACGAGGTCGAGGCCCCGGTGCACCTGGATGAGCTGGCCCATCAGACCCTCGGCGTTGAACACGCCGACGTCGTGCATCTGACTGCAGGTGTAAGGCGACGAGTAGTTGCAATCCATGGCCTGGGACGCCGTCCCGTGCGGGTACTTCTTGTGGATGCACACCGGCGCGCACGTGCCAGGCGTGCCCGGCCCCTGCTGTTTGCCCCCGCTGATGCTTTGCCAATTCGAAGACGAATTGAGCCAACTCAGATATCCGAATCCCGTATTGGCGTCCTCGAACGACGGGTGACTCATCCGGTACGCCCAGAGCGTGTCGAGGATGCGCTGCCCATTCCACCAGCCGTAGTCGAGCAAGAGCAGGCCGATGCGCGCCATGTCGAACAGGTCGGTCGACCACGAATACGCGAACACGGTCCCCGCCCACGTCGAGTTCTTCATCCCGAGCGGGCCGAACACGAACTTCTGCGTGAAGGTCTGGATGTTCGACGTCAGGTTCGTCGTGTCCTGCGCGAGGGCCGCGTTCACGATGTTGGAGAGGGAGTTGATCTCGGTCGTCCCGACGGTGTCGTAGGCGAACGACTTCTGCCCCCAGGCGAGGCTCGTGTCGTGGGCGACCATCCCCATGACGTGGGCGACCTGCGCGTCCTTGTTGTAGGTGAAGCTCCCGGGCGCGAGCCACTTGTCGACCCGATCCATGTCGGTGAGCGGCTTCATGAGACCGCGTGTCGCGTACGCGGCGGCGCCGACGACGGTCGCGCCCAGCGTCTTCGTGGTCGACCACGCCTCGGCGGGCGTGAAGGTCTTGGCGCTGGCGGTCGCGTAGCAGACCTTGCCGTAGCGCACGACGAGGAACGGGTAGCCCGTGCTCTGCTCGGCCGACTGCAGCTTGGAGAGGTCGAGCTTGCA
>DATGJA010000335.1:0-2778 GCA_035295445.1 Polyangiaceae bacterium | reverse complement strand
GACGACCACCCAGACCAGACCCTGGAGCGCGGGCTCGAACCCGCCGAACAGCCGCAACAAGCCGCCGGAGAACGTGTTGGGGTCGGCGCTGTGCGGGATGCTCGCCGGCAGGGCGAGCCTGCGCTCTTCGTTGCCGGGAAGGCCGGCGTTGCCGGCGCCCGAGCCGCTGAAGAATTCGTCCCAATGAGGACGGAAGCCGTGCCCGTTGGCCCCCCAGAGCGCGTCGCAGTTGCGCGACACGAGGTAAAGGACCTGCGGGAGCGCGCAGGCGATCGTCGCGCCGAAGACCAGGTGCCAGGCGGTCAGGCGGAATCGACGCGAGCCGACCTTCACCTCGTAGGCGCGCGCCTCGACCTCCTCGTCCGCGCGCAGACCGAGCATCACGAGGCCCATCGCCGCCACCATGGCGCCGACGAACGGCATGTCCGTCATCGTCTGGTGCGCGAGGAAGTACCAGTCGGGCATCGTCGCGAGGACGAGGCTCCCGAGGAAGGCCGCCCGCCGGCCGAACGTCTTGGCGGCGCCCTTGTAGAGCAGGTACATCGCGAGGATCGTGAGGAGGACGACGGGGGCTCGCACCGCCCACTCCGGGTGCATCACGGGCTGCGACCCCGTCCCGACGAGCATCTGGTCGGGGCGGTAGTGCACCCCGAGCGTCGCCATCGAGACAGCCTGCATCCACATGTCGAGGACCGGCTTGCTCCAGAACCAGCCGTCCTGAGCCCACCACAGGCTGATCCAGTCGTCGCGTGCGAGCATCTCGCGCGCCACCTCGCCGTAGTGCGTTTCCCACGGGTCCCAGAGCGAGTAGGTCCCGAGCGCAGGGAAGTAGAGGACCGCGCCCGCCACGACGACCCAGAACCCGTGGCGCTTGAGGAGGGGGCGCTCCGCCCCCGTCTCGTCCTTCGCCCACGGGCCGAGCGCCCGCCCGACCCCGTAGAGGGCCGCGACCGCCGCGACGAACGTGAGCGTCACGGCGACTCCCCACGCCGCCTGCGGCAACCCCGCCCCGGCGCACGCGAACCCCAGCGCGGCGCAGAAGACCAGCGTCGCGACGAGCAGGCCGGCCAGCGGACGCGCGAGCTTCTCCAGGGTCGTCGACGTCGCCACCCGGTCGTCCGGGTCGTCGAACGTCCCGAGGAGATCCATGAAGCCCCACGTGGCGACGAGGACGAAGACGGCGCCGAGCGGCACGCCCCATCGGGCCTGGCCCTGCTTGGCCATGAGCAGGAAGGCGAAGAACGACGCGAGGACCGCGGTGAGGCCGCCCCTCACCAGCCTCAGCGGATTGCCGCGCCGTATGAGCGGGGTCCGGGTCCCTTCGGGGGCCGGCGGCGTGTTGGCCTTTTCCTCGTCCCCGGTCTCCGCCTGCTTCGCCTCGGCCGCCGGGGCGGGGGTCCCCGGCGGGGAGCCCTCGCCGTTGCCCGGGGTCGACTGTGCCGTGTCCTGCGCCATGTCCTGTGCCGCGGCCGCCTTGCTTTCCTTCGAAGAACGCACCTCGGCGGGGGACACGTCGCTGGTCTTGGTCTCGGTCATGTGTCGAAGCTGGCGGGGCCCCGGCCGTGGGACTCTGAGAAGGGGCCTCGAAACCGCGCACGACGCATTAGCAACTTTGAGCTCAGAGGACTAGGCCGCTCGCAGGGGAGGCCCGGGCGGGGGCGGGATGGTAGGCTGGCCCGGGCAGGAATCGCATTCGTATGACGGAAGGCAGCGGCGCGTCCGACGATCGGATCCCCGTCTCCCTGCAGATCGGGCAGGTGATCAGCGCCAAGTTTCGCATCGAGCGCGTCCTCGGCGAGGGCGGAATGGGGGTGGTCGTGGCTGCGACTCATCTGCAGCTCGACGAGGCGGTGGCCCTCAAGTTTCTCCGTGGCCACTCCCACTCGGACCCCGAGTCGCTTGCGCGCTTCATGCGGGAGGCCCGGGCGGCGGCCAAGCTCAAGAGCGAGCACGTGGCGCGGGTCCTCGACGTCGACGTGACCGAGGACGGCTTGCCCTACATCGTGATGGAGTACCTCGAGGGGCAGGACCTGGCGCGCACCCTGCTGGCCGAGGGCCGCCTTCCGGTCGAGACGGCGGCCGAGTACGCGATCCAAGCGTGCGAAGGGCTCGCCGAGGCCCACGCGCGGGGCATCGTCCACCGCGACATCAAGCCGGAGAACCTCTTCCTCGTGGACCGCGCGCAGGGGTGGCGGCTCGTCAAGATCCTCGACTTCGGCGTCTCGAAGTTCGCCGTCTCACGGGACGTGGCCAACGTCACGACGCGGAACATGATGGGGTCGCCCTGCTACATGTCGCCGGAGCAGCTGCTCTCGAGCGCCACCGTGGATCACCGGACCGACCTCTGGTCGTTGGGGGCCACGCTCTTCGAGCTCGTCTCGGGGAAGACGGCCTACGACACGAAGTCGGCGCTCCCGGTCATCGTGGGGACGATCCTGGGGCGCGAGCCGCCTCGACTCGACCATGCCTTGCCGGGCGTGCCCCCGGAGCTCGCCGCGGTCGTCGCGCGCTGCATGTCCAAGGACGTCGACAAGCGCTTCGCCAACGCGGCCGAGCTGGCGGTCTCGCTCCTCCCGTTCGCGCCGAAGCGCGCGCGGCTGGCCGTGGAGCGGGCGGTCGCCGTGACCCAGTCCTCCGTCATCTCGAGCCGCGAGCGGCCGCTGCCCCCGGTCGTCTCGGCGCCGCCCGGCGGCGCCGCGGCCGACGTCGCGCCCATCGCCCCGACCCTGCCGTCCGGAGGAACGCCGCCGGCCGACGCGGGGAAGGGGGCGAGCACCC
>DATGJA010000334.1:0-29664 GCA_035295445.1 Polyangiaceae bacterium | reverse complement strand
GAGCTGGCCAACACGGCCGGCGGGGCCGTAAAGCGCTCGGGGCTCGAGGAGAGCCTGACGCTTACGACGGGCCTCCCGATGGACGCGACCCATGCGCCGACCCCCGGCGCCACGACGCGTTGCTGGATGGCGACGTTCTCGGGGACGGGCGTCACCCTCGGAATCGTCGCGGAAGTGCAGCGTCGCGAGAACCAGCGCGTGAGCGCGGCCAAGCTGCGCGAGGGGATGGTCCTCGCGCACGACTTGCGCAACCGGGCCGGCGCGCTGCTCGCCTCGGCCGGGACGAGGCTGACCGCGACGACCGCCGAGCGGGTGGCCAGCGTTCTCGGCGAGCGCACGATCGTCGAGGTCGCCTTCGCGGCGTGACGTACAATCCCGACCATCGAACCCCGATCGGGTGACGAGACGCGGTCCGCGCGGTCGCGGCATTTAACATTGCCGCCCTGGCGACCGCATACGAGGGACCCATGGTGGACGAGTTGGAACAGGCGCTGCGCGAGTGCGAGGAGCGCTGCCGGCTCGCCGAAGCGACGATCGCCAAGCTGCGCCAGGAGCGCGCGACGGACGCCGTCCTGCGCGGCCTCCTCGACGCCGCGCCGGACGCGATGGTGATCGTCGGGGTGGACGGGCGCATTCGGCTCGTCAACGTTCAAACGGAGAGGATCTTCGGGTACGAACGGAGCGAGCTGCTCGGACGGACGATCGAGATGCTCGTGCCCGCGAGGTTCCGCGAAAAGCATCCGCACCACCGGGCCGCGTTCTTCCGCGACCCGCGGATGCGCGCGATGGGCACGGGTCTCGAACTCTACGGGCTGCGCAAGGACGGGTCCGAGTTCCCGATCGAGATCAGCCTTAGCCCGATGCGCACCGAAGAGGGCGTCCTCGTGTCGAACGCGATCCGCGACGTCACGGACCACAAGCGCACCGAGACGTCGCTCACGCTGGCCAACCGCGAGCTCGAGGCCTTCAGCTACTCGGTGGCGCACGACCTTCGGGCGCCGCTCCGCGGGATGCGCGGGTTCGCGCAGCTCCTCCTCGACGGGTACGCGGACAAGATCGACGCCGAGGGGAGGGATTGGCTCGGCGAGATCTGCACCAACGCCCAGAAGATGGGGGAGCTCATCGATGCGCTTCTGTCGCTTGCGCAGGTCACGCGGACCGAGCTCAAGCCGGAGACGGTCGACCTCACCGCGCTCGTGCGGTCGACGGCCACGAGGCTGGCCGCCAGGCATTCGCAGCGCCGGGTGGAGCTCGTGGTGGCCGACCACCTGCGCGCCGACATGGACCCTCCGCTCGCGCGGGTGCTCTTCGAGAACCTGCTCGACAACGCGTGGAAGTTCACGAGCAACGCCGCACGCGCGCGCGTCGAGGTCGGCTTGACCCAGCGGGGTGGCTCGCGCTCCTTCTTCGTACGCGACAACGGCGCCGGCTTCGACATGACGTACGCGTCGAAGCTGTTCGCCCCTTTCCAGCGACTGCACGGGCCGACCGAGTTCTCGGGCACGGGCATCGGCCTGGCCACCGTCCAGAGGATCATTCACCGTCACGGGGGCGAGATCTGGGCCGAGGGGCGCGTCAACGACGGCGCCACGTTCTACTTCACGCTGCCCGGCGGGATGCTCGGAGGGACACCTTGAACAATGTCATCTTGCTCGTCGAGGACAGCTCGAGCGACGAGAAGCTCACCCTCGTCGCCTTTCGGAGGTCGGGCGTCCCCCACGAGATGGTCGTCGCACGCGACGGCGCCGACGCGCTCGATTACCTCGAACGGCGCGGAAAGTACGCCGATCGGGACCCGGGCGCCCGGCCCGCCCTCATCTTGCTCGACCTGAAGCTCCCACGCGTCGGGGGCCTCGAGGTGCTCCGCCGAGTGCGGGAAGATCCGCGCACGAGGATGATCCCGATCGTGATCCTCACGGCCTCCAAGGAGGAGGCTGACGTCGCGCGCGCCTACTCGCTGGGCGCGAACGGGTACGTGCACAAGCCCGTGGACTTCGGAGAGTTCGCAGAGGGGGCCAAGACGCTCGCCCAGTTCTGGTTGCGGTGGAACGAGCAGCCCCCGGCCGGACGGGGCTCGGACGGCGTGGCGCCACCGGCATAGGGTGGGCCGGAAGCTAACGCCCGGCGCGCTCATACGCCTTGCGCAGCCAGCCCACGAAGGCGCGGTCCACGTCCTTTCGCGATTGGAGCGCGACCACGTGCGACGGGTCGGGCCCGGCTGCTTTCGGATCGGCGATGAGCCGGGGCGTCGCCCCTTCGCCGTGCAGCTTGAGGGCGACGTCGACGCGGTCCTTCGCCCCTGCGCGCACGACGGCGAACGTCGTCGCGCGCGAGAGGGTCACCTGGCTCCTGCGGGGCATGACCGCCACGTCCGGCCCGAGCCTTCGGGCGGCGCCGACGACCGCCTCGTAGATCGGGCGGAGCGGCGCCTTCGCTCCGGAGTACTGCGCATCGACCAGGGCGTCGTCGCCCGCGCTGGCGGGAAAGAGCTGGTCGACGAGGGCGGTGGCGTACACGATGCTCAGGCCCTGCGCCTTCGCCCACGCGCGCGCGCCCCGCGCGTCCTTCAGGCGCGCCGTGCGGGCGAGGCGCGTCCATTCCGCCAGGGTGCGGCCCGTGTTCGGCTTGCAGTTGGCGACGACGGTCTCCATCCAGCGGGCGCTGCGCTCGGTCATCTTCATGGCGAGGCCGCCGAGGTTACTCCCGTGGGAGTGGGACGGGGTAGACAACCGGGGGCCGTCGACCCCGTCGGCGGGCCTCCAGCCTTACCCGACGAGGTCGACGAGCCGTTGCGGTAGGCATGACGGAGAAGAGGATTTGCAAGACGTGCGGGGGGACCCGCTTCATCGTCGACGACGCGAGGATGCTCGGATGCCGGGCACCGGCCGTGGAGTGCGCACGGTGTCACGCGGTGGAGGCCGAGGTGACCGACTCGTGCACGAAGCACGATCTCGATTCGGCGCGCATGGCCATCGCCGCGAACCTGGGCGTGCTCGCCGATTGGAGCGACGAGGCGGACACGGTGGTCGACCAGCCCCGATCGCTGCCCTGACGCGGCGCGCCCGCTCCCGCGCGGGCTTGGGGGGTCAGCTCCGCCACTTACCGGGCAGGTGCATCTGCATCCAGCGCTCGGGGTCGCGGATTCCTTCCGCCGCGCACTCCGCCACGACCTCCGCCGTCATGCGACGCCCCTCTTCGCCCCCGAGGAGCAACCCGAGGCGGTGGCGCGCCGGGCGGACGTAGACGACCGTCCGCATCGCCTCGGCGCCGGCGATCGCCACCCGCAAGTTCGCGATCGCACCCTCGCGGTTGCCGACGGCGTTGTCCGCGGCCGCCTCGACGAGCGACGCGGCGACGGAACCCCACGGCTCCGCCTCGGCCGCCAGGCGGCGCGCCTGCCGCCGCGCCTCGGCGATTCGTCGCTCCCCCTCGGGGGAGCGCGAGCCCGTCACGGAAGCGATCGCGGCGGTCGCGAGGATGAAGCGCGCCGGGATGCGGATCGCGACGCCCCGCAAGAGCAGACTTCGCTTTAGATTGCGCCACGCCTCCTGCATGCGGCGGTGCGCGCCCGCCGCGTCGTCTACGTAGAGGTCCACGTAGATCTCGTGCGCCACGGCCTGCCAGTGCTGAACGGAGTACCCCGACTGCTGCCACCGCGTGACCGCCGCGCCGATCATCTCGCGGGCCGCCGCCGGATCGTCATCGGCCAGCCGAGCCATCGCGAAGTTCGACGTTCGCAGGTTCACGATCGTGAACAGATCCCCGAGCGCCTCCGCCTGCGCGAGGAGCGCCCGCCCCCGCTCGAACGCGCGCCGGACCTCGCCCATGTAGTAGTCGGTGTAGACGCCGTAGAGGCGGACGGTCGCCATCCCGACCACGCCGTAGGGCAGGGCCTCGAGCTTCTCCTGGAGGCGGCGCGCCTCCGGCCATCGGCCGCGCTGAAATGCGGTGAGGCTGCGAACGCGGTCGCAGACGAGGACGGCCTGAGGGCCCACCCGTCCGGACAGCGATTCGACGGCCGCGAAGAGCGCCCGGTCGCGACGGCTCTCCTTCGCGCCCCGGCTCAGCGAATGCGCCAGCTCTACGGCCGTGGCGCGCAGCAGCCGGTACGCGTCGGCCCCGCGAAGAGCCTCGATCATGTGTCGCGCCTGCATGCACGCGCTGACCATTGGGTCGATGATTGCGAAGCCCCCGACGACGGTGTAGATCGCGTCGATCCGCAGGCGGCGGGAGGGAGGGACCCGCTCCTCGGGCAAGACGCGCAGGCGAACCCCGATGATCCCGAGCCAGAAACGATAGAGCACGAGCCACAGGAGCGCGCTCCACGGCGAGCGCGGCGTTCGCATCCCCACAGCCGCGAGCACGTCGCGCAGGACGTCGCGCGCCTTGTCGAGGTGACCGCCCCCGAGCAGCTGGTGGGCGGCCTCGCGCCGGAGTTCGATCCGCTGCTCGGGGGCGGACCCCTCGGCGGCTTCCAGGTACGTTCGGGCCGACTCCTCGGACCGGCCGGCGTACTTGAGGGCCTCGGCCAGGCGCACGCGGCAGCGCAGCTCATCGGGCGACGAGGGCGACGAGAGGTCCATCGTGCGGCGATAGAGGCGCGCGGCGCGGTCGAACGCTAGGGCGGCGGCCGCCTGATCGGCGCCCTTCTCCGCGAAGTGCGCCGCGCGAGCGACGTCGCCCGCTCCCATCCAGTGCTCGGACACCTCCTCGGCGTCGATTCCCGGCGCGTCGGCGAGCACCTCGGCGAGCGAGCGGTGCGTCGCGCGCAGCACGTCCCCGTCGAGCTGGGCCACGACCGTCTCGCGAATGCGATCGTGGCTCATCTCCACGATCTCGCGCCGGCTGCGGAGGCCCGTCCGCGCGAACCGGCGAGAGACGAGGAGCGCGATTGTCTCCTCGGCCGACGCGACCCCGCTGGCGGCCGAAACGACGGCGATGGGCATGGGCCGCCCACCCACGGCGACCGCGCGAAGGACGGCCCGCGCGTCCTCGGGCAATTTGTCGACGCGCTCGCCCACCATTTCGTCGAGCGACACGATGGGCAACGTGGCGCCCTCGGCGGAACGTTGGCCGCGGTTGCTGCGCGCGAGCTCTTCGATGAGGAACGGGCTCCCGCGCGACTCCCGCGCGATGGCACGCGCGACGCCCTTCAGGCGGGGATCGTTGCCGTCGAGTAGCGCGCGAGCGAGCGACTTGGCATCCTGCGGATCGAGGGGGCCGACCACCACGTCCCGGACGGCGACCCCGGCCGGCATGCGATCACGCAGCTCGCGCAAGAACGGGCTCCCGTCCGCGTCCCCGTCGCGGCTCGTCATGACGACGAGGATGGGGGCCGGAGCCGGCGGGCGCATGAGGTCGAGCAACAGCGTCGCGCTGTCGACGTCGCCCCGATGGACGTCGTCGAGAAAGACGACCAGGGGCGCGCGGCCGGCGAGGCTCGCGAGCAGCTCGCGATGGGCGGCGAAGGCTCGCCCGCGAACCGAGCGCGGGTCGGACACGCGCTGCGCCGCCGCGGCGGGGATGCCCGGCACGTCGCGGAGGACCGGGAAGAGGTGCGCGAGCGCGTCGATGTCCACCGGGAGATCGAGGGGCTCGCCGGCCTCGTCGAGCGCGAGCAAGTGCGCGCTCAGGTCGTCAACGACTCCGTCGAAGGCCTTGTACGGGACCGCCTCTCGTTCGTAGGCGCGACCGCGGAGCACGAGCGCCCCCGCCCGCCCCTCGAGGTCGCGCAGGAACCGTTCGACGAGTGCAGACTTGCCCATCCCCGCCTCGCCGCCGACGCGAACGACGACAAGTTCGCCCCGCCGGGTCGCCTCGAACGCTTGCGAGAGCACCCGGTACTGCGCCGCGCGCCCGATGAACGCCCCGCGGTCTTCGACGCCACCCCGCGGCGGGGGCGCGCTGTTCCTCACGGCCCCGAGCCGGCGCGCGACCTCGGCCCCGTCCGGCCTCTTCCGCGGATCGCGGTTCATCAGCGCCATGCACAGGTCGTCGAGGTCCGCGGGGACGTCCGTCGACCACTGCGAGGGGGGCGGTGGATCCTCGTTGAGCTTGGCGTTCAGGACCTCGTCCACGGACCCTTCGAACGGCGGGCGCCCAGCGAGGATTTCGTAGAGCATGACCCCGACGCCGTACCAGTCCGACGCGGCGAGGACCGTGTCGCCGCCGACCTGCTCGGGCGCGACGTAGGCGGGCGTTCCGATGAACGCGCCGCACGACGTGGCCGTCGGTCGCGCGAGCTCCGTCGAGACGCCGAAGTCGAGGAGGACCACGCGGTCGTCCGCGGTGACGAGCACGTTCGACGGTTTGATGTCGCGATGGAGCTTGCCTGCCTCGTGGACGGCGCAGACCGCGTCCGCGAGCTGAAGGAGCATCCGTCGCAGCCGCCGGGGGTCGACCGAGCCCGCGGCAGGCGCCGCGGCCACGACGTCCTCGGACGACAAGTACCCTCCCTGCGCCGGCGTGCGGGCGGCGATCCGCTCGCAGCTGGCTTCGGCCGTCCACGCCAGAGCTCTGATGCCGCGGGCGTGACTCACGAAGTCGACGCCGTCGACGAGCTCCATCGTGAAGAAGACTTCGGCCCCGTCGCGCTGCACGAACTCGTAGAACCTGACGAGGTTCGGGTGCCTGACTTCGGCAAGTGTCCGAAACTCCTGCTTGAAGAGGTAGAGCCCCCTCGGGTCGGACCGCTGGAGGGTCTTGGCCGCGACGAGCTGCCCGCGTTCGCGGTCGAATACCTCGTAGACGACGCCCGTCCCGCCGCGGCCGATGCAGCGCCGCACATCGTACCGCTCGGTACCGTTCCACTCGATCGAAGCCGCGAGGTTCGACACGCCGACTGAACAGAATACGGCGGTCCGGCTGCTACGGTTGAGTGCGATTTGAACGAATGCGCCAACGCCGTGCGCGCAGGCGACGTGACGCGCGTGCCCACCGGCAGGCGTCGGGCTGACCACACCCGCGCATAGGAGCCGCGATTCACTCGAGGGCGAAGTCGTCGAGCGACAGCGCGAACCTGCCCTTTTCCGTCGCGCCGACGAAGACCCCCACCGCCCGAGCCGGGTCGGCGTCCGCAAACGCCGCGAGCGGAAACGAGAATCGCGGCCAATTCGGCGGTCGGCTCGAACGCCGCGACGGCGGGCACGCGTTTGCCTGCTGTGAAGAGCAGGACGCTGCACGAGCGCAGGTCGGGTCGCGCCCAGAAGGAGAGGGTCGTCCCACCCGACAGGTCGGCAGGCTCCTCGGGGCGGCTCCCCGGCGAGAAGTAGACACCCGCCCACGTGATCGCAGGACCGCCGACCACCTCCCCCGTCACGACCAGAGACCCGGCGCTGCCGTGCGCGCCGCCGCCGCGCGCGCTTGCCATGAGCGCTCCGCGACCCGACGCTCGAAGCCCTCCCGGTCGACGGCGACACCGCGCTTCCACACGCCCACGGTCGCACGCGTCGATCGGATGTCGGTCGTCGGGTCGCCGTCGACGAGGACCAGGTCGGCGCGCAGCCCGGGTACGACGCGCCCTCGATCCCAGCGTCGCCGTGAGGACCTCGCGGCGCGATGCGACGTCCTCGGCCGCGCCGTCTCGAAGGAGGGCGGTCAGCGTCGGAGCGACGAAGGCGTTGCGGACCGCGACCGAGCCCGAAGGACGGCGGCGGCATCGCGTCGGCGAACAAGGGAGCAAGGCCGTGCGCGACGACGCGCAGGCCGCGCCGGCGCGCCTGAGTCACGCACGCCTCGAGCGTCTCGCGGTCGATGCTCGGGTATCGCGGGGAGCCGGGCGTGAACATCACCTTCAGGTAGTCGGAGCCCTCGCGCGAGCTGGATGAACCGCCGACGACGAGACCTACGCCGATGAGGCGCGTTCGTCCCCATTCGAGGATGTCGCGGGTCTCGTCGAGGGGCATGTCGAGGCCGCGGAGAAGGCGGATGCGCTCGGCCGTCCCGGCCTGCTCCGGGGAATAGTTGCCATAGCCCGTCGAGGGATCGATCCGCGCCGGTTTGAGGAGCCCGAGCTCCGCGTAGTGACCGAGCGCCTTGACGGAGATCCGACAGAGTCGCGTCGTGGGAGAGTCAAGGGCGCCCGCGGTCGCCCTTGCCCCTCCGTGCCGAGGACGGCCGGCGGTAGGCGGACGGCGGCACGGACTCCCAGCGGCGGAATGCACGGCGAAAGTTCGCGAGGTCGGTGTAGCCGAGCATGTACGCAATCTCCTCGATGCTGAGGCGTCCCGACTTGACGTGCTCGAGGGCGAGGGTCCGCCGGACGTCCTCGAGCAGTTCGCGGAAGGACGTACCCTCGGCGACGAGGCGGCGGTGGAGGGTCCGAGGGGTCATGTGGAACATGCGCGCGGCGACCTGCAGCGACGGGAACCCGTTCTGCCCCTCCAGCAGGAGCCGGCGGACGCGCGCCGCCATGGACTCGTTCGCCACGAGCTTGTCGAGCTCGCGCTGACAGATCAGAGCGGCCTCGCGGAAAGCCTCCGGGTCGCCCATCTTCAGCGGCGCGTCGACGACGTCGAGGGGCAGCACCGCTCCCGCCCAGGACTGCCCGTAGCGCACGTCGCACCGGAACAGGTCGCGCGCCAGGGCCGCGTACTCGGGCTCGTCGAAGGGGAACGCGACCAGCCGTACCTGACATGCACCCATCGAGATCCCGTCGAGGATCTTCATGATGCTCAGCATGATGGCCTCGAGGACCGGGCGCTGAATCTTGCCGAGCGGGCGGGTCTCCCGAAAGCGCACCTGCACTTCCCCCACGGACTCCGAGTGGGAGATGGCGACGAGCGACGTCCGCAGCGGGACGTACCGCTCGACGAGCTCCAGCGCCTGCCGGATCGTTCCGCTGCTCAGCGCGGCGTACCCGACCATGCCGTGGCTGCTCGCGAGGAGCCGTTCGCCGACGAGCAATCCCAGCGCCTGCTCCCCCGAGAGCGAGAGGGCGCTCAGGACGAGCTTCTGGAAGGTCGGGAACGTGATGACGAGCGAGCGGTCGTCCAGGCGGTTCGCCGAGAGCCCGCTCTGTCGAAGCACGCGGTCCACGTCGATGCCCATGTTGCCGAGTTGGTCGGCCATGAGGCGCACGTAGTGAGTGAGGAGCGCGGAGTCCTGGTCCTCCATTGGGCGGTTCCGGACCGATCTCAATTGTCAATAAATGACCCATCATTGTCAAAGCGGGACCTCACCCCGAGCCGACGCGCCTCCTAAGGTGTTCGCACGCACCGAGGAGAAGCCAGTGCCATCCACCAAGCGAGTCCTCTCCGCGCAAATCAACGACCGGGCGATCGACGTCGCGCCCGGGGAGACCCTGCTTCAGGCAGCGCTCCGCCAGGGAATCGACTTTCCGAACAGCTGCCGGGTGGGCGGCTGCGGCACGTGCAAGTGTCGGCTCACCTCCGGGCACGTCCGAGAGCTCACCGAGACGGGCTACCTGCTGACGGAAGAGGAGATCAACCAGCGGTACATCCTCGCTTGCCAGAGCGTGCCGCGATCGGACGTCGCCGTCGACGTGGACATTGCGCCGGGGCTAGCCTCGCGCAGCGTGGCGGGGCGCGTGGTCGCGCAGCGCAAAGTGACGCACGACATCACGCGTCTCGACGTGCAGCTCGAACGGCCGCTGCCGTATCGGGCGGGCCAGTTCGCGAGCGTCTCGATCGATCGCCTCGAGGGGACGGCCCGGAGCTACTCGTTCGCCGCTCCGTGGCGCGACGACGGGCGGGTCAGCTTCTTCGTCCGCAAGGTGCCGGGGGGTCGGTTCTCGTCGCTCGTCAATGACAACGACGTGGTCGGCGCGTCCGTGCAGGTCGCGGGCCCGTCGGGCGACTTCTGGATGCGTGCTTCCGACGCGCCGCTGATCCTCGTCGCCGGCGGCAGCGGCCTCGCGCCGATCCTCGCCATCCTCCAGGAGGCCCTGGCGGCGGGGGTCGGGCGCTCGATCACGATGCTGTTCGGGGCGCGCGAGGCGCGGGATCTCTACGCGGTCGACGAGATCGAAGCGATCGCACGAAGGTGGCGCGGCCCCTTTCGCTTCGTCCCGGTGCTGTCGGCGGCCGGGGACGACGCGAAATGGACGGGCGAGCGAGGCCTGGTCACGGACAAGATCGCGAGCCTGCTCGAGCCGGGCTCCCACGCGCTGCTCTGCGGACCGCCGGCGATGATCGACAGCGCTGTCGCTCGGCTCCTCGAGCAGGGCGTCCGCCGCGAGCACGTCCACTTCGACCGGTTCACGACGCTGGCCGACACCGTCGCGCCCGTACGTCCGCACGCTCGACCGAAGGGCGAGAGCGGACGACGCTCCGGACTCGCAGTCGCCGCGCGGGACGCGGAGGTCCAGCCGAGGGCGACGTTCCTTCAGTATCTGAAGTACTTTGCCTTCCACGCGATCGGCCTGCTCGCCACGCTCGCGCTGCTCGGGGGCGGCAAGGTCCTCACCCTGGGCCTTCTGGCGGTCGTGGCCATCTACGTGGTCGGCGACGCCGCCGGAGGGGACGACACTTCGACCCCACGATTCACGCATCCGCGCGTGCTCACGGCGCAGCTGTGGATGGCGCTGCCGCTCCTCTCCCTGATCGTCTTCGCCGCCGTGTGGAGCGTGAGCCCCGGCGATCCGCTGGGCTTCGGCGCCTGGATTGGCCGCCTCGGGGTGTACGACGTGCTCGCGGCGCGGGACGGCACTACGTTCGGTCAGCATATGTCGGCGTGGATCATCACGGGCCTCATGATCGGCCTGGTGGGGACCATCCCGGCGCACGAGCTCACCCACAGGACGTGGGATCCCATCTCGATGCTGATCGGCCGGTGGCTGCTCGCGTTCAGCTTCGACACGACGTTCGCGACCGAGCACGTCCATGGACACCACAGGTACGTGGCGACGACCCGCGACCCGGCGACCGCGCCGCGCGGACGAAACGTCTACGTTCACATCGTGGCGTCGACCCTCAAGGGCAACGTCAGCGCTTGGAAAATCGAGTCCGAGCGACTGCGAAAGAAGCGGCTCGAACGATTTTCGTGGCACAACGCGGTGCTGCGCGGACAAGTGATGAGCGCGACGCTCGTCACCGCCGCATTCGCCATGGGCGGCTGGAAGGCCGCGGGGTTCTTCACCCTATGCGCGCTGTGGGGCAAATCGCTGCTCGAGATCGTGAACTACATGGAGCACTACGGCTTGGTGCGCAACCCCAGCATGCCCGTGATGCCGCGGCACTCGTGGAATACGAACCGGCGCGTGAGCTCGTGGGCGATGTTCAATCTCACGCGGCACTCGCATCACCACGCGCAGGGCGAAGTGGCGTACCAGGACCTGCGGCCGTATCCGGATGCGCCGATGATGATCGGCGGGTATCTGACGACGATCCTCGTGGCGATGATTCCGCCTTTGTGGCACCGCATCATGACGCCGAAGGTGCTGGCCTGGGACCGGGACTACGCGACGCCCGAAGAGCAAAGACTCGCCGCCGCGGCGAACGCGCGCAGTGAGAGGTTCTTGGATCGCGGCGAAACGGTGGACGCGTACTAGGAGCGCCGGGCGCGGGCGCGGCGGCGGACGACGCCAGGCCCCCCCTCCGTCATCCTGAGCGGGAGCGAAGGACTCAGGATGACGGAAATAAGAAGAAACGCGCTGATCTCCTCACCAGGCCAGGCGTGGTCTGCGCCTGCGATCCGCTACACCTGCACCCGCAGCGGCTGCACGATGCTCTCGAACAGCGAGGTCGCCTCGCATCGCTCCGCGTCGTTCGAGAGCACGGGGTAGTCCCGGGGGGCCCACAACGACGGGTGCGCCTCGCGGGCGAAGCGCATCGCGCACGCGAGGGCCACGTCGGCATGCGAGAGCGAGCCGAACCAATAATCGCCGCCTCGGGCCGCCCGCTCGGATTCGAGACGGCCCAGCGTGTCGCGCATCTGGACGCGACAGCGATCGACCCACACTGCGTTGCTCGCGTCCCCCCGCAGCACCCCCTCGTACAGAAGACTGACCGCCTTGTCGGCGACCCCCGTGGCCAGCGCGCACACTCGCAGCACGGCGCGCCGCACCGACCCCGACCGCGGGACGAGCGCCCGCTCGGCTGGTACCATGTCGTCGATCGCGTCGAGGATTGCCGAGCTCTCGACCAGCGCCTCTCCCCCGTCGAGGACGAGGACCGGAACCCGGCGCAGCGGGTTGAACGGCGCGATCGAATCCGCGTCCGCCCACACCGACCACGGACGGTGCTCGAACGAAAGGCCGTAATGCACGAGGGCGATCCCCACGCGACGCACGAACGGCGAGTCGTACTGGCCGATGAGGATCACCCGGGGTCCTTACCGTGACCCGGAGTGGTCGGCAATCGGCGTCGTCAAGACGGCGATCTCGGCGGCGCCGCCCGCCCGCGCCTGATCGAGCACGTCGACGGCGCTCCCGAACTCGGCCTCGTCCTCGGCGTCGAAGAAGACCGTGCGTTGCCCCCGCGCGGCGAGCACACGCCGGAGTTTGGCGGGAAACTCTGCCTCGCGAACGACTTCACGATTGATACGGATCTCTCCCGACCGCGTCGCAAAAATCACGATGGGTCGATCCTTGTCGTCGGGCTCGCTCGGCCGGTCCTTTTCGACCTTGTTCGGCACGTGCAGCCAGAACTGCTTCGCGAGCAAGGGCGCGACGACCATGAAGATGATGAGCAGAACGAGCACCACGTCGACGAGCGGTGTCACGTTCATGTTGGGCTGCGCACGCCCGCGGCCCAAGCCCTTCGGTCCGACGTCCATGCCCATGGTGTCTCTACGGCGCCTCTAAGGGGCGTCCGTAGTCCGTTCTCTCGCTTTGCTCGAGCGTGCGGACTTGCACGCCCTTGCGTTCGTTGACGCGAAGGGCGACGCCGGGAAAGCCGATCTCCTGACAGACCTTGAACATCTTGCGCACGTCCGCGTAGTGGGCCGCCCGATCGGCCCGTAGCACCAGTCGCCGCTGCGGTTCGCGCTCGTTCGCCTCGCGCAGGCGCACGAGGAGGGCGTCGTCGTCCAGGCGGTCCCGCTCGAAATACGTGTGTCCGTCCGAGTCGACCGACAAGATGAATGGATCCGCCTTGCCCTTGGCCTCGGGATCCACGTGGACGATGCTCGGCAGCTCGACGTGCGCGGATCGCTCCATCATCGGCACGACGACCATGAAGATGATGAGCAGAACGAGCACCACGTCGACGAGCGGCGTCACGTTCATGGACGGCTGCGGCCGGAACGGGGCCCGCCCGAGGGTGCGCATGGGCTACGGCGCCCGCCGGGGGAGCGGCCCCCGCTGCGGCTCGGCGATCGCCGGCGAAGGTTCGGGCGATCGCGGGGCAACGTCGCTCGTGACGGGGATCCGACGCACGAGCTCGGCGCGTTCCTGGACCACCGGGCCGGCCCGATCGGTGAGAAGCATGGCGACCTCCACGTGGTCGAGCAGCTCACTGCCGGCGTTGAGCAGACCTGCCTCGTACGCTGCGATGCGCGACGACAACAGATTGAAGAGCAGGACGGACGGAATCGCGACCACCAGACCATAGGCAGTGACGACGAGCGCCTCCGAGATCGCCGAGCCGATCGAGCCGAGGCCCCCCGAGCCCGTCAGCGCGATCAGCTTGAAGGCGTTGATGATGCCGAGCACCGTGCCGAGCAGACCTACGAACGGCGCGGTCGATCCGGTCGACGCGAGAACGTTCATGCCACGATTCAGGTCGCGGCTGATCGCGTCGCCCTTGCGTTCGAGGGCGCGCCGGGCGAAATCGGCGGCGCTCGCCGCGTCGTCCCCCCTCTCCTCGTGCTTCAGGAACGAGCGCAGCCCGACCTCGAGGTAGCTAGCGAAGGGGTGCCCGCCGCTGCGGGCGGCGTCCGCGAGGACGGCCTGGTAGGCGCCCTTCTCGAGCGCCGATTGCACGCCGACCGCGAACGCCCGCGCCTGGGACGCGCAGCGCGCGAGGAACACGAGCCGATCGATCGCGACGGCGACGCACGCGATCGCCTGCAGCGTCAGGAGCCCGACGACGCACCGGACCGGAAAGGCCATGTTGCGCCAGATTTCGATCAGACTGACTTGCATCGCGTACCTCCGATACGTCTCACTCATCTTCCAGGCGAAAGGCGATCTTCCTCGTCACGCGAAAACGGACCCGTTCGGCGCCCCGGTGCGCGGGGGTAAAGTGCCACGAGGCAACCGCCCGGAGCACGCAGTCGGCCAGTTCGGGGGGACCGCTCACGACCTGGGCGTTCGCCACGCCTCCGTCTTCGAGTACGTCGAACGCCACGACGACGGTCCCTTCGACCCCCTTGCGCTTCGCGGCGGCGGGGTACCGCGGCTTCTCGTTGCGGCCGCTGTCGACCGGCGGCACGAGCGGCTCGACCTTCGCCGGGGCCGCGGCGGGCGGGGGCGGTGCGGGAGACGCTCCGGTCCCCGTTCCCTCCGGGGCTCCGTCCAAGAAGCCGTCGACGGGACCGCCCGGCCCGGCCGACGCGAGGGGCTTGTCGGACTCCTTGAGCTTCTCGTCCGACACCTTGTCCGGCGGCGCGAGGTCCGGCCGTCTCGCCTTGGGCCGCGGGCTCGGGCTCGGGGCGGCCGCCACGGGAGGGGGCGGCGGCTCGGGCGGCGGCGGCGCGAACTCCACCTGCGTCTCTTTCTCCTGCGCCACGCGATGAACCGTGGCGGTCGCCCCCACGAGGGCGGCGCTCGTGCCCCCGTACATCACGACGGCGGCAACGAGTGAACGACGAAAGCGCACACGCGACTCACGGGCCGTCGGGGAGGGGCAAAAGTCGTCGAACATCGGGTGAGAAACTCCGGAGGGCGGCGGTCAGTCGCCGCCTTCGACGCCCATACCCCCGCCCTCGCTCGACCCGCCGTCGGTCGGCCCGCCCGCGCATTCGGACGTGCACGCGCTGAAGCAAGGCGCCACCGGCGTGGCGCCCGAGGCGCCGCCCGTGTACGCGGAGCAGTTGGCGGTAACGCACGAGTAGTCGCCCATGGCTTGCATCATGGCGAAGTTTGGACAGTTGGCGGCGATGCAGTTGACCAGATTCCAGCACGTCGCGTCGCAGGCGGTCGCGACCACGGCGGCGCGGCACATGTCGCTCTGCTTGCAGAGGCACTGCCTGCACGCCTCCGGCTCCGTGGACACCACGGCGTCGGCACACTGCTGGACGACGGGATCGACCACGTTGCCGATGGTGATCTTTATCGTGTCCGGATTGCTGACCGCGCCCTGGTTGTCGGTGACCCACAGCGTGAAGTACCAGATGCCCTGCCCGAGCTCGACCTGAGGCTGCGCGGTGTTGCCCGGCCAGTCCGGCGCGGCGTCCGGCGGAAGCCACCGCAGCTCGACTCCCCCGTCCGGCAGGACGGTCCCTCCGTCGGGCGCCAGCGTCCCGCTGAGCCACCGATACGCCGTGATCGTCCCGTCGGGGTCGTACGAGTGACTCGCATCCAGCGTGAGGGGCACGGGCGCCCCTGTAAAGTCGAAGGTGAGCAGGGCCGCCCCGCCGTCCATCTTCGCGCTGACGCTCTGGCCGTCACGGACCACGCGCGCATCGGCGATCGGCGACTGGTTGGCGGTCTTGACCGTCGGATCCTCGCGGCACCCGAACGCCGCCTCGAGCGAGAGGACCATGAGGATGCCGGCAGCAAGCCGAGGCCGGTAGAAGGGAGGCATCATGGTGGGCCTGTCAGAATTGCGCGATCAGTTTGGCGTAGGCCATGCGACCACGCGGATCGTGGAGCGTGTAATCGTACGAGGTCGTCTGCCCGTTGACGTGGGGCGGGTCCGAATCCAAGAGATTGTAGACGCCGACGCGTGCGGTAAGCTCCTTGCCGATCCAGTTCTTGAACGTGTACCCGTATTGGAGGTCGAAGGTCATCCACGCGGAGATGGTGTCGAAGCTCCCGTCCGGGCGCGGGTTGACGTCGTCCTTGTAGCTGCCGATGTAGTGGGCGATGACCGAGGCAGAGTGCCCGAGGTAGCTCCAGCTCAGCGGGATGTTGACCTTCCAGCGGGGCATCGCTTGCCAGACGTTGTTGAAGTTCCGCTGCCCGGCGGCGCTGCACGTCGCGGTCGGCCCCGTGCCGTTGCAGGGCGCGGGCGGCAACACCACGGTGCTGTTCGGGATCGAGCGCGGCGCTGCCTCCGAGACGGGATAGTTGAAGGTCATGAGGTACGTGCCCACCGCGCCAACGGTGACTTTCTGCGAGCGATCCTCGAGCGCGGTGCTGTCGAAGGTTCGATTGGTCAGGGTGATGAACCCCGCGAAATCGATCCCGTTCGTCACGACGTCCCCGGGGATGTTGATGTACTTCGTCATCACGCGGGCGATCTGACCCGAGGTCGGGTCCACCGTCACCCGTGGATCGGAACCATTCTGCAGGAACGTGTTGACGATCTGCTGCGCGTTCTGCAGCTCGATTCGATCCTGATAGTCGTAGTCCCATATGTCGGTCGACAGGTTCAGCTCGCGGATCGGTTCCCACGACAGCCCGCCGCTCACCGCGAGGGCGTGTTCCGGCTTGAGGTCGGGATTGCCGAACCCCTGGACCGGCAAGTACCAGGGCACCGGCTGGCCCACGTTCAGCGGACTCGGTTGCACGACGTATCCAGGGAACGACTGATAGAGGTTGGGCGCGCGGAAGGCCGAGGTGACGTTCCCCCGGAGCTGCAGCTTGCGCAGCGCGGCCGGCACGTGATCCCGTCCGGCAATCTCGGCGGGCGTGATCGTCAGGCCCGCGCTGGGGCTGAACGCAGCTTTTTGGATGTCCGTGTAGTGCTCGACACGCCCTGCGGTCTGCAGTTTCACGCCGTGGAAGAGCGGCCATACGAGCTCCCCGTAGCCGCCGTACACGTTGCGCTCCGCCTTGGCGTCCGTGTTGCCGATCAGGAACGAGTAGGCGTCTTGATGAGCATCGTGATCGAGCGTCGTCGTGCGCGATTCGTGGCGGATTTCGCCCCCTAGGGCGACCCCGAGATCGCCGCCGGGCAACTCGAAGAGCGAGCCGCTCACCCCGGCGTTGAGGGTCTGCATCATCGACTCGGTCACGGACTGCTGCGCGCCGTAAAAGCTGTTGATCACCGCTGTCGAATTCGGCGTCCCACTCCCGGTGACCGCGGAGTAGAAGGGGTTGTAGCAGCCGGCGAGATCCGCAGGACTGGAGCAGCTGTTGAGCGCGTTCTGAATCACCCCGCGAAGGGTGTCCGGGAGCACGAAGCGACTCTGGTCGCTCGCGAGGCTCCCGAACGTCTCCCAGGTCCAGCTCTCGAACGGGGTCCCCGCCGCCGCGCCCTCGAGGTCGCCCTTGATGCCGAGGACCGCGCGCATGGTGTTGTCGTCCGTCGTGGCGTGCGTGGCGCCGTACTCGGCGCCCACGGGGCTGATGAGCGCTTGGACCGGCTGACCGAACGGGTTGTCGACATGGTTCGCCGGCACCGTGAGGAACGGAGGCGTGACCGGGAAGGCAGGGCTCGAGATGTACCCGCCGTGGAGCTGCGACGCGAGGATCTCGCCGAACAGCGTGGAGTGCTTGGTGAGGTCGTACTCGCCGCTGCCGAAGACATTCGCCCGCTCCACCTCCGGGCTCAGCGAGACGAAGTTGCGGTATTGGAAGGCGCAGATCGGACCCGCGGCCCCCTGAATCAAGACGCTGGTCGAGACGCTGGTGCACGCCGGATCCGGCACCGTCCTCGCGCCCACCAGGAAGGTCCCCGGATACCCCTCGGGATTCACGTACCCGTCCTTGGTCCAATCGCGCTGGTTGGCCACGAGCTCGCTGCGCGCGAAATAGCTGCCCGCAACGAAGACCCGGCCGCGTTCGCTCGACGCCCCCAAAGCCACGCTCGCCGTCCCGTCGCGTTGATCGAGCCGGGTGGTGGTCAAACCGTCGAGCTCGATCCGCGCGCCGTCGAAGTTTTTTCGCGTGATGACGTTGATCACGCCCGCCACCGCGTCGGTCCCGTAGATCGCCGACGCACCTCCCTTGAGGATCTCGACGCGCTCGATCGCCGCCAGCGGGATGATGCTCAGATCCGAGAACTGCTGGCCCTTCGGGTTGTACGCGGCGCTGAGGGGCAGCCGCCGGCCGTTGAGAAGCACGAGCGTCGCGCCCTCGCCGAGCCCGCGCAGGTTGACCGACACGGTCCCGAAGGACTGGGAGCCTGCGCCTTGAAACCCGGAGCCCTGGCTGACCGTCAAGTAGGTGACGACGTCGGCCACGTTGCTTGCCCCCGTCTGCTCGAGCTCCTTGCGGTCCATCACTTGAACCGGCGCTGCGGCGCTGAACGACGAGGTCTGTTTGATACGCGAGCCGGTCACCACCATCTCCTGGCCTGCGGCCGGTTCCGGCGGCGCTGCGACCGGCGCAGCCTCGACCGTCGCCCCCGCGTCCCCCCCTTCGCCGGCGCTCGGTGAGGAGGCGGGCGGCGGCGCGGAAGCGGCGTCCCCGGCGGTCGAGGGAGCTCCCGCGTCTGAAGGCGGCGGCGGGGGAGTTTGGGCGCGAGCGCTCGCACTAACGGCGAGGCCGAGCAAGATGCCGAGCAGGGTCTTCACGATGCCGGTTCGCTTTGTCACGCTGTCTCCTAGCCAGAACCCCGAACCGTTCGTCAAACCCCGATTCGTTCGGCCTCATAATCAGCATAAGAATCTTTCAAAACAGCCGAATTCAAGGTCATGGTCGCGAGCAAGCGCTCGGACCCCGGCGCGTAGACGCGAGTCGCCACCCATAGGCTCTCAGTGCGCCGGCTTCCGCTCAGGGCCACGACCTCGTGCACGACGTCGTAGGCGTCGCCGACGAACAGCGGACCTTCGACGAGGCGAATCTCCTGATCCGCGAACAGCGCCACGGACGGACCCTTGACGGGAAACCGACGAACCTCCGTCGTGCGGTTCAAGAGGACGCTGATCATCTCGATCGGCAGGACCGGCCGCTTCCATGGCGAGTCCTTGGCCCCCTCGGCCGTATACCAGGGTGACGGCTCGGTGATGCACCGCAGCTTGTCCGCCAGCGAGAACGGGTAGAGAGGTCCCAGGTCCTCGTCCATCGACATCCGGACGCCGTACCGGTCCGTCTTCATGCCGACTCGTACGTCGCGGAGGATGACGGCCCCGGCGAGGTCCTCGAGCCGGCTAAGACGCTCTTCGATCTCCGTCAGACACCCGCCGTTGGCGACGGACGCGGTGCCGCGCAGGATCTCGGTCCCGTCGTCGCGCTCCAGCCGGATCCTCGCCTGGGTGGCCCCCGGATCGGGCTTCGTCATGAAGGCGCGCACCCGCTCGCCGTCGAAGCACGCGTTCCGGTAGTGCGCCGAGATGCACCCCGTCTCGAACCACGCCGGCCCCCAGGCCGAGACGCAGAGCGGGGCGAACTGGCTGAAATGGGTCGGCCCCTCGATCGTCCCTCGCGAGAAGCCCAGCCGCCGGGCGGTCGCGTCGTCGTGAATCGACGCGTGCCCGCCGTAGGTCTGCGCGCTCAGCATCTGGCGTGGTGTCCGCCACCCGCTCCGCAGGACGTCGCTAAACTCCTCGACCGGCTCTTGGAATGGATACGGGGAGCCGGTCACGCTCCGCCCACCATGGCTTCGAAGTTTCGCGCGAAGAAGAGGTCTCGTTCCTCCTCGCTGAGATCGGTCATGGTCTTCGCGAAGCGACCGATGGGATCGTTGGTGCCCTCGGGGTGAGGGTAGTCGCTCGAGAACATGAAGAGCTCCGAACCCGCGTCCTTGACCAGGGCGCCCACGTGCTCGCCCGGAAAGGGCGTGAACTTGAACTGCCGCCGGAAATACTCGGACGGTCGGAGCGAGAGCGCGGCGAGCGCCGGGTCGCCCTTCGAGAAGAGCATCGCGCCGCGGTCGAGTCGGCGGAGAAAGTCCGGCACCCAGCTTGCGCCGAGCTCGATCGCGCCGCCTCGGAGCGCGGGGAACCGCTCGAAGACTCCGTCGAAGACGACCGCGGAGAGGAACATCTGCGGCGCGAAGCTGAGGACCATGTAGTCCTTGACGCGGATGTTCTCGCCCCCGCCGTGGATGTCGGCAGGGAGAGGTCGGCCGTTGTTCTCGTAGTCCTTGGGCAAGACGCGCGTGCCAAGTCCGATGTGGAGAACGAAGGGGATGCCCGCCTCCGACAGACGCCCCCAGATCGGATCGAAATCGGGGTGGCCCGGGGACTTGCCCCCGGAAGGCGCGGCCGGGATCCACACGGCTCCGATCTTCAGCCGGATGGCGGCCTCGATCTCGGCGAGGGCCCGCGCGGGGTCGTCGAGCGACACCATGCCCACGGGAATGAGGCGATCGTCGGCCGAGCAGAAGTCCGCGATGGCGCGGTTGTGCGCGCGGAGTCCGCCGTAGACCACGTCGGGGTCCGGAGCCCCGAGGAACTGAGTCGCCGCGAACGTGGTGAACACGAGCTGGCGAGAGAACCCGAGGTCGTCGAGCGCCCTGCTTCGTTCGGCGGCGGCGAACGCCCCGAGAGCACCCCATCCCTTCGGTCCAGCGATCACGTCTCGCGCGATGTCGTCCGTCGCCTTCGGATCCTTCACGCGCTCCATGGCGGCGGCGATCTTCTTCTCCGGCCCGGCGCCGGCCTTGCCGAGGGCGAGCGGCAACAAGCGATCGCGCAGCTCGGGATCGGCATAACGCGCGAGCCAATCCGGCGTTTCCATCAGATGACTGTCCGCGTCGAAGTATGCGCGTCCGGTCGCGTAGCTCATGGCGGGCCCTCCTTGCCGGCGAAGCGCAGCCAGCTGCGGCGCTCATAGCACGCGCACCGCTCGTCAACGCACTCGAAAAACAACGCTTCCGAGAGGCGCTCCAGGATGATTACAAATTGCGCGGCGGGGTCTTCCTAATGACTGGCGTGCATTCCACGATATGAACGGCGTGCATTCGCTATCCTGGGGACGAAGGCGTATGGACCACGGCGACGGACCGCCAAGACTCGAGACCGGGGTGTCGAACATGAGCGAACTCGCTTCGCATCTGGACGAGCAAGAGGGCACGCCATCGAGCCGCGGCGCAGGACAGGCCACCGCGCCAGAGGAGGGCTCGCGCGCGACGGAGTTCGTCTCGCGGGGCACGGCGCTCGCGTTCAGCGCGCAAAGCCTCTTCAGCGCGGCCATGGCCCTCGTGATCCTCGTCTACATGAGTAAGTTTTACGTCGACGCCGTCCTCGTCCCGGCCGGCGTGCTGGCGGTCGTCATCGCCGGGAGCCGAGCCTTCGACGCCCTCACCGATCCAGTCGTGGGCTACCTGACCGATCACACGCGGACGCGCTGGGGGCGCCGCAAGCCGTGGATCTTCGCCGGGGTCGTTGGCAACGCCGTCACGTACTACCTCCTCTTCTCGCCCCCGCGTTCCCTCTCCGGCTCCGATGCCGTCGCCTGGTACGCGCCGGTGCTCGTCCTGAACTTCGCGTTCTATGCGATGAGCTTCGTGCCGCGTCAGGCGCTCGGCGTCGAGCTCACGCTCGACGCTTCGCAGCGGCATCGGCTGTACGGCTTCTCGGCCGCCTTTATCGCCGCCGGTACGATGCTCGGCGCGATCTTGCCCGTGGTTCTGCAGGCGAAGGGCATCCGCGAACCTCGTGAACAGATGAGGGTCCACGCGGCGATTCTCGCCACCGGGTACCTGCTCATGAACCTCGTGCTCCTCTACATCATCCGTGAGCGTCCGGGGTTCATGGGCCGGGGGGAGGTGCCGTTCGTGCCCGGCGTGCGTCGCGCGCTCCGCAATCGGCCCTTTCGCATCATGTTCCTGTCGCACGTGATCACGGCGATACCCCTGGTCATCCCGGCGATGCTCATGCCGTTCTTCGTCCAGTGGGTGCTGCGACTCGAGGTCATCAAGTGGACCGGCCTCTTGACGCTCACCTATCTCGCGTCGGGTTTTGTCTGCGTTCCGCTCTGGGTCGCCATGGCGCGCCGACGCGGCAAGCTCGCCGTGTGGAAGGTCGCGAGTTTGGTCGCCGTGACGGGAGGCGCCGCCCTCTTCTTCGTGGGACCTGGGCAGGGCGGACGGGCGTTTCTCATCGAGCTTTACGTCGGTTCGCAGTCCGCCGCCTGGTTCTTCCTCTTCGGCTCGATGCACGCGGACGTCATCGACTACGACGAGCTTCACACCGGCAAGCGGCGAGAGGCGCAGTTCTCGTCCATCTTGTCGATCGTTCCGAAGTTCGCCCTGATTCCGGGAGCCGCCCTTCCGCTCGCGGCCCTGGGCGCGGTAGGATATACGCCGAGCAGCGCGCACCAGCCCGAGGCCGTCGTCCCGACGCTGCGCGTGCTCTTCGCGGTGGTGCCTCCGGTCGTCAACTTGGTGGGTCTGTCGATCATGTGGTGGTATCCCCTGACGGAGAGCAAGCACGCGGCGGTGCGCGACGCTATCGTGCGGCACGGTCGGGGCGAGGCCGCCGTCGATCCGCTCACGGGACGGGAGATCTTGCCCCCTCGGAATCGCGACGTGGACGAAGAGACGAGCTGGTTTCTCGACTACTTCTCGAAGCGAGAGCTGCGCGGTCTGCTCCGCCGGCCTCAAAGCGCCGTGCTGTCCGCCGCGGGCCTTTTCGCGTCCTTCGCCGTCCTGACCGCGCTGGGCGCGACGTACGCGTGGCTGCATCTCGGCACGCCCGACCGCGATCCCGGACCGCTCCCGGCGCTGGCCATCGTCGGCGCGGGCATGTGTCTCGCCACGGCGATCTTCCACGGCCTGCGCTTGCCCGCGGCCGTGCGGTTGGCGCGACGTCCACCCGAGCGCGACGTCATCGCGCGGCATCTGGCAGCGATCGAATGAAACCCGGGGACCCGCTGTCGTCGCTGGGTCAGCTCGATCTCAACCTCCTCTACGTCTTCCACGTCGTGTACCGGGAGCGCAGCGTCAGCCGCGCGGGCAAGATCCTCGGGGTCAGCCAGTCCGCGGTCAGCCACTCGATCGCGCGCCTGCGAACGCACGTCGGGGCGACGCTCTTCGAGCAAAAAGGCGGGGGCCTCGTGCCGACCCCGATCGCCAACCGGATGGCGCCGGGGATCCAGGCGGCGCTCGGGCGCTTGGCGGATTCCGTCGCTGGTTCGACCGAGTTCGATCCGCGGCGGGACGTGGCGCACGTGACGCTGGCCATGCCGGCGCTCCTCGAACCGCTCCTTTTGCCCGAGGTCGTGGGATCGCTGCGCCGTGTCGCGCCCCAGGTCGTGGTCCGGAGCGCGCGCCTCGACCGGGCGAAGGCCAAACGGTACCTCGAGACGGGCGCCATCGACGCGGCGTTCGACACGGTCAACCCGGCCCAGCCCGACCTGTCGAGCGAATGCGTGCTCGAGGACACGTTGTGCGTCGTGTCGTCCCAGCAGCGCTCCGGGGTCGTCGACCGGGACGCCTACCTCGAGGCCGAGCACGTCGGCGTCTCGTCGCGCTCGTCCGGCCCCACGCTGATGGACATCTTGCTCCTGCGCCAGGGGCTTCGCAGAAACGTCGTCGTCCGATGCCAGCGTTACGAGTCGGCGGCGCGGATCGTGGCGTCGTCGAGCTTGCTCCTCACCATGATCCGGGGGACGGCGTACCTGGTGGCTTCGACCATGCCGGTCACGGTCGCCCCCCTCGCCATCCCGATTCCCCCTCTCAAGGTTCATCTCTATTGGCATCGACACCGGGACGATGATCCCGTCCTCGTGTGGTTGCGGAGCCTGTTGCGGACGGGGCTCGTTGATCTGGCGAGGTCGTTCACGGCCTGAAAAATGGGGAGTCCGTCGCTTCGCCTGCACCATCACGCCCATCGAGAGGCCCCCGTCGGCACCCATGTCGAGCATCACTTTCGCTGCACCATCACACGCCCCACGGCCATCGACCCGTTCGCGCGCGGATCCGAATCGGTCCAGTAGACGTTCGCGTCGTCCACCGCGAGCGACCGCGGATCGGCCACGTAGCCTCGGACCACCTGGGCGACCCCGCCGCATCCCGTGACAGCGCACCGGCTGATCCGGCCCGTCGGCGCCGCAGCGGAGGACGCGACGTCCCCGAGCTCCGCGAAGTAGACGTCCTTGCCATCCGAGGCGATCGCCGACACGAAGGTCACCTGGGCGACGAGCGTGGACGATGGCGACGAGCCGTCCTTCGGCACCCGTTCGAGCGTTCCGCCCGAGGTCGCCGTCCCCGTCGCAAAGTATGCCGCCCCGTCTTCCAACACGAAACGATTGTTGGTGACCGTCGCTACCACGGCCAGCAAGCGCGACGTCGCGGGGCACGCGCCGAGGGCGCACGCGATGACCGCCGTGCCGTTACCGACTGCGTTGAGGCCGCCGAGGTGCGACGCGAAGGCGGTCACGTAGAGGTCCTTCGAGTCGAGCACGATCGCCGTCGGCGTGAGGCTCTGCACCCAGAGCCCGGCGTCGACTAGGAGGCCTGCGGCCGGGGACCACGCACCGCCATCGTCGCTGGAGCATCCGCCGGCTCCGCACTCGGAGACCACCGTCGAGCCCGCGGAGGTCTGAACGACATACACGTTGCCTCCAGGATCCACAGCGACGTCGTCGACGACCGCCTGGCCCGTCGACAGCATCGTCGGCTGGCCGCCGCAGCCCGCAGCCCTGCATTGGTAGACGGCGCTCTGCGCGCCCCAGGTGAGCACCCCATCGTGGAGGACGAGCTTCGTCACGAACCCCCAGACGCCTCGAGCCAGGATCGTCGGCGCGTTCGCGCAGCCACGCTTGGCGCACGAAAGGAGCTGCTCGTCCGAATCCCCGTCCGCACCGAAGGCCGTCTCATTGACCCAGTAGACGCTGGCATCGTCGACGACGAGGGCGCCTGGGTTACTCTGGCCCGACGCGAGCGCGACGGGAAAGGCAGGCGAGAGGCTGCCGGTCCCTTGCGACTCGGAGCCGTCCGCGACGTCGCCCGCGCTCCGCGTCGCGCACCCGCCGGCCCCGAGGCCTGCGGTCAGAGCCATCGCGACCCAAACCGGTCGAGCCTTCTGGGGTCGGGCCTTCGTCATGCGGGGATCCCGTGGCCGCCTGGGCCGCGAGACTTCAAGGTGTCATCGCGCGCTCGACGGTCAAACGACAAATGGGGTGGGCCGCCCGAACTCTCGCTTCGCTCGAGAATCGCTGTACAGTCAGGGGCGAGCTGCCGTGACGAACTTCGATCCCCTCCACGCCGCCAAGAAGGTGGCCGAGCACGCCGCGCAGGTCGCCGCCGACGCGACGGGGCGGGCCAGCGACTTGAGGGAGCTCGTCCGCGGCAAGATCGGCGACATCAAGGAGTCGACGCTGGCCGGCGTGAAGGATCTGGTCGACGACTTCAACCGGCACCTCCCCGCGCTGCAGGAGGCCGGCTACACGCTCACCGAGGTCGCCGTCGAGATGGGGCTGACGCCCAAGATCGTCGCCACGTTCTCGTCTCGTCCGGACATCACGCAGGAACGGATCGACGCGGTCGTCGAAGAGCACAGGGACGCGAAGGTCACGGTGGCGATGATCCGCACGCTCTTCGCGGCCTACAAGCTCCAGAACGGCCTCCACATCGTCGGGATGAAGCCGCGCGGCATCTGCGTCGAAATCGGGGTGGCGCCGGCGATCGTGGTCAAGTTCGCGTGACTCGCGCCGTCCTCGGGCTGGCCATCGGGATCGCTGCCGGCGCCTTGCCGGGCTGCCAGAGCGTGACCGTGGTGCCCCTGCCCTCGCCCGACGGCGGGCTCGCCGACGCCGCGTCCGGCGAGGGGGACGCGCCCGACGCGACCTCGCCGACCGACTCGGGGGCCGCGCCCGACGCCGCCTCGCCGGCCGACGCGGGGGCCGCGATGCCGACCGGCACCTCGCCGGACGCGGGCGGCGACGCTGCCTCGGCGGACGCCTGGGCGCCCCCGGCGGGATTCGTCTACGTCAAGCCATCCAACACACGGCCCGCGCCGGCCGCCGGAAACAACACGTCGGCCTTTCAGTTCGGCTCCGCCGTCGCGCTGCAAAACTACACGCTCGTCGTCGGCGCCCCCGGCGAATCGAGCGGCGCCGGCGGCGTCGGCGTGGACGGTTCGGACACGTCGGTCCCGCTCGCGGGCGCGGTCTACGTCTTCGTGCGAACGCAAGGCGCGTGGACGCAGCAGGCGTACATCAAGCCGACGCCGGGAGGACAGGCCGGCAACTTCGGCTGGCAGGTTGCCCTCGACGGGGACACGCTGGTCGTCGGCGCCCCGCAGGAAGCGGCCGGCGGAACCGCCTACGTCTTCGTGCGATCCAGCGGCGTCTGGACGCAGCAGGCCGCGCTCGCGTCGAGCCACCGCGCCCCCAACCAGTCCTGCGGGCAGAGCGTGGCGCTCTCGGGCGACACGCTCGCGTTCACGTGCCCCGGCGACGCGACGGGCGGGTCTGTCGGGTCCGCGTCGGTCTTCACGCGCGCGGGGAGCACGTGGACGTCGCAGGCGTATCTCGGCCCGTCGACGGCCGTCGGCTTCGGCAGCAGTGTCGCGCTCGCGGGCGACGTCCTCGCGGTCGGCGATGCTTCGCAGACCAACCCCGCCGACGGCACGGGCCGAACGCAGGGCGGCGTCGTCTACGTCTTCACGCGGACGGGCGCGGCATGGGCGTCGAGCGCGTATCTCTCGGCGGCGAACGGCCCTTCGGGCACGAAGGTCGCGGACAACGATCGCTTCGGCGCCACGATGGCGCTCGGCCAGGGGTGGCTCGCGGTGGGGGACGGAGGCGCCGGCGTCTACGTGTTCGCCGCCTCCGGGTCGACTTGGGCGCAGGGCATCTATCTCACCGCGGCGGATGCGGGCGCCGACCCGTCGATCATCGCGCCGATGATGGCGTGCCGCTTCGGGTACAGCCTCGCCGCGGACGGGGACTCGCTGCTCATCGGGGCTCCGGGCGCCGGCCCGATCCACACGCCACCCGCGTGCACCGCCAACACAGCCGCCTGCCTCCACGGTCCCATCCCGACGACGAGCGGCGCCGCCGCGCTATACACGAGGTCCGGCTCCACCTGGGCGGTGAAATCGTTCTACGCGTTGCCCGGCCCGAACCCCGCCGGGGGCCTCTACGGCAGCGCGGTCGGCGTGTCGGGCGGCACCGTCGCGATCGCGGACGTCGCCGACTCGAGCAGCGCTCGCAGCATCAACGGCAACGCGGCCGACGTGTCGTCTCCCAACGCCGGAGCGGTCTGGGTATCGCCGTGATCGCGCCGCGTCGAGCGCACGGGGCGCCCGCCCGCGCATGGCTCCTGGCCGCCCCGCCGGGGCTAGCGATGTGGTTCGCCGCATGCTCCGGTGGGTCGTCCGCTGCTCGGTCGGCGCCTGCACAGGACGCAGCCGCGTCGACGAACGCGGAGGACGCGGGGGCGACCGAGGCCTTGGACGGCGCGCCGATCGTCGTGGACGGAGAGGGCGGGGACGACGCTCCTGCCCCTTCGGCCGAGGGGTCGTCCGCCGGGGGCGATGGGGGCGCGCCGCCGGCGTGCGCCGCGAGCGACGTCGGGGACACGCCGCTCGGCGTAGACATGCCCGACCCGACGGGGACCGCGGTCGACGCCATCACGTACACGAACGTCGGCGCGAGCGGCAGCTACGACCAGGTCGTCAATTCGACCGTCGCGCCCTCGTGCGTCCCGAACGTGTGCGACAAGACGGCCAAGGCGGTGAGCGGTCCGCTCGTCCCCTTCGACGACGAAATGACGATGGTCTTCAGCGGGCCGATCGACCTCTATCGCGTCGCCGTCTACGAGCCGGCCGGGCAGGGCTACGCGCGGACCGCGTACTGGGATCGCTGCACGACGGACGGCCTCGCCTTCGTCGGCAACAAGGCCTGGTACCAGTGCAACGGGTACGTGCAGAGCTACGTGTCGCCCGACGGGACGATGGAGAGCAAGACGCCCGTCCAGTTCGCGGGGCATCTCGACGCGGGGGTCGGCGTCAACGTCATGAGCACGACCGCGTGCGCCGGCACGACCGCCGGGAGCGACTGCGGCTTCAGCCGCGGCCTGGCGCTCCACGGCTTCAAGGGGGACGCGGCGGGAAACAAGGTGTTCGTGGCCAAGGTCCGCATGCCGCTCGGCAACGTCACGCCGGCGTACTGGATCCTCCCCGCGCAGGTCGTGCGGACCGCGCAGTACGGGTGCAACTGCCGGGGCCAGGGCGGGGACGGCGGCTGCGGGGAGCTCGACGTCGCCGAGGTGCTCGGCGGGTCCACGTCGACACCCGCGCATCCGATGCAGGCGACGACGACGATCTACTCATTTCAGGGCGTGACGAACGGCGGCACGTCTTACTTCCAGCGGCCGGTGTACCAGACGGCGACGTTCGTCGTCGTCTTCGACGCGGCGAGCCGGTCGATCGCCCTGCGGCGCCTCGGCGCGACCGACTTCGACTTCGGCGCCCTCCTGCCCGCCGCCGTCATGAGCGCCTGGCTCGCCCATGCGGGGACGACGCGAGCGATGCCGTAACGCAAAAGACGCGCCGCTAGCTCCTCAGACTTCCTGCATCAGCGCGAGCGCCAAGCCGGAACGAGAGCGAGAGCTCGACCGTGACGACCGGCAGGCTCGTCCCCCGGCCGAGGATCTCCGGCAGCATGGCTTGCGCCGGGGGTGCAACGCTTGCAAGGGCCACGCCATGTGGATAGACCGCGTTGCACCCGGCGAGCGCATCGTCTGGACATTCGTCACGAGCGGTCGCGACGGTTCGGGCAGAGGGACAATGCCACCCTTTCGTCCCAGTCACGTCCTTTCGAAAGCGCCGTGTCGGGCGCATCGTTTCGCCGGGCCCGATGGTATCGGGACGCAACCGCATGCAGCGGGCGTCGGTCAACGGGCTCACCGTGGCTCACCAGGGCTCGGCCGGGCTCGGCCGGGCTCGGCCGGGCTCGGCAGGGCTCGGCAGGGAAGGGTACGCATGTCGTCGTTTTCGGATCTGTCGTGGGGCGAACTCGCCGAACGACTCGAAGGTCTGCGACGCGAGCGACGATGGACCTCCGAAGCCGAGGGCGTCCTCCACGAACTGCATGTGCACCAGATCGAGCTCGAGATACAAAACCGCGAGCTGCGCGAATCGCAGTCGCGGGTCGAGGCGTCGCGCGCACGCTATGCAGAGCTCTACGACCAGGCACCCGTCGGATACTTGACGCTGGACATCCAGGGCGTCATCACGGAGGCCAACCTCACAGCCGCGACGCTGCTCGGCCACCGGCGCGCCCTGCTCGCCGGCAAGCCCTTCACCGCCGCGGCGGATCTGCGGGACGTCACGCCGTTCCACTCGCACCTGCGCGCGTGTCTGAGGTCGCGCGGCAAGATGACGGTGGAGCTCGAGACGACGGCGGCGCAGGGCGCGAGCCTCGTGCTCCAGCTCGCGACCGTGGCCGTCGTCTCCGACGATGGCGAGGTCCTCTGCTACCGGATGACGATCGCCGACCTGACCGAGCAGCGCCGCGCCCAGCGCGAGAAGGGGCAGCTCGAGCTCGAGAAGCGCGCGCGCGTCGAGGCGGACGAGGCCAACCGGATGAAGGACCAGTTCCTCGGCATCGTGTCGCACGAGCTGCGCTCGCCGATCCACGTCATCCTGGCCTGGACGCAGGTGATCCACTCGCGGCTGGGAGATCGCGAGGTAGTCGGGCGAGGCCTCCAGGTGATGCAGCGCAACGGCAGGCTCCTGGCCCGGATTGTCGACGACATCCTGGACGTCTCGCGCATCGTGAGCGGCAAGCTCTACGTGGCGATGGTCAAGATGGACTTC
>DATGJA010000333.1:0-9526 GCA_035295445.1 Polyangiaceae bacterium | reverse complement strand
TCCTGCCCCGAGAAATCACCGACTTCGAGCGCACCTACCTGGCGCGCGTGAACCGGATCGCGCTCGCGTTCTTCGCGATGCACGTGCCGGTGTTCACTCTCATCGCCTGGTTGAACGACACGCGCCCGGCGGTCGCCGCGGTCCTCACCACAGCGGTGCTCGTCGGCCCGGCCATCGCGTACTACGCGATCAAGAACCCTCGCCTCGTGTCGGTGGTCTACGGCGTCACCGCGATGTTCATGGGTGGCTTGCTCGTCCACTTCGGGCAGGGCCCGGTGACGATCGAGATGCACTTCTACTTCTTCGCCCTCGTGGCCATGTGCGCGGTGTTCGGCAACCCGCTGGTGATCGTCGCCGCAGCGGTGACGGTCGCTCTGCATCACCTGGTGCTCTGGCTCGTGATGCCGAGCAGCGTCTTCAACTACGAGGCGCAGTGGTGGGTCGTGGCCGTCCACGCGGCGTTCGTCGTCCTCGAGTCGATCGCGACGTGCTTCATCGCGCGGAGCTTCTTCGACAACGTGATCGGCCTCGAGAGGATCGTGCAGGCCCGGACGGAGGCGCTCGACTCGAAGAACCGCGACATGCGTCTGTTGCTCGACAACGTGCAGCAGGGCTTCTTGACGATGGACCGCGCGGGAAATCTCGCCCAGGAGCGCTCGGCCGCCGCCGCACGCTTCTTCGGCGAGGCGGCCGCCAACGCCTCATGGTTCGAGTACCTGCACGCGGTATCCCCCGATTTCGCGGCGCGATCGAAGCTCGCCTGGGACGAGGTGGCGGCCGGAATCATGCCCCTCGAGCTGACGCTCGATCAGATGCCGCATCGGCTGACGTTGAACTGCACGACGCACTACCGCATTGATTACCGGCCCATCGGCGCCGAGCCGCATGACCGCTTTCTGGTCATCGTCACGGACGAGACGTCGGACGTCGAACGCGAGCAGGCGGAGCTCGAGCGGCGCGAGGCGATGGCCGTGTTCGAGCGTGTGCTGGTGGACCGCTCGGGGTTCGAGGCCTTCTTCGAGGAAGGCGGCAACGCGGTCGACGCTCTCGCGAGCGGCGCCACGACGGACCTGACGACGGTGAAGCGCCTGCTCCACACGCTCAAGGGGAACTCGGCAATCTACGGCCTCGCGAGCCTATCCAACCTGTGCCACTCGCTCGAGGACTTCATCGCGGAGGAGCAGCTGTGCCCCGCGCCATCCGCATTCGCCGCTCTGCGCGAACGCTGGCAGCGGCTCGCCGCCGACTTCGACAAGCTCCTCGGGAAGCGCGCCCACACCATCGAGCTCGACGAGACGCAATACAAGGCGCTCGAGCAAGCGGTGAAGGCCGGTGAACCGAAGGACGCCCTCCTGCGGCGCGTCCGCGCGCTCCGGCTCGAGCCGATGGGCAAGCGCCTCAAGCACTTCGAGGAGCAAGCCAAGCGGATCGCCCAACGCCTCGACAAGGAGGTCCGGGTCGTCATCGAGGACAACGACCAGCGCGTGGATCCGCGACGGTGGGCCGGATTCTGGGCGGCGTTCATCCACGCTATCCGCAATGCGGTCGACCACGGCCTCGAAGCGGGAGACGCGAGGCAAGCCTCGGGCAAGGCGCCCGAGGGCACCCTCAAGCTCAGGACGTCGGAGAAATCCGGCCGGTTGATCATCGAGGTCGAGGACGACGGCCGCGGGGTCGACTGGGAGGCGGTCGCGGCCAGCGCGACCAAGAAGGGGCTCCCGAGCGCGACTTCGCAGGATCTGCAGCAGGCGCTCTTCACCGACGGCATCTCGACGGCCTCCGTGGTCACGGATCTCTCCGGTCGCGGGGTCGGCCTCGGCGCCCTGCTCGAGGCGACGCGTTCGCTCGGCGGCGACCTCGCCGTGCAGAGCCGCGCGGGAAGCGGCACGACGCTGCGCTTCACGTTCCCGCCTTCGGCGGCGACGGTGTTGAGCGTGGCGCCGGCGGCGGCCCAGTAAGAAGGCCAGAGCTCGGTGTCTGGGGGGCGGCCACGGACGGGTGAAGCAGCCCTCAATATCCTTCGAGGGCGGCCTTCTCGACCTGACCTGCCGCGGTCGGCGTGCCCGACCAGTCGCTGATGATCGACGGGAACTGGCACCCCGACACGTACCAGGCCCACCCCGACCACGAGACGCCGTGCGCGTCCGCGTAGGCGATGAGCTGCGAATAGTAGTTCGTGCCGCACCCGGTCGTGTCGCCGAACTCGGTCGCCATGACCGGATCGGTCATCGCGAGGTTGCCGAAGGCCGTGTCCCAGTTGGCCATCTGCTTGCCGTTCTGGTTGTACGGGTGCGTCGCCCAGACGATGTTGTGCCCCTGCACGCGGTGCAGGGGGACGCCCGAGAGGTCGAAGGCGAACTGCAGCCCGCCGATGAGGACCAGGTTCTCGGCGCCCGCTTGGCGGACGGTGTCGTAAAGGTCCTGCATCCCGACGACCATGAAGCCGTTGCCGCTCGCGCCGCCGTTCAGCCACACGTCCCACGGGACGTCGTGCGGCTCGTTGTAAAGCTCGAAGAGGACGTGACCGTCCCCCTTGTAGCGAGCGGCGACCTGCCCCCAGAACGTCTGCGAATGGGCGTCCGCCATGCGCTGCTGCGCGGGCATCTGCTGGTAGTCCCCCTTGTCCGACCAGTGAAGATCGAGGATGACGTCGAGCCCCGCGGCCTCCGCCCAGGCGACCTGCTGGTCGATCACCGTGGCGTAGCTGGACGAGAACGTCGGCGAGTCCGAGAGCCAAAAGTCCTGGTTTAGCGCGATGCGCACGACGTCGGCCTTCCACGTCGCCATCCGCATGTAGTCCGAGGCCGCGAGGTGGTCTCCGCCCGAGCTCCACTCGAGCGATGGCCGGTCGACCCCGTGGAAGCGATGCGCGTTGCCGGAGCTGTCGTAGACGACCGCCCCGCGCACCGAGTACCCGCCCGGCGCCGCGGCGTCCGTCGAGGTGGGCCCCGTGCCCTCGGCCGGCCCCGCGCCCTGGGAGCCGGCGTCCGCCCCGTTCGAAGAGCCCGGGACCGCGCTGCCGTCGGCGCCGAGCGGCCCGCACGCCGCCGCCACCGCCGCGAGTGCGACGAGCGCGCCGACTCGCAACGTCACGGTGAGACGAGCGCCGCCAGGTTGCTCACGCAGAGCCGGCTCGAGTCGGGCACCATGATCGCCGCCATCGTGTTGGTCGCGATGTGAAACTGGATCGACTCGATCTTGTTCGGGTCGAACGACGGTTGCATCGCCGACATCGAGAACGAGGGCTTGAGGCTATTGGGGTCGCTCGCCATCGTGTTGAGGTCCATCGTGTAGTCGCCGTCCATGGTGATCGTCCGCGACCACGAGTCGCCGGAAGGATCGGTGTCCGGCGTCGGCAGCTCGACGCGAATCCCCGCGCCCGCAGGCACGCCCGAGATGTGGAACGAGAACCCGACCACTTTGTTGTCCGACGCCTTGTACGGCAGCTTGGTGCCGCCCACGTTGTTGAAGTCGAAGCCGATCCCGATGCCGAAAATGGTCGTGTAGTCCCCGCCGACGACTTGCGCCGCCGTGCCGGACAGGCACATCGACCCGGGCGTCGTCTGGGGGAACGTTGCGGCGAAGCCGCCGTCGGCGCCGGCCATCGCGGCCGGCGGGAAGCTGATCGAGGAGCACTGACTCTGCATGTGCATCCCCTTCGTCTGGCAGTCGCCCGGGGGCGCGCCGTTGGTCCCCCAGTCGTCGCCGTAGCCGTACCAGGCGCCGACGATCCCGAGCGAGTTGGTGCTGGGGCCGACGTAGCCGTTGGGGTCCGGCGGGATGGGCACCGTCATGGGGCCTCCGCCCCCGCCCTCGGAGGCGCCGGACGTCCCCCCTTCGCCCGAGGGCGGCGGGGACGTCGTGCCGGAATCGGACGTGGTCGACGTACTGCTGAGGCAACCGCCACCGGCGACGGCGGAGCAAGCCGCCACCGCGAACGCGAGCATTTTCTGGCTGATCATCGAGTTACACCCCTAGTCGCTCCCGGCCGCCCAGGGCGGCTCACCCAACAGGCTCCACAGGCCGAGCGTACGAAAGCGTGATCCCGCTCGCGAGTGCCGGACATGAACCCGACATGCTGGCCCCCTCCCTGACGTCGAGCGGAAGCGCTCATTCCGTTGACACGGTACCTCGCGCACCGCAATCGCGTCCGGCGCCAGCGCTACGCCCGACCGCCGAATGGACGGGGCTGCGCTCGCTCTACGACTCGGTCAACACGAACGGCCGCGCCACCCCCGAGACGTGGGACGACGCGGCGCTTGTCCGGGCCGTCTGGGCCGGCGACGATCGCGCGCAGCTATTGATCTGGCGGCGCTATTTGCCGCTCGTCCGGTCCAAGCTGGGCCGATCCGTCGGCGGGCAAGAGGTCGAAGACCAGGTGCAAGAGGTCTTCTTGCGCCTCTTCAGCTACCTGTCCGAGCTGCGGGACCCGGCCGCGCTGCGGAGCTTCATCATCGGAATCACGCTGCGCGTCGCAGGCACCGAGCTGCGCCGCCGCCGCTGTCGCTGGTGGCTCAGCCTGACGCCGTCCGGCGAGCTGCCGGAGCCGGCCGCCCTCCCCGACGGGAGCGACGCGAGGGAGGTGGCCGCCCGCCTGAACGCCATCCTCGGCAAGCTCAGCCCCCAAAGCGCGAAGGTCTTCCACCTGCGGTTCGTCGAAGGGAAAGAGCTCGCGGACGTGGCGCGCGCGATGGGCTTCTCGCTCGCGACCGTGAAGCGCCACCTCGCTCGCGTCTGCGCGCGCGTGCGAACGATGGCGAGCCACGAACCGGCCCTCGCCGCGTACGTTCGGGCTACGCTGCACGAGCCCGGATGATTCGTCGAGCATCGCTCCTGGCGCTCGTATGCGCGGGAGCGCCCGCCTGCGCGCCGCCCCAGTCGTCGGTAGCGCCGAGGCCCCTTCCCGAGGCGGCGCCGGTCCACGTCGCCCGCGACAACCCGTTCGCGGGCGCGCGGTTCTACGTCGACCCGGGGTTCGTGGCGAAGGTCGAAGCCACGGCCGCCTCGACGCCCGCGCGCGCGGACCAGATCCGCCGGGTCGAAGCGTTCCCAACGGCCGTCTGGCTCGATTCGATCGCAAGCGTGGCCAGCGTGTCGCGGCACCTCGACGCGGCACTCGCGCTGCAGAAGTCGAGCGGCCAGCCCGTCGTCACGCTGTTCGTGATCTACGACCTGCCCGAGCGCGACTGCTCGGCCAAGGCGTCGGCCGGCGAGCTCACGGCCTCGAACCGCGGCGAGGAGCGGTACAAGACCGAGTTCATCGCGCCCATCGCGGCGCAGTTTCGCGCGCACGACGCCCAGCGGATCGCGGTCGTCGTCGAGCCCGATTCGCTCGCCAACGTGGCGACGAACCTCAGCGTGGGTCGATGCGCCGCGGCCGAGGGGATCTATCGCCGCTCGCTTGCCGCCGCGATTCGTGCGCTCGCGCTGCCGAACGTGTCGCTCTACCTCGACGCGGCGCATGCGGGCTGGCTCGGGTGGGGCTCGAACCGCAGGAAGATCGCGCGCATCTTCCGGGACGTCCTCGACGCCGCCGGAGGCGTCGACCTCGTCCGCGGGTTCGCGACGAACGTGTCGAACTACGACTCGCTGCACGACGGGGACATCGCGCGTCTCGAACCATCGGATCCGTGCCACGACGAGATCGGCTACGTCGAAAAGCTCACCGAGAGCCTGGCCGAGCTGGGAATCGCCGGGAAGGGCTTCGTCATCGACACGGCCCGCAACGGTCGCGCCGGGATCCGGACGAAGTCCGCCAGCTGGTGCAACATCAAGGGCGCGGGCCTAGGGGCGCGGCCACAGGCGTCGCCCGCGCCGGGGATCGACGCGTACTGGTGGGTCAAGCCCCCCGGCGACTCGGACGGAGGGTCCGACCCGAACGGCCCGGGCTTCGACGACGCGTGCGGCCCGGCGGCGGCGGACAGCGCGCAGGGCGCGCCGCCGGCCGGCCAATGGTTCGTTCCGTACTTCCTGCAGCTCGTCGAAAACGCCGACCCGCCGGTGTAGTCCGCAGTCCGGGAGAAGGACCTCACGCCGCTTGGTTGGGCGTGTCGTCCGAACTCTCGCTTCGCTCGAGCGTGCGGACTATGTTAGCCGCCCGCGAAGATCGCCTGCCAGAAGGCGCACATGTGGTCGTTCCCCTCCGCCGTCGCGGTGTACGGCTGCGGGGTCGGCGCCACGAGCGCCTCCGTGAAGTCCGACGACGACGTCTGCGGCTGCCACCTCGGCGTCGCCGGGGAGTTGGGATTGCCGCGTCGGGCGAAGGTGGTCCAGTAAGAGTCCATGGCGGCGGCGAGCTGCTCCTGATCCGCCGTGAGCGCCGGGGCCGGCACGGTCACAGGCACGTCGAACAGGTACTGAAGCTCGGCCTCGTGGTAGGCGCCGTAGGGGAAGCTCACGGGCGGCAGGTAGCGCTGCGGCGCGTTCGCGTCCTGGAACTCGTACGCCCACGTCGGCACGAATTGCTGGAGCGACTTCTGCACTGTCAGCGTGTTGCACGAGAACGCCGCGTCGGTGCCGATCGCGCCGAGCGCGAGCGCCGGGCTTGCATAGTTGGAGAGGGGATACTGCGCCAGCACCAGCGGCACCACCTGCGCCGCCACCGCGGACGGCAGTCCGAGGAGCGCCGCCACGTAGGCCGGGTACTGCGCTGCCGTGACCGGGCCGTTCGGCAACTCGAACAGGAACGCGACGAACAGGCGGAACTCGTCGTGGTTGGACCCCTCGATGACCGGAACCTGGTTGAACTGTCCGCTCGCGAACGCAGCCCCGATCGACTGCGTCAAGACCGTCCCGTCCACGACCGGCATGTACGCCGTGGCGCTCAGGCTCTGGTTGGCGAGGAGGGTCGACACCGGGACCGCCCGCAAACACGCCGTGTCCGCCGCGCTGCACCCAACCGCGGTGGCGTACGCCGCCCCGGCCGTCTCGGCGACGGAAAGCGTGGGTTGGGTCAGCGCGTACGAGCCGCTCTCCGCGATCGCCTGCGCGAAGAGCTTCTTCGACTTCGGCGAAGCGAGGTGCGCATGGACGCTGAGGCCCCCGGCCGACTCGCCGAAGATCGTGACGTTGTCCGGGTCGCCCCCGAACGCGAGAATGTTCTTGCGCACCCAGCGCAGCGCCGCCTGCTGATCCATCAGGCCGTAGTTGCCCGTCGATCCGTCGGCGGCCTCGGCCGCGAGCCCCGAGTCGGCGAAGAAGCCGAGCGCCCCGAGCCGGTAGTTGATCGTAACGACCACGACGCCCTGATCGAGAAGGCGGCGGGGACCGTAGTCGTCGCCCTCGCCGGTCTGAAAGGCGCCGCCGTGAATGTAGACCATCACCGGTCGAAGGACGCCGAGGCCGGTAGGCGTGTAGACGTTGAGATACAGGCAGTCTTCCGTCGTGCTCGCGACGCCGAACGGGGTGGCGACCTGCGGACAGTGGTTGGCGAACTTGCTCGCGTCGCGCGGGGCGATCCAGGGCGCTACCGGGTGAGGCGGCCGCCACCGCAGGTCGCCGACGGGCGGGGCCGCGTACGGAATGCCGAGGAACTGATTGCCGTTCGCGGTGTGCACGCCGACGACGAGGCCTCGATCCGTCAGTGCAATCGGTCTGCCGGTCCCGTCGCCTGCTCGCGCGACGCCCGACACCAAGGCAAGCGCCCCTACCATCGCTGCGATCGCTCGTTTCATGTCGAGTCCCTCCACGTGGCTCGCATCGCGTGCAAGGCGCACCGAGCGAGCTCAGCACCCATGCACCGCAGGACTCGTTCGCGCAAGCGGCATTTGGGAGTCCGCCGATCCAATCAGCGCCGACGAGCAAGCCGGGCCAGCGGTGAGCCGTCCGCGGAAGCGCGATTGCTCGCGAAACGTACGGACGATGTCAGCGCCGAGTAAGCGCCGCGGCGTTCATGGTCATTTGTTGCGTCGGTGCGCGGGCGAGTCGGCGCGTCGGACTCGCGCTCACCACCACATCGTCGCCTTGACCCCGAAGACGTCCGGGTCCGGCGGGTACGCCGAGTTCGGCGGCTGTGGGGAGACGCCGCTCGAATAGCTGTAGTGCGAGTATTGCGCCGTGATCTCCTCGTGCGTGACGAACTTCGTCTTGACGAGGATCTTCGGAGAAATCACCCAGAAGCGCTGCGACGAGTCCTTCGACGACGGCTGCACGACGTCGGCCCGCGCGCCGAAGCCGAGCCACGGCAAGGGCGTGTAGACGAGGTCGGCCCCGTACTTCAGCTTCTTCACGCCGTCCGCGGTCGGGTCCTTGCTCGACACGGCGGTGTACATGCCGACGACGCTGAGGCGCAGATCCGAGCCGTCGCCCCAGAACGTCGCGTTCGGATCCTGGAGCTTCCGATAGAGGAGGCCGAAGCTATACGTGTACATGACCTCGACGGTGTCGATCGAGCCTTTCCCGACGTCCGCGGCGGCGCACTTGGAGCAGGGGCCGAGGTAATTGTCGATGAGGCCGTAGCCCGTTCCGTGGCCTCCGCCGCCGAGCGAGTGAATCACCTCGATCACGGGTCCCACCGCGCCGGCGTCCACGGCGTCGACGTGCGAGTACCCCGCGTAGAGGTTGCCGGCGAGGTTTCCGTTGACCCGGACCTCTCCGCCGCCCACGTTGATCTTGCCGTCCGGGCTCGCGGGCGTCGCGCGCGCGTCCTGAGCCCACGCGGCGAGGAAGTGAAAGTTGAGATCGACGACCTTCTTGTACGACGCTCCCGCGTGCAGGTGGTTGAGGAGGGTGAACCCCGGCGTCGAGGTCGACGACGGCAACGGCGTGATGCTGGTCCCCGCAGGGACCTGCTCGAGGCGGGCGCCGATGCCGTGCGAGAGGCGGAACGTGTAGTCGCCGACATCCATCTCGGCGGCGACGGCCTCGCCCACCTGATGGATGCGGCCGAAGAGGTACGTGTCGTACATCCCGGCGTCGTACTGGCCGGCCCCTCCGTACTTCTCCCAGAAGGACCCCACCTTCCATTTGAGGCGCACGTTGGGCAGACCCAGGTCCGGCGTGATCGTCGCGTAGCCCTGCGCGATGCCGAACTGGGCATTCGCGTCGGTGAAGCCCGCGTCGGTGAAGTTGTAGGCTTGCAGGCCCACCGTCCCGACGACGCGCGAGTTGCCGTAGTTGAGGAAGATCTCCGCCCAGTCCTGCTCCCATTGGCGCGTGTAACGCCAATCGAGGTACTGGTCGTCCGGCAAGAACGGACTGTGCAGGCTCGTCGTGCTTTGCCCCGGACCCGCGCACGGGACGGACGTCGGCGCGGCGGTACCGGCACCCCCCATGATCTCGGTCCCAGGAGCCTGCCCGGCGCCGCACGCGGGCCGCTGTCCGACGCCCACCCGCAGCGGGGCGCGAAAGTAGCCGTGGCTGCTGAAGCGCCACTCGTCGCCGGGTCCGCCACCGAGCGCGTTCGGGTTCGGCGTGCCGGTGAGGGTGCCGGTATCGAAACCCGCTCCCCCTGATGACGCCGAGGAGGGTGGCGGAAGGGCCGGTGCCGGGGGCGGTAGAGGGGCCGGCGGGGCGGCCGGGGGCTCGG
>DATGJA010000332.1:0-4013 GCA_035295445.1 Polyangiaceae bacterium | reverse complement strand
CGGCCACGCCCGCCTCGAGGAGCCGGCACGCGGCCCGGGCGCTCATCACCCCGGGCAAGTCGTTCCCGCGAAACGCCCAGACGCCATCGTGAGCCCCGGTCGCCAGGACGCGGGTCCGCGCGGTGACGACCTCGACGCCCGCTTCCCCCGCGACGAGGACGTCCTCTCCGTACACGCCGGCGGCGGTGGTCCGGAGGCGCAGGATGACGCGGCGCTCCGAAACGGCGCGCTCGAAGGCTTGCATGAGGGGCCTCCACGGCCGCGCGGCCCCGAGGAGCGCCCGCGCCGACCCCCCCCACCTGAGATCGTCGTCCACCACCTCGACCGAACGCCCTTCCGCGGCCAGCGCCACGGCGGACGCCATTCCCGCGGGGCCCGACCCGACGACGAGCGCGTCGACGGCGCGACGCCGGGCCGTCGGGATCTCCGCGGGCTGGGCCGCCTCGTCGGGCAGACGCCCGAGGCCGGCGACACGGCGGGCAAGCGACTGCATGACGGACTGGAGGGCCGGCACGCCGGCGAGGAGCTCGTGGTGGTTCATCCCCTCGGGGAAGAACCAATCGGCAGCGCGAAGCAGATCCGTATCGCGCGATCCGACCACGTTCTGCGTCTCGATCCGCATCCCCTCGGCGGCCGGGACCCGGCACGTCATGACGTTGGGCACGCCGTCCACCCGCGCCAAGCAGCCGTCGCAGGCCGCCCGGAGGCAGGCCGGCCCCCGAGGCCGATGGAACTTGGGGCTCCGCGCGAGCGCGACGTGCCCCGCCGCGACGAGGGCGACGGCCGCGGGCTCCCCTCGTTCGGCCGGGACGGGTTCCCCGTCGAGGTGAACGGTCACCGGATCGCGTAGGGGACGCAGGCGCGGCATGAGCGGACCGGTGTATCGTCCGACGGTCCATCGTGCTGCGCCAGCTCCTCGCGACCAAGTCGATCGACGCGGTCGTCTCGTCGAGCCAGGGCGAGGGGGCCTCGCTGCGCAAGGCGCTGGGGCCGTTCACGCTCGTGGCCCTCGGCGTGGGCGCCATCGTCGGAACCGGCATCTACGCGACCATCGGCACGGCCACGGCCGGGGACGCGAGCCGTCCGGGGGCCGGCCCCGGGATCGTCCTCTCGTTCGTCCTGACGGCGGTCGTGTGCGGCTTCACCGCCCTCTGCTACGCCGAGTTCGCCTCGATGGCCCCGGCGGCCGGCAGCGCGTACAGCTACGCGTACGCGACGCTGGGGGAGCTCGTCGCGTGGATCATCGGCTGGGATCTGCTCCTCGAGTACGCCATCGGGAACACGGCGGTGGCGATCGCGTGGGCCGGATACGCCGACGCGTTCCTGAGAGGCCTGGGGGTCGAGCTGCCCCGCTGGCTTCTCACCGACTACCGATCGGCGGCACTTCACGCTCCCGAGGTCCTGGCCGCGGCCCCCCACCTCTTCGGGGTCCCGATCGTGTGCAACGCGCTGGCGGTGGGGATCGTCGTCGCGATCACCGTCGTCCTCGTGTGGGGCGTGAACGAATCGGCCCGGCTGAACGCGGTCATGGTCGGCCTCAAGATCCTGGTGCTCTTCTTCTTCGTCGTCGCCTGCTCGCGCTTCGTGACCCCCCAGAACTGGCGACCTTTCTTGCCCAACGGCCTCGCGGGGGTGGGGGCGGGCGCGTCGGTCGTGTTCTTCGCCTACATCGGCTTCGACGCGGTCTCGACGTGCGCCGAGGAGTGCCGCGACCCCGGCCGAGACATGCCGATCGGAATCATCGGATCGCTCGCGGTCTGCACCGTGCTCTACGTGGTGGTCGCGCTCGTCTTCTCGGGTCTCGTCCCGTACGCGGAGCTCGTCCGCTTCGACGAGTCCAAGCGCGCCGAGGCGCTCGCCGTCGCGATGGAGTACGCGCGCATGCCCGGGTGGAGCGTCGGCGTAGTCGCCTTGGGCTCGGTGGTCGCGCAGACCGCCGTCCTGCTCGTCTTCCAGCTCGGGCAGCCTCGCATCCTCTTCGCCATGGCGCGCGACGGCTTGCTCCCGCCGGTCTTCGCGAGCATCCACCCGCGATTTCGAACCCCCCACGTCGCCACCGTCCTCACCGGCGCCTTCGTCGCGGTCGTCAGCGCCTTCGCGAGCATCGACGAGATGGTCGATCTCACGAACATCGGGACCCTGTTCGCGTTCGCGCTCGTCTGCGTGGGTGTGCTCGTGATGCGCCGTCGCGAGCCCGAGCGCCCCCGGCCGTTCCGCGTCCCGTTCGGCTCGATCGCGATCCCCACGGCCGGCGTCGTCTCGTGCGGCGTGCTCGCGTACTTCCTCCCGCGATCGTCGTTCTGGCGCTTCCTCGGCTGGCTCGCGACGGGCCTCGTCGTGTACGCGTCGTACGGGTACCGCCGATCGCGCGCGCGCTAGGTCCGCAGGCTCGAGCGAAGCGACGGTTCGGACGACTCACCCGGACCAGCACCTATCGCTGGTACACGCTCACGATGGGAACGCCGTCGTGCTCGACGATGTACTTGGGCGCGACGGTGCCGAAGGCGACCCACACCGAATAGTCGACCTCGTTCATGTGAAGCTCGTGCATGACGAGCGCGATCTGCGCCTCGCTCGGCGCGCCGACGGCTCGCAAGTCCGCGCGCACGCGGCCCTCGTCCTGCATGTGCGCCCACGAGTCCCAGGCCGTGTCGTGGATGAACACCGACGCGCCCGGCGGCGCGTGCCGGTCGACGTACTCGGCGGCCGCGTCCTGCGACGTGTATCCCCAGAACTGCCGGTTCAGCCCGAGGTCCGCGCCACCTGCGGTTCCGCCGACGAGGGGGACGTACGCCGACAGGCCGAACGGGTGCGAGTGCGCGGTGATCGCGAGCGGCGCAAGCACCACGGTCGCGACGAGCGCCGCCTCGGCCGCCGCGAGCTTCGACGGCGCCAGCGACGCGAGCGCGCGCCGCGCGGCCCCGACGACGAGGTCGAGGCCGCGTCCCGCCCACAGCGCCAGGATCGGATACGCGGGCAACCAGTGCTTGGTGCCCCCGAAGATGGGCGTCCTCGGCAGGAAGAACGGCGCGACGGCGGCGCAGAACGAGAGCGCCATGAGCACGTCCGCCTCGCCCCGGTCGGCCGGGGGCTGCGACCGCCACGGCAAGATGCGCGCGAGGCCTGCCGAAGCGCGGTCGAACGCGCCGACCGCGAAGAGCGCGAGCGTGACCGACGGCACCGTGGCGGCGATCATGACGGGCAGATACGAAGGCGGCGACGGGGGGCCAAAGTAGTTTTTGCCGAGAAATTCGATGTTGTAATACTCGTGATTCAGGTGGAATTCGACGTACCACTGGATGCGAGCCATCGTGTCGTTCCAGAGGTAAGGCCAGAGCGCGAGGAACACGGCGGGGCCGAGGACGGCCATCGAGACGACGCTCGCCGGCACGGACACGCGGCCCGCGCGAAGGCCCTGCCAGAAGGCGCGCCGTTGGACGAAGAAGGCGTGCGGCACGATCACGAGCGGCAAGATCCACGCGTTGTGCTTCGTCTCGAGCGCGAGCCCGAAGAGGACCCCCGTCGCGATCGCCCACCGCAATCGCCCCGTCTCCTGCGCGCGCCAGGCCGCGTAGATGCAGAGAAGCCACATCGTCATGATGGCCACGTCGAAGCACGCGAGGTGCGCGTGGAAGAAGACCCGCGGCATGAGACCGAGGAGCGCGGCCGCCACGGCGCCGGCCCGCCGCGACCACAGGCGCGCGCCGAAGAGGTACGTGGTCCACAGGGCGACCCCCGCCATGCACATGGTGGGGAAGCGCATCGCGGTGCTCGCGTCCGAGAACACGCGCCACGAGTCGTGCAAGAGCCAGCCCGAGATCCCGAAGAGCGTCTTCATCAGCGCCGGGTGCTCGTGGTTGTTCGACCACGCCGCGTCGATCGCTCCCTGGCTCAGGGCGTCGTGGCCGCGCTCGAGGAGCAGGCGCCACCACCCCGCGTAGTCGTGGGCCGCGCGAAAGTAGAAGCCCTCGTCGCGCGGGAAGCCGAGAGAACGCGCGGTCGCGAGCAGCCAA
>DATGJA010000331.1:0-25073 GCA_035295445.1 Polyangiaceae bacterium | reverse complement strand
CGTAGCCCTCGTTGGGGAGGGTCTCCTCGTCGCTGACGACCGTAACCCCTGGCTCCCATCGGACGAACTCGTTCCACGGGTCGATGAGGAGCCAGACGGCGTGCGGCGCGTCGTCGACGTTCGTGATGATGTAGTGGACCTCGAGGTTCTCGTCGGCCGCCTTGAGGAACGGCGCGTGCGGGTACGGGGTGCCCGAGGGCGCGGCCCCGAGGGCCTGGCGCTCGGCGGTCGTGGGCTTGCGCACCGGCAGCGGAACGGGGATCGCCACCTGGTAAAGCGTCGTATTGCCGTCGCTGTAGTACGCCGGTGTGGAAGAGGTCATCCCCACGGCGCTTGGCCGCGTGACCTGGTCGGCGCTCCCCGTGGAGCAGGCGGCGACGGCGACGCCCGCGATCGCCAGCGTCGAAAGGGCGACCGCGAGCGAAGCCCGGCATCGCCCCGACCGGGGGGATTCACCCCCGAGCGTGGGGGCGTGCCGCCCAGCGAGTACGTGGCAGCAAGGGAAGTTCGGCATCATCTTGCGCTTGCGCTCCTCCCGCCGAGGGCTGTTGCGACGCATGTGCCACCGCCCCGGCCAGCCTATCATCGTCGCGTGAGTGCGCTCCTCTGCGCCAGGTCGTTGCGTGTGGACGTCGGCGACGTGCCGACCCTCGATGGTCTCACCTTCGAGACGAGGGGCGACCGTGTTCTCGTCGTAGCGGCGGCCCGCGCCCTCTTCCAGGCCGCGGCGGGGCTGCGGGGCGTCGCGCACGGGAGTCTGCTCGTCGAGGGCACGACACCCTTCTCCGCGGTCCGCGGGGGCCTGGCCGCGTGCGCGCCCCTCGACCCGCCTTTGCCGCCGCGCTGGACGCTCGCAGAGTACGTCGGGTGGAGCGCGCGGTTGGCGGGGCATTCGCGTTCGGCGGCCACGGCGCTCGCCGCAGACGCCATGGGACGGATGGGCCTCGTTCCCCTCGCCCGGACGCGACTGCGCTCCGCCGCGAGGACCGCGCGCCGGGCGACCGTCGTCGCAGCAGCCCTCGCCGCCGCCCCACGGACCCTGCTGCTCGAAGACCCGCTCGCCGCCCTTTCGACCGAGGAGGGCCACGCGTTGGCCACGACGCTCGCCGAGGCTCTTCAGGACCGTCGGTGGGCAATTTTCGCCGCCCCGATGCCGCGCGAATCGCCGCTGGTGGGCGCGGCGACCGAGGCCGTCGTGCTGGACGGTTCCCACGTCGCCGGGCAGGGAGCGCCGGGCGCACTCGCGCCGGCGCCCGAGAGTTACGCCCTGCGCGTCGCGGGCGACGTGACTGCTTTCGTGGCCGCCGTCGAGGCCGAGGGGGCACGAATCGTCGAGCCGCCGCAGGCCGAACGGCCCGCGCGACTGAGTGTGAACCTCGGCTCGCTCCGCACCCGCGACCTCCTGCGGATCGCCCTCGCGTCAAGCGCGGTCGTGGTCGAGCTTCGACCCCTGCCGGCTGCGTTCCGCTAAGCTGAGGAGAGCGCGATGCCTGGCCGCTCCGCTCTCCACGGCGACGACGAGCGCGACACGCTCGCGGTCGACCAGGGTCCCGGCCTCGAGGCCGGCCGGCTCGGCGTGTACGCCGCCCTGGGAGCGTACGTGGGCGCCGTTCCGCTGCCCTGGGTCCCCCACGCCCTGGCTCGACGCGTCCGAGGGGCCCTTGTCCAGGACGTCGCCGCTCGCCACGGCCGGTCGCTCAGCCCCGAGGCACGCGCGATTCTCGCCGACACGTCGAGCCCCGAGGACACGCGCGGGCTCGCCTCAAAGGCAATGCAATACGTCGGCTGGAAGATGGCGGCCCGGACGCTCTCCCGGCTCGGCCCCCTGGGCGTCGTCTGGCCCCTGCGCCATGCCTTGCAGACGTACGCTCTGGGCCACCTCTTCGACCGCTACCTCGCGGCGACACCGTCGGAGCGTCCAGTGCGCGTCGACGCGACCGAGGCGTTGCGCGTGCGGAAGGCCGTCGACGCCGCCCTCGTGCGGGCCATTGCGGTCGAGGCGCCGCTCGAGCAGGAGCCCGGCGCGATCGACGACCAGCGTGACGCGACGACGGCCCTCGTCGATGGGATGATCTCGCTGACGGCGAGCGTCCCCGGCAGACTGGTTCGACGACTCGACGCCGCGTTCGACGAGCTCGTCGCACGGACCACGCGTCGCCCAGACGACGCCAATGAGAACGATGGCTGACGCGCGCGCGGAGCTGAGGCGCGCGAAGCGCGTCGTCGTCAAGATCGGGTCTCGCACGCTGGCTAGCGAGAGCGCCATCTTCACCCGCCTCGCCGCCAGCGTGGCGGGCCGCCGCGAGACCGCGTTCGTCATCGTCTCCAGTGGCGCCATCGCGCTCGGGATACGCAAGTTGGGGTATCGCTCGCGCCCCAAAGAGATGGCGCGACTCCAGGCGGCGGCCGCGGCCGGGCAGTCCCTCCTCATGCGCGCCTACGAGGAGGCCTTCGCCGGACGGGGGATGGCCGTCGCGCAGGTCCTGCTGACGCACGCGGATCTGGCCGATCGCGCCCGGGCGAACAACGCGCGGGCCGCGCTCGGCGCGCTGCTCGACGCGGGCGCCGTCCCCATCTTGAACGAGAACGACTCCGTGGCGGTCGACGAGATCCGCTTCGGCGACAACGACCAGCTGGCGGCGATGGTGGCGCCCCTCGTCGCCGCCGACTTGGTCGTGTTGCTGAGCGATATCGAGGGCCTCCTCGATAGCGAGGGACGCCGCATATCCGTGGTGCGAGACGTCGCCCGCGACGCGACACCTCACGTCCGCAAGTCCGTCGGTTCGGTCGGCACCGGCGGCATGGAGAGCAAGGTGGAGGCGGCCCGGCGGGCGACCCTCGCGGGGGCGAACGTCGTCGTGGCGGACGCGCGCGACCCCCGCGCGCTCGACGGCGCGCTCGATGGCGAGGACGTCGGCACCCTCTTCGTGGCGGCGCGCCACCGCCTGAGCGCGAAGAAGTACTGGATCGCCTTCACCCTCCGCCCCCGAGGAGACTTGGTCCTGGACCGCGGAGCGTGCGCCGCCGTGCGTGCGAAGGGAAAGAGCGTCCTCTCGGTGGGCGTCCTCGGCGTAAGGGGTGACTTCCGGTCCGGCGACGCCGTGCGCGTCGTCGACGCGGATGGCGTCGAGATCGCCCGGGGCCTGGCTCGCTGCGGGGCGGGCGACGCCGCGGCAGTCGCGGGCAAGGCGCGCCAGGAGTTGCCGCCCGAGCTCGTCGAGCTCGCCGTGGTGATTCACGCGGACGATCTCGTCGTCGGGGGCCACGACTGACGTCCGCACGCTCGAGCAAAGCGAGAGTTCGGACGACACACCCGACGTCCGCACGCTCGAGCTAAGCGAGAGTTCGGACGACACATCCGACGTCCGTGGCGTTCGAGACCGGACCCTCACCAGATATCGCAGCGCTGCCCGGATCCACGAGCCATGCGCGCGCCGTCCTTGCACTGGAACGCGGCGGCGAAGTCCGGCACGTTCGACAGCGGCCCGTCGACGCGGAACTTGGGGGGCGAGTGCGGGTTGGTCGCCACCAGCAGGCGCAGGGCCTCCGGCCTATAGTTCGCGCACCAGGCCTGCGCGAATCCCAGGAAGAACTGCTGCGCCGGCGTGAAGGCCGACTCCATCGGGGTCGCCGGGTGCTCCTTCTCGGCGCGCTCGAACGCCGCATACGACAGCCGCAGCCCGCCGAGATCCGCGATGTTCTCGCCCAGCGTGAGCTTTCCCTTGATGTGCAGGTCGTCCACGGGCACGTAGTCGTCGTACTGATGCTCGACGCAGGCCGCCCGCCTGTCGAACTCGGCGCTCACGGATGGCGACCACCAGTCGCGCAGGTTGCCGTCGGCGTCGAACTGACGCCCCTCGTCGTCGAACCCGTGTGTGAGCTCGTGGCCGACCACCATCCCTATCGCCCCGAAGTTAAGCGCCGGCGTTTGCGTCTTCGCATAGAAGGGAGCCTGGAGGATGCCCGCGGGAAAGACCATCTCGTTCATCGTGGGCTCGTACTACGCGTTGACGGTGGGCGGCGTCATCTGCCACTCGTCCTTGTCCACGGGGCGACCCACCTTGTCGAGCTGTCGCTTCGTCTCGAACGCCATCGCGTTCTCCGCGTTGGCGACGAATGACGCGCGGCCGATGACGAGGCCCTCGTAGCTCCGCCACTTCTTCGGATAGCCGATCTTGTTCACGATCTTCGTAAGCTTCTCCTCCGCCTTGGTGCGCGTCGGCCCGTCCATCCACGCGAGCGCCTCGAGGTCGAGGTTCATCGACTCCTCGATGCCCGCCACCATCCGCTCCGCAGCCGATTTGCCGTCCTCGCCGAGGTGGTCGCGGACGAAAGGTTGCGCCAGGGCCTCGCCCATCATCTGGTCCGCGAACCGCACGCAGCGCTTCCAGCGCGGCGCGAGGACCTTCACCCCCGTCAGCGTCTGCCGGAACCGGAACCATTCGTCGACGAACTTCTGCGAGAGCCACGGCGATGCCGCACGCTCGAGGTGCCAGCGCAAGTACACACGCCAGTCGGCGAAGTGTCCGTCCTTGGCCATCGCGTCGACCTTCTTCACGAAGTCGGGCTGCGCCACGTTGATGGCCGTGATGCCCGGGAAGCCGGCGGCCGCGAGGTAGGACTTCCACGAGACGTCGGGCGCGATCTTCTGGAGGCCGTCGAGATCCAGGCGGTGATAGACCTTCTGGGGGTCGCGGAGCTCGACGTTGGTCATCGACGCGCCCGCCAGGTCCGTCTCCATCTTGAGGACGGTCTTCGCGTCGACTTCGGCGCGCGGCGCCGGTTCGCCGAAGAGCTCGAGCGTCTTCGCGACGTGCTTCTCGTACGCCGCGCGGATGTCCTTGGTCCGCGCGTCGTCGCGGAAGTAGTAGTCGCGCTCGGGCAAGCCCAGGCCGCCTTGCGAAACGCCTGCGATCATTCGCGAGGCGTCCTTGAAATCGACCTCGCTGTCGAAGCCGAACGCGGCACCCACCCCGATCGCGTGCAGGCGCGCGATCGCCGAGACGAGCGAGCCGAGATCGCGGACCGAGTCGATCCGGGCGAGATCCGGCTTCAGATCGTCGATCGCCCGCTTCTCGATGGCAGCTTCGTCCATGCAAGACGCCCACAGGTCGCCGAGCTGTTTGCCGTACGGGTCGGCGCCGGCGTCGCCTTGGGCGTCGCGCTCCATGATTCCTCGGAGCGCTTTCTCGTTGTCCTCGTGGATCACGCTGAAGCTACGAACCCAGCTGGCCTCGTCGTCCGGAATGGGCGTCGCATTCATCCAGCCCCCGCAAGCGAACTGGTAAAAGTCGTCACAGGGCGCGACCGACCGGTCGAGCGCCGCGACATCGGGACCCGTGAGGTTCGGGTCGAAGACCGCAGGCGCGGCCGACGGCGCGGGCTGCAAGGCGGCGACCGGCGGCGGCGGAGCGGCCGCAGGAGGAGGTGAGCCGCAAGCGACGACGGCGAGGCTAGCAGCGGCGGCGCCGGCGGGTACGAGCGCGAGGATGCGTGGGCTTGGCATGGCGCTGCTATTTCGCCCGAAAGCGAGCGCGCGTCACGCTCCGTGTTTGCTCTACGGGCCGGACGGGGGCCCCATGCTCGGGCCGCGCTTGGACGGCGGACCCGAGAGGTCGAGCGCCGGCAACGAGGCCGCCGCGACCTGCGAAGCCTGCGTGAGAAAATCCGGCAGAAGGGCGGCGTCCTCGGCGTGACCGCTGATGGACCCGTGGCACGTCCCGCAGAGATTGTTGAAGAACTTGGACGGGAGAGCTTGATGCGCGTGCTCGCCGGGGACGAAGGTCATCTGCTCGCGCTGCCAGCGCGGAAGGTTCTTCTGCTTCGACTCGGCATCGTCGGCCAGGTGAAGGACGATCGGCAACCCGCCCGGGACCAGAAAATGGGCGGAGCCATCGGCCTGGAGGGGCACGGTGCCGAGGGGCCGGCGGTTGACGTAGACCTTACCGAAGTCGTCGCAGAAGACGTCCCCGCCGCAGTCCGCGAGGGCAGTCATGCTGTTCGGCGGCGGCTGCTCCTCGAAGACGTCGAAGCTCGGCAAGTCGTTTTCGACGAGCCGGCCCGTCGGCGTGTTCTGAAAGAGCAGCGACGCGAGAACCCTCATGTCGAGCACGGTCACCTCGGCCGCCGTCTCGTTCGGTCGAACGTACGTATGACCGTTCGGCTCGTCCGGCGTCGAGGTAAATACGCCCTTGGGCGTCCTCGCGTACACCGCGACCGCCTCGACCTCCTGCGTCCCGGCGGACCCGAGGACCATCGTCTTGTCCCCCGTGGTCGGGTCCAGCACGTAGACGTCGTAGTCTCCGCCGAAGCTCGCCGGGTCGCCGCTTCCGAAGCTCACGAGAATCTTGCCGTCCGGCAGCGCAGACGGCGTCGTGTAGGAGCCGTCGTTTGCCAGCACGCGGAGTGAGTGGAGGAAGAACGCGTCCTCCGGCGCGGCTGGCGAGTTCGGGTCGATGACGCTCGGGTCGACGAGGTAGTCCTTCTGGTTCGTGCTGGTGAAGTCGATGCCGATGGATCGATTGAATACCCCGAGCGCACCGGCTCCGTGCTGGGCGTTCTGGTTGCTGAAGATCGTCGCGAAGTCCTTGTCCGCCAGCTCGACCACCGACGTCGCCTGCTCGTACCCGATGCTCGCGCGCTGCGCGTAAAGCGGGTGATAGTCGCCGCCGTCGAGGTTCTGCCTGCGGAGGGCGAGCTGGTAGAAGTTCGGCTCGCGCTTCTCGACGGTAAAGATCAGCCGGCCGTCCTGCATGAAGCTCGGCATTCGCTCCATGTTGAGCTGCCAGGTCAGCTGCCGCACTCGGTTCTTGCCCGCGTTGTTCGGGTCCGGTTCGAGGACGTACAGGTTCGCGTTCGGCTTGGACGGATCCTCGGGGGTCCGCTGCGGACCCTGGTAGTCGAACGGTGACGAATCGAGGTTGCCCCGCGTGGAAGCGAACACGATGCGTTCGGACTCACCCGCGGAAGGCGGCGGGCTGAAGGCCGGGTCGAAGTCGTGTTCGAGGATCCCGCCGGCCGACGCGTCGTGGGACGCGATGTCGGCTTGCTTCGTACACCCCGTGCCGTCCGCGTTCATCACGTAAATGGCCAGCGGGTCCGAGGCCGACGATCGCGCGGCGAAGGCGATCTGCGTCCCGTCCCACGAGACGGCGGGGCGGCGGACATCCGGCGCGCTGCCCAGACCGCAGGTGCGGAGGTCGACCGGGGCGTCGGCGCCCACCTGGACGTCTCCGGTGGCGGTGAGCATCGCCTGGGCGATGTGCAGGCTCGCGCCATCGGCGAAGACGTCGAAGTCCTGGGCGCGGTCCGGCACGGCAGGGGGTGGGCGCGACACATAGACGATCGCGGACAGCGGGGCGAGGTTGCGCGCGGCTCGCTCGAGCTTATGCCACTCGTAGATGACGCAGTACGCGGGGATCTTGTCCACGTCCCCGCTCGTGTAGTCGTAGTTGCCCATGTCGCAGAGCGCTCCGGTCGGCAGCTGCCCACCGAAGTCTTCGAGGAGCGAGCCCCCGCGATGAATCAGGCCGGGGTGGGGCGCGCCCGGGCCCGAGTACGTCTGCGGTCGATAGAGGTTCTTTCGGACGAGACGGCTCGCGTTCACGTCGTGGCTCTCGAACGACATCTGCCCCACGGAGAAGTCGTAGTTGCGGCGCGTCGTCGTGAGCGAGAAGCTTCCCGCGGAACCGCCGCGGAGGCGATAGTCATGGAACATCGCCGCGGAGTGGCACTGCGCCATCATGCAGCCCTTCTTCATGAGGACCGGCTGCACCTTTTGCGCAAAGAAGACGAATGCAGGGTCGAGGTTCTGCGGCATGACGGGCCCGTGGGCCTTGGCCCAGGCGAGGAGCTTGCCGTAGTCGGTGTCCATGACGGACTGAAAGAGCGGTCCGCCCTCGTGGTAACTTCCTCCCTGAGACGTCGCGAGTGGGCGCCGGACGATCTCGCTCGCCTCCGGGGTGGTCGACAGATAGTCGACGGCTGCGAAGTAGTTCCAGCGGATCTCGTCCGGGCCTTGACCGCACGTCAAGTAGAGGGCGTTGACCGCGGAGCCGTGGCAGTTGCCCGACGAGCAGCGCGAGGCGAGGATCGGGTTGACCGTCTGCTCGAACAAAGCGTAGTCGGAGGTCGGCGGGTCACTCGTCGGATCGAAGCCCGCGGCCGTCGGGATGACGTGCGTGCACGGCTGCTGCGGCAGGTCGACAGGCGCGACGCCCGTGTTGTTCTCGCTCGCGCCGTTCTCGATCCACCGGCGCAGCGTCTGGTACGCGCCCCCTGTCGGGTCGAGGATCGGGCCGCCCGAGTGCTTGATGTCCGTGGTGACCGTGACCTTCGTCCCGTCCCAGAGTTCCAGCGTGACCGGGTATGGGTCGACGTTCTTGGCGAGGAGCGACGGCTGGAGGTACGGCCCGTAGTCGAGGAGCAGGTCCCGCCTCTTGGCCAACGCCCCGTAGTCGCTGAGGTCCAGGTTGCCAAACGCGTTTCCCTTCGCGTCGGCCACGTGGCAGCCGGCGCCGGTGTTCGTACGGACGCACGACGTCTGCAAGATGGGCGCGATCGTTCGATCGAAATACGTGGTCGTCGGCGGCTGGTGGGTGGTGCAGGCGCCGGCCTCGCAGGCGTACGCGACGGCCAAGGCCACGTAGGCGACGTACCCCCGGCCCGGCCGGAGCAGACCGGCGACAAACCCTTCTGCCCTCAGCATGGCCCGATGGTAGCCGCTTGGTTAGAGCCTCCGCAGGGCGATCTGCGCTTGGTCGCGCACGAACGTATCGGTGTCGGTCTGCGCGGCGTTCTGTAGGACCGTGCGGGTGCTCGCGTCACCGAAACTGCCGAGCGCGTGGCACGCGGCTGCGCGGACGCCGGCGTCGCCGTCGGTCCGGACCAGACCGGCCACGGCCGCGACCGAGTCCACCACTCGCAGACCGTCGAGCGCCTCGACGGCTCGCCTCCGCACGTCGGCGTCACCGTCGCCCGTCAGCGCCGTCAGGCCCGCCACGCCCGAGAACGCGTTGACCCGGACCGCCGACGCGAGCGACGCGAGCTTGATCGTCTTGTCGGCCGCCGTGAAACCCACCGCCAGGGCGCCGCCGCCATCGCTGTTCATTCGGCCGAGGGCGCTCGCGCAGGCCGCCCGGACGCGCGGGTCGTCGCTGTTGTTCATGAGGACGTTCGCGCACGCCGTGACGCCCGGCGCCGCGAAGAACTCACCGAGCGCGTTCGCGGCATACGAGCGCATGATCGGATCCCCGTTCGTGTTGTTCAGGGTATCGATCGTCTGCTCGTAGACCTGGCCCGGCCCGAAGACGCCGAGGATCCTCCGGCGGAGCCACCATGCGGCGATCTCGCGCGTTTTCGGGTTCGCATCGTAGAGGAGCGGCGAGACCGCCGCGATGCAGTCGAGGCACTCGACCTTCTCGCCGTGCTCCAGCACCTCCCACACGAGCGTCGGGGCGCCGCTCGCCGCGGCGCTCCGGATGGCGTCTGCCGTGGAGAGGAACTCGGCCTGGTCAGGCGAGACGTCGCCGTAGACGGAGGCAAACCCGTGGGACGTCGCGCTCGGCGTGACCTGTCGAGGCGCAGCTGAGGGGCCGGCCGTGCGGGCTTCGTGCGAGACGAAGGCCGCCGACGCGGCGAGGAGCAGACCAAGGATCTTGGCGGCGTATCTCATCGAAGTACTCCTCGTCCTCACGGCGTTGCGTTCGAAGGGTTGACGGGATCGGCGGCGGTGTACGGCATGAACCCGACGTTCTGCCGCGCGTAGTACTGACCTCCGAGATCCATCGGATAGACAGCGATCGTCTTGCGCTGGTCGTCCGTGAGCTGCACGCCCTGATCCTCGGGGTGGAGCGGGTTGCTGCTCGTGGGCCAGGCGGTGGAGCCGTCCCCGGCCCGCAGGTTGAGCTTTTGGGTGAGCGCGGAGGCGCGGGCGCTGCCGGGGATGCCCCATTTGGGCGGCACCGTCCCGGAGACGACCTTGACGAGTCCCATCTCGAGCGCGGCCGGGTAGAAGATCGAGACGTACGACGCGGGCCACGTGTGTACCGCGCGGTCGTAGTAGACCGTGATGGGCGTGTCCGTCAGGTCGAGCGTCGGGATCTTGTAGAGGGTCGTCGTCCCCGTCACGGGGTTCGTCTGCGAGATCGTATAGTAGTCGGTCGTCGACGAGTTGTGGCAGCTCGTGCACGCGCTGTTGAGGATCGGCTGGACCTTAACGTCCCAGGGGAACTCCGTCCGGTCCGCGATGGCCTCGGTGAACGGCTGCTGCATTGGAAGCTGCTGCTCGGCCACCGTCGGATTCTGACCGAACGCCGGTACGCCTTGCCCGGTGCGCGACTCGTGGCACCCGACGCAGCGGCGGCTCTCGCCCGGCATCGTCTGCATCCAGAGCTGCTGGCTGCGAATGGCGAGGCCGAACTTGTCGATGGGCTGCATGTGCAGGGGCACGAAAGGCGGGACTTTGACGAGCCAGCTGCCGTCGTTGTAGACGGGCGCCTCGCCGAGCACGGCCGCCCCCTCGAACATAGTCAACCCGAACATCGAGATGGGGGTGCTCGTCGTCGAGATCTCGCTCGAGAAGCCCTCGATGACGCGCACCGCGACCGCCCCGTCGTGCAGTGCCCGGGAGAGCGGCACGTTGCTGAACTGGGCGCCGTCGACGGTCTCGTTCAGGCTTGTCTGCGAGATGTCGACCGAACCGATCACGGCGGCGATCGTCGAGTCCTGCGTGTGGACGTTGCTTCCGATAACGGGCGGCTCGGCGCGCGGCGTGATCGCGACCGCGTTGAGATCCCACGTCGCGCGATCGTTGTAGACGAGCTGGTTCTTGCCGCTCGCCGTGTCGTACACCCAGACCCCGAAGTCCGGCGGAGTCAACGACTGTTCGTTCAGGTCGTTCACCGGGCCGTCCGCCCACGAGACGAGGATGCGGCCGTCGGGCAGGACGCTGGGCTCCCGATAGCGGCCTGCGGGCGATGGATCGCTCCCCGTCGGCACCTCCGGCGTGAGCACCTTGTACGAGGCGTTCTCTTCGTCGAGGCACGCGTGACCGATGGTGCCGCCCTTCGCGTACTGCGAAGCGTCGAGGCACACCGGGTCATTCTGGTTTCGCGCGTCGATCTTGACGAGGGTCCCGGCGTGGATGGTGCGATCGCGCGCCGTCCCAATTCCGATCATGACGTTCGGCGAGAGCTCTTTGACCGAGAAGAGCGAATTCACCGGCTTGCCGTGCTGCCCGGCGACCGCCAGGACCTGCGTCCCGTCAGGGTTGACGACGCGGATCTTCACGTCGTTGACGTCGGCAAAGTGCTCCCACTGCGAGTATCCGATGCGGCCGTCCGAGCGCAGGAACGGCGCGACGGTGTGCGACAGGTTCTGTGCGAAGAGGTGCCGGTCCGCGTCGCCCCCGTCGACGCTGATCGTCGCGAGCTGGAGGGCCTCGCGCGAGTGCTCGTACTCGTCCGCGCGCGTCCCCATGGCCGTGTACATCTCGTTGGTGACGAACGCGATGAGACCGCCCGGGAGATAAATCGGGTTGATATCGTCGTAGTCGCCCGCGGTCTTCTGGTGAATCGTGTGCTGTCCGCCGACGAGGTCCACCGTGTAGACGTGGTAGTGATCGTTGCCGTCCTTCTTCATCGAGAAGACGGCCTGCGTGGCGTCGAACGACACGTCGGCCCCGTTGAAGTCCGCCGACCCATAGGCGGCGGTCAGGTTGGTCACCGTCCCGTCGGGCCGCGGCGGCGAGAGGATATTGAGGCTGCCGCCGGGGACGTAGCGTTGATAGTCGAGGACCTGGCCGTTGCCCCCGGCCACGTCGACGACGACCTGTCCGTTTTGGACCGTCGTCGTTTGCCGCTTGATGAAGAGCATCGAGTCGACCCCCAACCCGGGGCCCGACGAGCTCGAGGAGCTGTTGCAGCCCGAGGCGGCGGCGGCGACCCCCCCAGCCAACCCGAGAACGCTCAACGACGACAGCAGGCGATGACGGTTCATGGCAGCTCCAGTCTCCCGAGCAGAGCAGGAGATGGGCCAGCTCAGAAGCCTATGCAATCATGGACACTTAGGCCCAGCAGGGCTCGGTGGGACGGTGCCCGCCCCCCCAAACGCCGGGGGCTGCGACCCCCGGTGCTGCGCTCACATGCAGGTGCGGTTCGCGAGCGGGCCGCCGCAAGCGAGCCCCATCGCGCAGCGCCCGCCCGGACAGCAAGCTTCACCCCTCGAGCCGCATTGAGCGCACGCTCGCGTGATGCACGTGTGGTTGATCGTGTTGCAGCACTGGCCCGCTTGACAGGCGTTGCTCGCGCAGCAGCCCTGCGTGTTGGCGCCGCACGTCGCGCACGTCCCGTTCGTGCAGATCTCCCCCACCGCGCAGTTGCTTCCGCTCGCGACACAAGTCCCCGCCGCACAACAGGCTCCGCCGCTGCACATGTTGCCCGCACAGCACGGGTTGCCCGGATTGCCGCAGACCCCAACGTCCGGCGTGGCATCCGTGGGAGCATCGGCGACCGCGTCCGACGCGTCGGCCCCCGCATCGGGCCCGGCGTCCAACCCCGCGTCCGCACCGCCGTCACCGGACGCGTCCATCGCTGAAACGTCGGCGGGCGAGGTGTCGGAGAATGCGGACGACGTGTCCGTGGACGCGTCGACCAACGCATCCGCCAGCGCATCGATCGTCGCGTCGGCGCCGCGGGTCGCGTCGACGCCCGGCGTCGAATCCGTCGTCGCGCTTTCCACTGGGCTCGAGGTGTCCGTGGCGATCGTCGAATCGTCGGAGGCCTCTTGCGTCTCGGCCTCGGCTCCACCCGCATCGTCCGGGCGCTGCGAGACCCCCGACGCGTCGTGACCGCCCGTGGCCATCGACTCGGCGTCGCGGCCCGAGCTCGCGCCGTCGGAGAACTGGTCGAACTGACCGAAGTCGTTCGTGCAAGCGGCGGCGACGAGCGAGCCGACGGCGAGGGCGACGGCCGCGCGAAGCCTCTTCACAGCGAACCCCGCAGGCCCAGGTAGGCGGGGCCCACCACGACGGCGGTCTTGGCCGGCGGAGCATCCTGCGACGCGCTGATGAACCAGAAGGTCGCGCCCGCCGCCAGGCCGAAGATCCCGGCGGCCAGCCCGACGTTCGCGACGGCCTGCTCCGTTCGGCCCGTGTTGGCCTCGCTCGCCTTGTCCGGCGGGCAGTCGGGGTGACACGAGTTGTGCAGATCGTTGTAAGCCGAATTCGAGAGCAGCCCGAAGACCGCGAAGGTGGCGATCCCGGCCGCACCCACACCACCGAGCACGTACGCATACGGCCGCAAGCTCGAGTGCCCCGACGGCTCGGCGACGTCCGGCGTCGCCGGCAGCGAGGGTTTGTCGTCGGAAGGCGCGTCGTCGTCCTTGCCGGCCGGCCTTGGATTCACGTCGAGCGAGACGCTCGGGCGCTCGCCGGCGGCGACCGTCACGGACTTGCGGGCGAGTTCCTTGCCGTCGGCGTCTGTCACCTTGACGTCGATGGTGCCGGCGGCCGTAGCAATGGCGTTCGCCCATTGCTCGCGGGGGACGTCGCGGCCGCCGACGCTCAACGTGGCCCCGTCGGGCGCGTGTGCGAGGCTCACCGTGACGAAAGCGAGCTTCGCCTCCACCTCGGTCCTCTCGGTCGTCGCGGCATCGGCGGTCTTTGCGTAGCGCTCTTCTTTGGCGGCGAGCCGGGTCGCGGTCTCGATCACCTGCCCGTACTCGACCCACGCATCCCCGGGCTTGCCCGAATCGCGAAGCGCGCGAGCCAGCTCGAGCCGCGCGTTGGGGCTGTCGACCAGGTGGAGCGAGGCGCGAAACTCGCCGATCGCCGTGTCCCAATCCTTCGATTGGATCGCGGTCTTGCCGCTCGTGAAGTGGCCCATCGCTTCCTTCCGCTGGTCCACCGTCGCATCGAGCGGGGAGAGTCCCTGCGCCGACGCGGCCGGTGAAGCCAGGAGGAACGCCCCGCCCAGGAGCCAAGACAGAAGGGGACGCAGTCGTCGATCAAGGTGGCGCATACTTCCTCAAAGGGAGTTGGGGTCGAAGCTCGGTTTGGGGTGGGCCTTGGGTCGGGCGACGGGAGCTGCCGGGGCGCGGGGCGCAGGCGCCGGCGAGGCAGGGACCGACGCGCGGGCAGGAGTCCTTGCTGGGGCGGGTGCGATGGGCTCCGCGACGGGCGCGCCCGCTCTCCGGGGTTGCGGCGCGGGCGAAGGCGGGGGTGGAGCCCCTTGGGCGGCTGGAGGTGGCGTGACCAGTGCCGGCGGGGGTGGCGCGGATGGCTGCAGGTCGTTGACGACCTCGTCGGCACCTTGCGAGGACGCGACAGGGGCGGGCGTGGCCGCGACGTTCGGCGCCGCGGCGGACATTTCGTCTCGCGCGATCGGCTGGGACGCGCGATGCATCATGCTCCATCCGGCGAGGACGACGAGAAGTCCGCCCAGGCCTGCAGCCGCGCCGATGACGACTCGGCTCCATCGTCGCCGGCGCTCGGCCGACTCGGCAACCCGGGCGAGGGACGGCGAGGTCTCCGAGTGAAGCTCCGGCCGGACCGGAGGGATCGAGATTGGCACGTCCACCGTGACGGCTTCCACCGGTGGGGTGCGGCGAGGCTGGTGCGACGATGCGGGCGGCGGCACGGCCGGCCCCAGCGACGTCGGCAAGCGCGGCGGCGGCGGCGCGACAAACTTCGGCGAGGGCGCCGAGGCGTCCACACTCGGCAGGGGCGCGGTCGGAACGATGCTCGGGGGAATGCTCTCCAGCGCCACTTCGTCATCGATCGAGGGCGCGCGCGGTGGCGGCGGCGGTGGACCCGGACGCGCGAGGACGGGCGGCTCGGCGAGGACATGCACGGGCAAGGCGGCGATCACGGCCGGTGGCGGCGTGGGCGCAAGGGCGGCCGGACGCGGCTCGGGCGCGCGCGACGCGACCGGAAGTGCCGGCGGCGCGAGCACGGGAGGGGGGAGGGGCGCGGTCACCGCCGACACCAAGGGCTCGAGCGGAACGGGCGGCGCGGGCGCAACCGGCGGCTTGGGTGCCGGCGGGGCCGCGACTCGAGGGGCGGCGGCAGGCGGCTCAGGCGGGCTGGCGACGCGAGAGGCGACCGGCGAGGGAGTCGGCGCTCCGGGGGCGGCTTCGGGAACGGGCGTGGGCCCCTCGAAGGCCGTACGACGCGCCTTTGCGTGATCGCCGAACGTTCGCTTGGCGTAGGCCGCTGCCGTCGACGTGGGCGCGAGCTTGAGGCCGGAGGCCTTGCGGATCTCGACGGCCATGGCCGCCGCTGTCGGCCAACGGTCGTCCGGAGACGCCGAGAGCGCCCGTGTGGCGACCTGCGCCAGCGCCTTGGCCCACGGCGCTTTCTCGGGCACCGACGGCAAGGGCACGGGCGACTCTTGCAGGGCCGACACGGTCGCGCCCGACTCGGGAAAGAGAGGATTGCCGTCGAGCGCCTCCCACAGCAAGGCGCCCACGCTGAAGACGTCCGCCCGGGCGTCGAACGGCTCTCCCGACACGACCTCGGGCGCCAGGTACGCGGACGACTCGGGCTCCGCCCGCGCGCCCGGAACGCGCCGCGCGACCGAGTGGAGCAACCGCGTGACCCCGTCGAGCCCGAGCAAGATCGTCGCCGGCGACACCTCTCCGTGGACGACGCGTAGCGGCTGCTGTCGAACGTCGCGCAGGCCATGCAACGCGCTGACGCCCGTAAGCACGTCGACGAGCACCCGCAGCGCTAGCTCTAGGGGCAGCTTGTCGTCGCCGAATTGCCAGAGGGTCCGGAGCTTCTCGCCGTCCACGAACTCGCTGAGCACGACGAGATCGTCGCCTCGGACGTTGACCTCCCGGACCCGGGGCAAATGGGGATTGGTGAGCGTCGTCATGCGACGCGCATCGCGCTGCAAGTCGGCGGCGTGCGGATCGTTGGAGCGAGCGGCGCCCCCGAAGCACTCCGCGATCATGATCTGCGAACGGGTCGTTCCCTGCGCGGCCTGCCGTACGACGTAGGCAGGGACGGCGCGAGAGCCGACCTCGCCGACCAACTCGTAAGGCGCGATGTGATCCGCGGAGAGCGGGGTGCGGACGCGAGTAGCCACCACGATACTCAGGTTACACCGAAGCGAGCTTTTCTCGCCCCGCCAAACGTCGCGCGGTCACAACCGAGGTTGGGGGGAGATCTTCTCCCCCCAAGCCCCCCAATTTGAATTCTCGATCACACACTCAGGTCCTTGGGGAGAGCCTCCCCCATCAACCTCCCCAAGCCCCAAGGTCAATCTCGCGTCACGTTCTCAGTCGCGCCCTTTGGCCGCGCCCTTCTTGGCGGACGCGAGTGAGAACGCCTGGGGTAGAAGGGACGAAAGGCGGGCGGTTCGGCGAGCGACGACTCGGCCGGAGTCGTCCTCCGCGACGAGAAAGACGTTCATGTCCCGAGCGAACTCGGCCAACACCTGCCGGCAGATCCCGCAAGGTGCGCCCGGCTTCGGACCCGCCGTGATCACGGCGCAGGCGACCGGGTCCGTGGCCCCCGCCGCGACCATGGCGGCCACGGCCGCACGCTCTGCGCAGATCGTCGCCCCGTAGGTGGCGTTCTCGACGTTGCAGCCTGTATGAACGCGCCCGTCCCGTGTAAGCAACGCGGCGCCGACGGCGTAGAGAGAGTACGGAGCATATGCCCACACGCGCACCGCACGCGCGGCGGACACCAAGCGCGCCACGTCACGCGCGCCGACGCGTTTCACCCGAGCGCTCCGCCTCGTGCGATCCATCCACGGAGCAGCGTGACGAGGCGGTCCCGACTCGCACGCGCCGTCGACTCGACCTCGGCGTGGCTCAGCGGGCGGGCCGAGACGCCGGCGGCTAGGTTGGTGATGCACGACAAGGCGCCGACCCGCACGCCCATGTGGCGCAGCGCGATTGCCTCAAGCGCGGTGCTCATGCCGACCGCGTGGGCGCCCAAGCCGCGCAGCATCCGCACCTCGGCGGGAGTCTCGTAGGACGGACCGAGCATGGCGGCGTAGATGCCCTCCCGCAGCGGAATCCCCGCCTCGCCGGCCACGGCGTGGAGGGCCTCGCGGAGCGCCGGATCGTAGGCGTCCGTCATGTCCGGGAAACGAGGACCGAGCGACGGGTCGTCCGCACCGACCAGAGGTGAGGCGCCCGTCAGGTTCAGGTGATCGAGCACGAGCATGAGGTCCCCCGCCGCCCAGGCCGGGTCGAGCCCGCCGGCGGCGTTCGTCAGCAGGACGCAGCGCACGCCCAGTCGTGCCATGACGCGCACCCCCTGCACGACCTTGTCGACCGGGTGGCCCTCGTACAAGTGCAGTCGCCCCTGCATGCACACCACTGGAACCTCGCCGGCTCGGCCGAAGCAGAGAAAGCCGGCGTGCCCCGGCACCGCCGTGGCCGCCATGTGCGGCAATTCCGCGTACGGAATCCGCACCAGCCCCTCGAGGGTCTGAGCGAAGTCGCCGAGACCGCTGCCGAGCACGACCCCCACTTGCGGCTCGATCGAGACGCGCTTCTTCACGGCGAACACGCAGTTCTCGAGCCTCGCGGAGACGGAGGACGGCGGTGACTGAGACCCGGGGGCCATCGGCTCGAACCGCTACCTGAGCGCGAACTTGTTGGCGAGAGCTTCGCACACGTGCTTCGGCGCGTATCGGCTGACATCCCCCCCGTGGCTCGCGATCTCACGCACGAGCGAGGCGCTGATGAACCCGTTCTTGGTCCGCGTGGGCAAAAAGACGGTGTCGACGTCCGGCTCGAGGTCCGCGTTCGCGTGCGCGATCTGCAGCTCGTTTTCGAAGTCCGTCGCCGCGCGCAGGCCACGCACGATGACGCGCGCCTTTTTCTCCCGGCAGTACTGGATGAGAAGGCCGTCGAACGCCTCGACGGCCACGTTGGGCAAGTGCGCCGACGCGCGCGATACGAGGTCGAGGCGCTCCTCGACGGAGAAGAGCGGCTTGCGCGTCGGGTGTCGTCCGATGCCCACGATGACGTCACTGAAGAGGGCCGACGCACGCTCGATCAGATCGAGATGACCGAGCGTGGGCGGATCGAAGCTCCCAGCATAGACGGCCAGGCGCGCGATGGACCGGTTCTTCATGGGTGGGGCGGCCGCGAGGGAGGCGTGGACGACGGCGACGGGGGCGTGGGCGTTGCGGCCGCCGCGGGAACGGGCTTCGCGCCGGGCGCACCCTCGACCGGGCCGACGAGCGTCGGGTCGGGCTCGAACCACATGAAGCGCCCCTCATCGGCCAGCGTCACCCGGAAGAACGCGAGCAGGTCCGCACCCACGACGCCGGCGAGGTCCACGTCGATGCCCGTGGTGATGTCGCTCATGTCCGCGCCCTCCAGGGCGGGCATCTTCGCCAGGTCGAAGCCGCCGACGCGCAGGACGGGCACCATCCCGCGCTTGAGGGTCGGCGCCTCAGGGACGACCGTCAGCGACCGGACGTCGACCCCCGCCTTCTGCCATGCGCCATCTTGCAAGAGGAGCGGGAAAGGCCGCGCGCTGTCGACGAGGAGTGGCAGCGGCGACTCGTTGCGCTCGGTGACCATGGCGTGAAGGATCATCCCTCCTCCGCGCAGATAGTAGAGGGGGATTCGGCTGGCGTCCGGCGGGGGGGACGGGTCTTGCCTCCTGACGACGAACTGGTCTCCGCGGCGATCGAAGGTCACGTGCGCATGGCGCAGGAGCTGCGCGCCGAGGAGGGCCTTGATCGGAACACCCAGCTGGCGCGTCACGGTCGACAGGTCCTGGACGAGCGCCGGCACGTCCTTGACCTCGATGCGATCGAAGCGCAGGTCCACCCAAGCCGGCTCATGGCGCGAGTTCGAATCGAGGAGCACCTCGCTCGACCCCGTCGCCACGAGAGCGAGGATCCTCTCGCCGTCGAGCTCGCACGGCACCACGTTGGCCGCGCCGAGCGGCACCCGGTCGATCTGGCGCGGCATCTCGACGGCCGCTACCAGGCCGCCTTCCATCTCGAAGGGATGACGGCCGGCGCCGCGCCGGGCGAGGGACGCGACTTCGCGGGCCCACGGGTCCTTGACCGCGGGGTCCGCGAGCATGGCATCGAGCTCGTCCGCCGCATGCTCGATGTCGCCGGAGAACCAATAGGCGCGCCCGCGAATGCCGTGGGCCGCGCTGGACTCGAGGCCGTCCGTCAGTCGGAGGGCGTCGGTCAGCTCGAGGCGCACAAGCGCGATGCGCGCGGCGAGCTCGCGGATCTCGGAGTCGCTCGGGGCGGCGACGAGCGCTTGGCGCGCGGACTCGTGGGCGTCGTCGAAGTCCCCGGCGCGGTAGCTCGTCTTGGCGCGGTCCAGCCACTGCGTCGCGAGCGGTGGTCGGGTGGAGGCGTGGGGCCCGAGCGACGGCCCGCAGGCCGTGGAGAGGACGAAGAGCGCAGACAAGACCGGGCTTTTTTGCATCGATTCGGGGTTCTCACGGTTCGGCCGCAGCGTTCCACGGCTCGATCCGCAGAATACGGTCGGCCCGCAGTTGCCTTCGGCCTCGTCCCGGGAGCTGATACCCCACAACGCCCGGCGGGTCGAGGTCGGAACGGACCTCGAGCACGACCATCGGAAGGCTCTTGGCCCCGTGCCGGGCCGGCCTGTACGTCACGAGAACGGGGGCTCCGTGCTTGGCGGCCGCTTCGCACGCGTCGACGACCGCTCGCCGCACCCGACGCTCGCCCACCCGCACCTCCCACAGGTCGCGCGCGCTGACGGGAGCCAGGAGCGCAACGCAGCGGTCGAAGACCTCACGCATCGCGCGGACGTCGCTCTCCGCGCGGTGGGCACGCCCGCGGTCGATGCCCAGCTCCCGGCACAGGGCGTCGAGGGAGTACGAGTGGAACGCAAAGCTTCGCCTGGCGAGGACCAGAGTGTCGATCCAGTGGTCGATGCGGAGCGCTATCCCCGCGCGGTCGCACTCGGCGATGAGGAACCGCACGTCCCAGACCGCGGCATGAGCGACCAAGATGGCGCCGCCCAGCGCGCGCAGGACGTCGGGAGCCACGTCGGCGAAGCGCGGCGCACCGGCGACTTGCTCCGCGTCGATTCCGTGCACGTGCGCCGCACCGCCGAGGCGCTCGCCGGGATCGACCAGCGTGGAGACGAGGGCAACGCGCTCTCCGCCTTCGACGCGGTCGACGCAGATCTCGACGACCCTATCGCGCTCGGCGTCGAGGCCCGTCATCTCCAGGTCGAGGAACGCGAGGGGGGCCTCGGACACGGGGAGATCCCAGGGCGGTCCGGCAGGCGGCGGCGGCACGGCCGGAGCTTATCGCGGAGCCGTGCCCGCCAGGGCCTCGGCGCGACCGTCGCCCCGCGCGCCCGCGGCGAGGAGGATCCCCGACCCGATGACGAGAACGGACCCCGCCACCTGCCCCGTGTCGGGCACCTCCCCGAAGAAAGGCGCCGCGAGGACCCGGGCGAAGACGACGCCCGAGTACGTGAGGGCGCTGACGCGCGCGGCGTGATCGAGCGCGTACGCTCGCGTCATCGCGAGCTGGGCCAGACCAGCGCACAGGCCCGTGGCGGCCAGGGCCGCCGCGTCGCGCGGACTGGGCGTCTGCCACACGGGGATCGAGAGCAGGAGCGTCGCGCCGAGACCGACCAACGCGAAGTGCAAGACGATCGCCTCGCTCGATTCGGTCGGACCGATGCGTCGGAGCCAGATCATCGCCAGCGCGGACGAAAGGGCCGTCAGTCCGCCGATGACCGCGAGGTGACGCGCCGTCGAGAACGTCGGCTGCGCGACGAGCGCGATCCCGCCGAACCCGAGGACGAGGGCCACCATGTGAGTCCGGTGAATGGGCTCGCGCAGCATCGGGAGGCTCAAGATGGCGACGAAGATCGGGGAGGTGGCCATCAGGGTCGCGGCGTCGCCGAGGGCGAGGGCGGGCGACGCCGCATAGAGAAAGAAGGTCCCGGCGGCGGCGAGCGTCCCGAAACCGCTGCGAACCCAGGCGTCCCGGAGGTTGGCGATCCGGAGGGATTGACCGCGCGCCCGCGCCACCGCGTACGCCGTCAGCGCGCCCACGAAGAAGCGCGACGCGCAGACCTCCTGCCACGGTACCCCGCGTCCGCTGATCCGCGCGCCGACCGCCATCGCGGCGAACAGCAGCTGCGCGGTGATCATCCAGAAGGCGGCCCGAACCGGCCGGCGCGGGGGGCTCGGCGCGGCGGCTCGTCCCAAGGCCCGACGGACGCTAACGTACCTCGCGGCCCCGCCCCAAGGACAACGTGACGTTCGGCAAGCGAGCCACGGGAACCGCAAAGAGGCCAGGCCGGCCGGCCGGGGGCGCGTCGCTCGTGGTGCGGGCGTTGATCCTGGGGTCTATCGGGATCGCCGGCGCCACGTGGGCTCTCGTCCGGCACTACACCCGCACGCCGGCGCCGATGCTCGTCCCCGTACCCAGCGCCGCACCGACGTACGACGCCGACGCGGGGGAAATGCCCGTCCCCGAGGTCCTCGGGCCGGGACGGTGAAGCGAACCGCCCGCGAGTGCTAAGGAGCCCGGGTGGCGATCGAGGACACCCTCGTCATTCACGAGATTTACGCCAGCATCCAGGGCGAGTCGACGTTCGCCGGGCTTCCGTGCGCTTTCGTGCGGACCACCGGGTGCAACCTTCGCTGCGCGTGGTGCGATACACCGCAGGCTTTTCACGGGGGCACACGAATGACGCGGCAAGACGTGCTCGCGCGCACCCTGGACCTCGGCACGCCCCTCGTCGAGTTGACCGGGGGCGAGCCGCTCCTTCAACCGGGCGTCTTCCCGCTGATGACGGAGCTGTGCGACTCGGGGCGCACGGTCCTCGTGGAGACGAGCGGGGAGGCGGACGTGGCCAGGGTCGACGGACGCGTGCACAAGATCATGGACCTCAAGTGCCCAGGTAGCGGAGAGGCTCACCGCAACCGCTGGACCAACCTCGATCACGTGCGGGCCAGCGACGAAATCAAGTTCGTCCTGGCGGACCGCGGCGACTACGAGTGGGCGCGGACCCAGATCCGGGAGCGGCGTTTGGCGGAGCGAACGCCGAATCTGCTCATGAGCACCGTGTTCGGCCGGCTCGCACCGCGCGACGTCGTCGCGTGGGTGCTCGAGGACCGGCTCCGCGTGCGGGTGCAGCTCCAGATGCACAAATACATCTGGGAGCCGGAGGCGACCGGGGTCTAGCAGCAGGGTGTTCGACGAAAGCCCCTGCACGGCCGGATGCGTCACCTCTTGCCCGTCATGAACTCCTGGAACGCCAGCACGTCGTCGGTCGACCCGAGGACGAGCGGCGTCCTTTCGTGCAGACCCTTCGGCTCGATCGAAAGGATGCGGTCGACCCCGTTGGTCGCCCGACCCCCCGCCTGCTCGAAGAGATACGCCATCGGGTTGGCCTCGTAGAGGAGGCGAAGCTTGCCCCGCGGGCTCTTGCTATCCGCGGGGTAGGCGAAGATTCCGCCCTTCATCAGGGTGCGGTGCGCGTCCGCGACGAGCGACCCGACGTAGCGGTGCCCGTACGGAAGCCCGCGCGCCTTGTCCTCTCCCTTGATCCATGCGTTCCAACGCCTCACCCGATCGTCCCAACGACCGAAGTTGCCCTCGTTGATCGAGTACGTGTTGCCGCGCGAAGGGCACTTGACGTCCGGGTGAGAGAGAAAGAACTCGCCGACCCCCGGGTCGAGCGTGAACCCCTGCACCCCGTTGCCCGTGGAGAGAAAGAGCGTCGTCGCGCTCCCATACACGACGTACCCCGCCGCCAAGATCTTCTCGCCGCTCTGGAGGGCCCCTTCGATGAGGCGCCCTCCGACGTTGTGGGCCCGCAAGATGCAGAAGATGGTGCCGATGGAGATGTTGACGTCGATGTTGCTCGAGCCGTCGAGCGGATCGAAGCACACGATGTACTTGCCGGTCTCGGAAAGGACCCGCGCCTGATCGAGCTCTTCGCTGGCCACCATCGCGCACCGCCCGCCGCGTTCGAGCACGGTGCACAGGACGTCGTTGGCGAACGCGTCGAGCTTTTGAACCTTCTCGCCCTGGACATTCGTCTCCCCAGTGTAGCCGAGCATCCCGGCGAGCCCGGCGGCGCGAACGCGCGTGTGGATGAGCCGGACGGCCAGTGAGATCGAGTTGAGGAGCGTCGCGAATTCTCCGGTCGCGCCCGGCGAGCCGCGCATGCCCGCCATGATGTGAGCTTCGAGCGAGGTCCCCACGATCGAGGAAGGCGCCGCCGGGCTGAGCGAGTCGTAGTTGGGGGGCTGCATGGGCTGCGAGTGTGACCCTTTTCGAAGTTAGGGGGGTTGGGGAGGAGTAGAAAGTCCCCCAAAACATGGGCCGCCAGCGACTTAGCAATGTTGTTGCAACGCGCCAGCCGGCCCGCCTTGCCCGACACAGGTAGCAAGGGTAGGCTCGCGCCGCCTGTCTGGGAGGACTCGAAATGGCAGTCGCGACGGACCGCGTGAAGCAGATTCTTTCTTGGTACTCGAGCGAGAACGTCGGCGTAAAGACGAACCTCGCCCGCATGATGAATCATGGGGCCCTCGCCGGGACGGGAAAGTTCGTGATCCTGCCGGTCGACCAGGGCTTCGAGCACGGCCCGGCGCGAAGCTTCGCCCCCAACCCCCCTGCGTACGATCCGGACTATCACTTCTCGCTCGCCGTCGACGCGGGGTGCAACGCCTATGCAGCACCGCTCGGCTTTCTCGAAGCGTCGGCCGACAAGTTCGCGGGGCAGGTTCCGCTCATCCTCAAGCTCAACAACTCGGACACGCTGCCCAAGATGGATCAACCCATCAGCGCGGTCACCGGGAGCGTTCGCGACGCAGTGCGACTCGGGTGCGTCGCGATCGGCTACACGATCTACCCCGGCTCCGGCGCACGCAACCGTATGTACGAGGACCTGCGGCAGCTCATCCTCGAGGCGAAGGACCATGGCCTGCCCACCGTCCTCTGGGCGTACCCGCGCGGCGCAGGCCTGTCCAAGGAGGGCGAGACCGCGGTCGACGTGTGCGCCTACGCGGCGCAGATCGGCTGCCAGCTCGGGGCTCACATCGTCAAGGTCAAGCCGCCGAAGGACGTCGTCGAGCAGGCCGAGGCGAAGAAGGTGTTCGAGAAGTACGCCATCCCGACGAAGACCATGGCCGACCGCGTAAGACACGTGGTGCAGAGCGCGTTCAACGGCAAGCGAATCGTCATCTTCTCGGGCGGCGAGGCCAAGGGGACCGACGAGCTGCTCGACGAGATCCGGGGCATCGCCGAGGGGGGCGGCTTCGGCAGCATCATGGGGCGAAACGCGTTCCAGCGACCACGCGCCGACGCGATCAAGCTCCTCGGTACTGTCATGGACATCTTCCGCAAAGCGTCGGCCTGACAAGTGCCAGGTTTCAGGGGGAGATCGTCCGCCCCAAGCACCCGACTTGACTCCGGTCACAAGGTCACTCGATGAAATCGCACACCGAGTACCTGACGTTTCGCACCGAGAAGCGACGCGAGCTCGTCCACCTGACGCCGACGCTCGAGGCCATCCTTTCACGCAGCCACGTCGCCGAGGGAATGATGCTCGTCAGCGCCATGCACATCACGGCAGGCGTGTTCGTCAACGACGACGAGAGCGGCCTCCACGCCGACATCTGGGAGTGGCTCGAGAAGCTCGCGCCCTTTCGTCCAGAGTACCGGCACCACCGCACCGGAGAGGACAACGGCGACGCGCATCTCAAGTCGATGCTGGTGCACCACGAGGTCATCGTCCCCGTGACGGCGGGTCATCTGGACCTCGGCCCGTGGCAACGCGTCTTCTATGCCGAGTTCGACGGGCAGCGCGACAAGCGCCTCATCGTCAAGGTGATGGGCGAGTGAGTGTTTGAGAGATTCTCGAGGTCGCGGGGTTTGCCGCTCTCGCTTCCGCTCCTCCTCGCGGCGGCGTGCGCCTCGCCCTCCCGGCCCGGGCCGAGCCCGGCGGTACCCGTGGCGGCGCAACCCAATCCCGCCAGCGTCGGCGAGTTCGCCCACGTCGAGGACGAAGCCTTCGAGTGGCTCGCCGCAGCCGACCCGCGCCTTGCCCTTCGCTCGGGCGCGACCGCGCCG